>NZ_CAMBNZ010000038.1 GCF_945869175.1 Limnohabitans sp. Rim8 | reverse complement strand
CGGGCCACATCGACTTCCAGCACCTTCACTTTGACGATGTCACCGGTCTTGACCACCTCACGGGCGTCGGTCACAAACTTGTTGGCCAGCTGGCTCACATGCACCAAGCCGTCTTGGTACACACCCAAGTCGATAAAAGCGCCAAACTGGGCCACATTGCTCACAGTGCCCTCCAAAGTCAAGCCTTCTTTCAGGTCCTTGATGTCTTCCACGCCGTCGGTCAGTCGGGCGACCTTGAAGTCGGGGCGCGGGTCGCGGCCGGGTTTTTCCAACTCGCCCAAGATGTCTTGGATGGTGATCGCGCCGAACTTGTCGCTCACAAACAGCTCGGGCCGCAGGGTTTTAAGCACATCGCTGCGGCCCATGATGTCCTGAATGGGCTTGGCGGTTTTGAGGAGGATCTGTTCAACCACCGGGTAGGTTTCGGGGTGCACGCCGGTCATGTCCAGCGGGTTGTCACCGCCACGGATGCGCAAAAAGCCGGCGCTTTGCTCAAAGGTCTTGGCCCCCAGGCCCGTGACTTTGAGCAAATCCTGACGTGTTTTGAAAACGCCATGGGCATCGCGCCAGCGCACCACCGATTTGGCCACGCTGCCTGACAAGCCGGACACGCGTGACAACAGGGGCACACTGGCCGTGTTCAAGTCCACACCCACCGAGTTCACGCAGTCTTCCACCACCGCGTCCAAGGTTTTGGCCAACTCGCTTTGGTTCACGTCGTGCTGGTACTGGCCCACGCCAATCGCTTTGGGGTCGATCTTGACGAGCTCCGACAACGGGTCTTGCAGGCGGCGGGCAATACTGGCCGCACCCCGCAGGCTCACGTCCACATCGGGCATTTCTTGAGAAGCAAACTCGCTGGCCGAATACACCGAGGCGCCGGCCTCGCTGACCACGGCCTTCTGAATCTCGACGCCGTCACGCAGACGGGCCAGTTGCTTGATCAGGTCGGCTGCCAGCTTGTCGGTCTCGCGGCTGGCCGTGCCGTTGCCAATCGCGATCAAATTCACATGGTGCTTCTCACACAGCTTGGCCAAGGTGAAAAGCGAGCCCTCCCAGTCTTTGCGAGGCTCGTGCGGGTAGACGGTCGAGGTGTCGACCAGCTTGCCGGTGGCGTCCACCACGGCAACTTTCACACCGGTGCGGATGCCGGGGTCCAGGCCCATGACCACACGGGGGCCAGCGGGCGCGGCCAGCAGCAGGTCACGCAGATTGTCTGAAAAGACCTTGATGGCGACCTTTTCCGCCTCTTCGCGCAAACGGGTGAAGAGGTCGCGCTCGGTCGACAGGCTCAGTTTCACGCGCCAGGTCCAGGCCACGCATTTGCGAATCAGGTCGTCCGAGGGTCGGCCCACATGGCTCCAGCCCAGGTGAAGCGCGATCTTGCCTTCGGCCATGCTGGGTTTGCCCGGTTCAGGTTCGACGGGAAGCACCAGTTTGGCGTCCAGCATTTCCAAAGCGCGACCGCGAAAAACGGCCAATGCCCGGTGCGAAGGCACACGCCCAATCGGTTCGTTGTAGTCAAAGTAGTCCCGGAACTTGGCCACATCGGCGTTGTTCTCGTCTTTGCCGGCGGTGAGTTGGCTTTTGAAGAGCCCTTCATTCCAAAGCCATTCACGCAGGGCCTGCACCAACGATGCATCTTCGGCCCAGCGCTCACTCAAGAGGTCTCGCACCCCGTCGAGTACGGCCGCCGTGGTGCTGAAGTCGGCCCCTTCGACCACGCCAGCGGCCAGCACAAAGGACGCAGCTTCGGTGTGCGGGTCGAGCTTGGGGTCGGCCCACAGCTTATCGGCCAGCGGCTCCAGCCCGGCTTCTCGGGCGATCATGCCCTTGGTGCGGCGCTTGGGCTTGAAGGGCAGGTACAGGTCTTCCAGCTCTTGTTTGGTGGGCGCGCCGTCGATGGCGGCCAGCAACTCGGGGGTCATCTTGCCCTGCTCGGTGATGCTTTTGATGACCGCGGCGCGTCGGTCCTCCAACTCGCGCAGGTAGCCCAATCGGGCTTCCAGTTCGCGCAGCTGGATGTCGTCCAGGCCGCCGGTCACTTCTTTGCGGTAGCGGGCGATGAAGGGAACGGTGGCACCACCGTCCAGAAGGTCAACAGCGGTTTTGACCTGTTCAGGGTGAATACGGATTTCAGCGGCCAGCTGGGCCAGAATTTTGGACATGGAGGGGGGTTTCTTTCACGCAAGCGAGCGAGTTTGCCACAAGGCCAAGCCCTGACTTGGTCCCTCAGCGGGTGCTGCAGACGGGCTCAACACCGCCACACGTTTGGCATGGCCATGTCGCTCTGAGGCGTGAAGTCCGTTTCGGCTTAGAGGACCGGACTCCCGCAAAAGGCCTTTAAGCCTTGGCCTCGCGCAAGGCTTTGCGCAAGCCTTCACCCACTTCAGGCTTGGCCGCAAAGGGATCGGGTGGGTTGTTGCCCATCACAATGGCTTCCATGCGGCTTTGCACATTGCCCAGTGCTTGCGGGTGGCTGTAGATGTAGAACTGTCCGTTGGCCACCGCATCAAACACTTTTTGGGCCACATCGGCAGCCGATACTTTTCCGCTGCCCACGGCTTTGTCGCTTTGTGCCTGGCCAATCAACTGGCTGGCTGTGGGTTTGTCCGCGGCGAGGTCCGCAGGTCGGTTACGCTGACTCTGGCTGATGCCTGTGGGCACAAAGTAAGGGCACAGCACGCTGGCACTGATCTGGTCAGACACCAGGTGCAAATCTTGGTAGAGCGTTTCGGTCAAAGCCACGACCGCGTGCTTGCTCACGTTGTAAATGCCCATGTTGGGGGGCGTGAGCAAACCGGCCATGCTGGCGGTGTTGACGATGTGGCCTTGAAACCCAAGATCGGCCTTGGCAGCCTCGAGCATCATGGGGGTGAACAGGCGCACGCCGTGCACCACGCCCCAAAGGTTGACGCCCAGCACCCATTCCCAGTCAGCGACCGAGTTTTCCCAGACCAAGCCCCCTGCCCCCACGCCCGCGTTGTTGAACACCAAGTGCGGCGCACCGAAACGGGCTTTCACGTCAGCGGCCAGTTGCTCCATGGCCAAGGCATTGGACACATCGACCCGGCGAGCCATCACCTGCACGCCCGATGCGGTCATTTCAGCGGCGGCTTTGTCCAGCGCATCTTGCTGCACATCCACCAGCACCAAATTCATGCCCAGCTTGGCACCGATGCGGGCGCATTCCAGGCCGAAGCCCGATGCAGCGCCGGTCAGCACGGCGGTTTTGCCTTGGAAGTTGTTGATCATGCGGAAACCTTTTTGAGCGTGAAACCGAGACGGGGGAAATGGACGTGAACCGTGCCTGCGCGCTCATCTGTGCGGCGCAAGGTGTAGCGGGTGCGTGTGGCGGCGACCAGTTCACCTTGGGTGGGCTCTGGCCCAAAGGTGTCGGCCGCGATCAGGACCTGGCTGCCCAGCGCGATGCCATGTTCGTCCTGAAACACCTCATCTGCCAGGGCTGCAGGCGTTGAACTTTGGGCCGCATGCAAGGCTTCTTGGGCGCTGCTTTTGACCACCGTGCCGTAGCCAATGGCTTTCATGCGGCCCATCCAGGCTTTGACTTCAGGCGTCGCCTCCAAAATACCTGCCACTGAAGGTGTGCGTTCCAAAGTGAACCACAGCGGGTGGTACACCGCAAAATCGGCCACGCAAGGCTGGGGCCCAAACAAATGGTCCTGCCCGTGCAGCATGTTGGCGATGCGGCGCAGGTAGCTTTTGTAGGTGGCGGCCGCATCGCTGGACGCCATGCGGGGTGCGCCGCCGCGCATGGCCGAGCGGTCGGCCACAAAAGCCTGGATGGTTTCAGCGGGTGCCCCTGCAAACACGTCGGCCACACCTGCTGGCTGGAAATTCCAAGCCATGGCCGCGTTGAAAACGGCCCCATCGGCCCACTGCGACACGATGCGGGCAGCGCCTTTGACAGCGTCCGGATAGAGCGTCGGTGTGGGGGCCAGGTGTTCCAGCACATCGCAAATCAAAGCGGTGTCGCAGTAAATGTCGGCGCCGATCTGCAGCACCGGGGTTTTGCGGTAACCGCCCGTGAGGGCCGTCAGCTCTGGCTTGGGCATGATCATGGGGATGACCACGCTCTTCCAGGGCAGCTGCTTGTAGCCCAGGATCAGCCGGACCTTTTCAGCGAACGGCGAGGTCGGGTAATGGTGCAAGATCAAATCGGACATGCGCCTGCACCTCAGATGAGTTTGACCAGCTGCTTGCCGAAGTTCTTGCCTTTGAGCAGACCGAGGAAAGCCTCGGGTGCGGCAGCCAAGCCCTGGGCCACCGATTCACGGGGGCGCAGCTGGCCCGTGCCCACCAGGGTACCGAGCTCTTGCAGGGCTTCCGGCCAGACTTCCATGTGCTCGCTGACGATGAAGCCTTCGATCTTCATGCGGTTGACCAAAATCAGGGCGGGGTTGGCCATGGGCAGTGGCGCACCGTCGTAGCCGGCGATCATGCCGCACACCGCAATGCGTGCGAACGCATTGGTGCGCAGCATGACAGCGTCCAGCACCATCCCGCCCACGTTTTCAAAGTGACCGTCGATGCCATTGGGGCACGCTTCACGCAGGACCTTGGACAGGCTCAGGTAGTCCTTGTGCTCTTTGTAGTCGATGCAGGCGTCAAAGCCCAGCTCTTGGACCACGTAGTCGCATTTGTCTTTGCCGCCCGCGATGCCCACCACGCGGCAACCGCGTGCTTTGGCCAGTGCGCCGTAGGCACTGCCCACCGCACCGCTGGCGGCGCTCACCGTCACGGTTTCGCCCGCTTTGGGGGCGATGATCTTGACCAAACCATACCAAGCGGTCACGCCGGGCATGCCCACGGCGCCCAGGTAATGCGACAACGGCACATGCGTGGTGTCCACTTTGCGCAAAGCGCCCAGCACATTGGCATCGACCACGCTGTACTCTTGCCAGCCGCCCATGCCGACCACTTGGTCACCGACTTTGAACTTGGGGTGCAGGCTGTCCACCACCTCACCCACCGTGCCACCGATCATGACCTGACCCAAGGGCTGGGGCACGGCGTAGCTCTTGCTTTCGTTCATGCGCCCGCGCATGTAGGGGTCGAGGCTCATGAAATGGTGCTTGACCAGCACTTGGCCGTCTTGCAAAGCTGGAACAGCGGCTTCGACCAACTTGAAGTTGGCCACAGTGGCTTCGCCTTGGGGGCGGTTGTCGAGCACGATTTGGTGGTTGAGGGTCATTTGGTGGTCTCCTTGGGTTGGTGAGTTCAGTAAATCGGTCACGGTTAATCGGTAGACGGGCTTTGGCTTTCACGCCGTGCCACGTATTTGAAGGTGCCTGTGGCCGTGGCGCACAACTGACCTTCGGTGTTGTAAATGCGGCCTTCGGCGAAAGCCATGCTGCGCGTACGGTGCTGCAAATGGCCTTTCCCCACGAGTTTTTGCCCTGCAGGAACTTGGGCTGGCCGCATGAACATGGTCTTCATTTCGATGGTGACCACGCCCATTTGGGGGTCCATGCTGCGTGCGGCCGTGGCCATGATCACGTCCAAAAAGGTCATGACCGCGCCACCGTGCGTGACGTCAAAGGAATTGAGGTGCTCGGGGCGTGGCGCGAAATGCAACTCGGATTCACCCCCCTCAAACTTCTCCAGCGTGAAGCCCAAGTGGTGAACAAAGGGGATGTGGGCGCCAAAAGGGAGGCTCATGTCCAGACTCAAGGGCAATTCAACCGCCGATGATGGCGCTCACGCCACCGTCGACCGCCATCCATTGGCCTGTGATGTGTTTGCCTGCGTCTGAGGCAAACAGCAGGGCCAGGCCCTTGAGGTCTTCGTCATCGCCCAGGCGGCGAAGGGGAGCACCCGCCGCCATCTTGTCGGCACCGAGCTTTTCGAGCAAGCCATAGGTCATCTTGCTGGGGAAAAAGCCTGGGCAAATCGCGTTCACGGTGATGCCGTGCTCGCCCCACTCGCCTGCCAGTGCGCGGGTGAAGTTGATGACCGCCCCCTTGGAGGTGTTGTAGGCGATGGTCTTCATCTCCGAGGGGTTGCCTGCGAGGCCAGCGACGGATGCCACGTTCAGAATGCGGCCCTTACCACGCGGGATCATGCTGAGCTTGGCCACTTCTTGGGAGAGGATGAAATAACCCCGGACGTTCAGGTTCATCACCTTGTCCCAAGCCTCGACGGGGTGGACTTCGGCGGGCGCACCCCAGGTGGCCCCGGCGTTGTTCACCAAAATGTCAATGTGGCCCATGCGCTCCATGGTTTCAAACGCGAGGCGGCGGATGTCTTCTTCCTTGCCACAGTCGGCCGCAATCCAGCGGGCATCGATGCCCGCGGCTTGCAGTTCGGCAGCGGCTTGTTCCAGGTCAGCCGCCTTGCGCGAACTGAGCATGATCTTGGCCCCGGCTTCGCCCAGGGCGTGGGCCATTTGCAAACCCAAGCCGCGCGAGCCGCCCGTGACCAAAGCGACCTGACCCGTCAGGTCAAACAATTGTTGTGTGGTGCGTGCCATGAAAAAATCCTTTGTTGCTTAAGGGGGTGTGATGGCGTCAGGTCCAACCATGAAATCCATGCAGCGGCGCTCTTGCACCACCGCTTTCATGAAGGGCTTGATGGCCACATGTTGCGGGTGATTTTGGTAAGCCGCTAGCACCTGTGCGTCATCCACCAACATGTGCAGCACCAGATCGTTGGTGCAGTCCATGCCCGGGGTGGCGGTGGCCACTTCAAAAGCATGGATACCAGACACGACTTGAGCACACGACCACAACAGGGCTTTGGCTTTTTCCAGGTTGGCGGCCTTGTCCGCCCCCTCGGCCTGATCGTGCAGGTTCCACATCACGATGTGGCGAATCATCAGAACGCCTCCTCTGCCAAATCGGCGCAAGTGGGGTCGCGGCTGCTGACCACGTTCAACCAGGCGCCAATCTTGGGCAGTTCATAACGGTAGAAATAGCGGCAAGCGGCGCGGCGACCCTGCGCCGCCGGGCTGTTGTCATCGCCCAAGCTGCTCGCCACATCCAGCCAGATCCAGGCGATCACCATGTGGCCAAACGCCTGCAAGTAGGGCACGGCGTTGGCCAAGGCCTGTGCAGGCTCAGCGCCTGCCCAAGCTTGTTGTGTGGCTTGAGCGACTTGTTTCAAGGCATCGCGCAAGGCCGCAGCTTCGGGCCCCCAAGAGGCCTCTGCTTGGGCCGCCGTGGCCAGAATGCGCTCAGCCAGCAGTTGCAAGCCGCGCCCGTTTTCCATCAGCACTTTGCGGCCCAGCAGGTCCATGGCCTGGATGCCGTGGGTGCCCTCGTGGATCATGTTCAAGCGGTTGTCGCGCCAGTACTGCTCGACCGGAAAGTCACGGGTGTAACCGTAGCCACCGTGGATCTGGATGGCCAGGCTGTTGGCCTCCAGGCACCATTCGCTGGGGAAGCTCTTGACAATGGGCGTCAGGACTTCAAGCAGCAACCGCGCCACATCGGCGTTGTCTGCCGTGCCCGTGTGTTGCTCGTCCACCAAACGGGCACAGTACAAGGCCAAGGCCAGCGCGCCTTCGCTGTACGCTTTTTGCGCCAACAGCATGCGCTTGATGTCGGCGTGTTCAATGATGCGCACCTGCGCTTGGCTGGCGTCTTTGCCCCCTGCCCCTGTAGGCCTGCCCTGCGGGCGGTTTTTGGCGTAGTCCAGACTGGCGTAATACCCCGCCATGCCCAACATGGTGGCGGCCATGCCCACGCCGATGCGGGCCTCGTTCATCATGTGGAACATGCACCGCAGGCCTTCGCCAGGCTTGCCTACCAAGTAACCCACGGCCCCGGACTCTCCGCGCACCGGGTACTTGCCCTCGCCAAAGTTGAGCAGCGTGTTTGTCGTGCCGCGCCAGCCGCATTTGTGGTTCAAGCCGGCCAGCGCCACGTCGTTGCGATCACCGGTCAAATGCCCATCGGTGCCCACCAGCTTTTTGGGCACGATGAACAGCGATATGCCCTTGACGCCGGGCACCAGTTGGCCGTTCGCATCGGGAATCTTGGCCAGCACCAAATGGATGATGTTTTCACTCAACTCATGTTCGCCCGACGAGATCCACATCTTGTTGCCCTTGAGGCGGTACCGCGCCCCCAAAGCCTCGGACTCGAAATCAGCACCATCGGGCGTGGCCCGTGTTGTGATGTCACTCAGCGAGGAGCCCGCTTGCGGTTCGCTCAGGCACATGGTGCCCGAAAAGCGCCCCGAAAACTCGTTGGCGGCAAACACCTGCTTTTGCAAATCGGTGCCGTGCACCATCAGCAAGTTGGCATTGCCACTGGTCAGCATGCCCGAGCCGATGCTGACCGAGGCCATGGCAAAAAATGCGTTGGCAGCGGCCTCGACCGTGTAGGGCAGCTGCATCCCGCCAATCGCGTAGTCTTGCGCGGCGCTCAACATGCCCGACTCGGCATAGGCTTTGTACGCATCGTGCGTGGCTTGGGGCAGGATCACTCTTTCACCATCAAAGTGCGGCTCCTGCGTGTCCACCAGCCGGTTGAACGGGGCGTATTTTTCACGGGCTATGCGCTCGCAGGTGTCGAGCACCGCGTCAAAAGTTTCACGCGAGTGGTCGGCAAAGCGCTCGCGGCTTTGCAGGCTGTCGACTTTCAGCCAGTCGTGCAGCAAAAAATCAACGGTGGGGCGCAGGCTCATGTCGCATCATCCCAGTTCAAAAAAAAGACAAAGAAAAAGGCGGTCAGCTGCAAACCGACCGCCTTGGTGTTGATCAGGCGTCAACAGCCACGGGCATCACAGCACTTCAAAAATGCCGCAAGCGCCCATGCCACCACCAATGCACATGGTCACTGCCACACGCTTGGCGCCGCGGCGCTTGCCTTCAATCAAGGCGTGACCGGTCAGACGCTGGCCTGACACACCGTAGGGATGGCCCACCGCGATCGCGCCGCCGTTGACGTTCAACCGGTCGGCAGGAATGCCCAGCTTGTCGCGGCAATAGAGCACTTGCACGGCAAACGCTTCGTTCAATTCCCACAGGTCAATGTCGTTGACGGTCAGGCCCAGGCGCGCCAAGGCTTTGGGGACGGCATACACCGGGCCAATGCCCATTTCGTCGGGCTCGCAACCAGCCACCGCAAAGCCGAGGAACCGGCCCAGCGGCTTCAGGCCACGTTGCTCGGCCAGCTTTTCGTCCATCAACACACAGGCGCCTGCGCCGTCGGAGAACTGGCTGGCGTTGCCCGCAGTGACCAAACCACCGGGCAAAGCCGAGCGCAAACCACTGATGGCTTCGATGGTGGTGCCTTCGCGCAAGCCTTCGTCCACACTCACGGTCACTTGCTTGGTGGTCATGCCCATGACCTTGTCGATCACGCCTTGCGTGACGGTGATGGGGGCGATTTCGTCATTGAACAAACCCGCCGCTTGCGCAGCGCAGGCTTTTTGCTGGCTGGCCGCACCGTAAGCGTCCATGACATCGCGACCGATTTTGTAACGCTTGGCCACCTGCTCGGCGGTTTGCAGCATGTTCCAGTAAATTTCAGGCTTTTGCTTGGCCAGCGCCAAGTCTTGCAGCATGTGGGTGTTCATTTCTTGTTGTACGCAAGAGATGCTTTCCACACCGCCGGCCACATACACCTGGCCTTCGCCCGCGATGATGCGCTGAGCGGCCAAGGCAATGGTTTGCAAACCGGACGAGCAAAAACGGTTGACCGTCATGCCGGACACCGAGATGGGCAACCCGGCTTTCAGGGCGACTTGGCGGGCGATGTTGGCGCCCGTAGCGCCCTCGGGCGTGGCGCAACCCATGATCACGTCTTCAACTTCGGCGGCTTCAATGCCCGCGCGGGCCACGGCATGTTGCACCGCGTGGCCGCCGAGCGTGGCGCCATGGGTCATGTTGAAAGCACCTTTCCAGCTTTTGGCCAGCGGGGTGCGTGCGGTAGAGACAATCACTGCATTCGTCATGATGAAAACCTTTCATGCGAGGGACGGACCCGTGATCCGTTCACTCAAAAATTAAAAAATCAGTTGAATGTCTTGCCTTCGGCCACCAAGCGTGCCAACAGGGGCGCAGGTTGCCAAAATTGGGCATCGTCGTGGGGGTTTTTGGCAAAGCGCTTCATGGCTTCGGCCACGTTGAACAAGCCCAGCGTGTCCGCATAAATCATGGGGCCACCGCGCCACAGCGGGAAGCCGTAACCGGTCAGGTAGACCATGTCGATGTCGCTGGCCTTGCTGGCAATGCCTTCTTCCAGAATGTGCGCGGCTTCGTTGACCAGCGAGAACACCAAACGCTGGACGATTTCTTCGTCCGAAATCCTGCGGGGCGTGATGCCAATGGCCGTGCGGTGCTTGTCGATCATCTCGACCACCACGGCGCTCGGAATCGCGTCTCGCTTGCCCGTTTGGTAGTCGTACCAGCCTGCGCCGGTTTTTTGTCCGTAACGGCCCATTTCACACAACAGATCCGCGGTCTTGCTGTACTTCATGCCCGGCTTTTCCTGGTAGCGGCGCTTGCGAATCGCCCAGCCGATGTCGTTACCTGCCAAGTCGCCCATGCGGAAGGGACCCATGGCAAAGCCGAATTTCTCGACCGCCTTGTCCACCTGTTCGGGCGTGCAACCTTCTTCGATCAAAAATCCGGCCTGGCGGCTGTACTGCTCGATCATGCGGTTGCCGATGAAACCGTCGCACACGCCAGAAACCACAGCGGTTTTCTTGATCTTTTTGCCAATGGCCATCACCGTAGCCAGCACGTCTTTGCCGGTCTGGGCGCCGCGCACCACTTCCAGCAATTTCATCACGTTGGCGGGGCTGAAAAAGTGCATGCCCACCACGTCTTGCGGGCGCTTGGTGAAACTGGCGATCTTGTTGACGTCCAAGGTGGACGTGTTGGAAGCCAAAATGGCGCCGGGCTTCATCACTTCGTCAAGCTTCTTGAAAACGGCTTCTTTCACGCCCATTTCTTCGAACACCGCCTCGATCACCAAGTCGGCCTGGCCGATCTCGTCGTAGCTCAGCGTGGTGCTCAACAGCGCCATGCGCTCGTCGTATTTCTCTTGTTTGAGCTTGCCTTTTTTGACCTGTGCTTCGTAATTTTTGCGGATGGTGGCCACGCCACGCTCCAGCGCGTCTTGCTTCATCTCCAGCATCTTGACCGGGATACCAGCGTTCAAGAAGTTCATCGAAATACCGCCGCCCATGGTGCCCGCACCAATGACGGCAATGCTCTGGATGTCGCGCTTGGGGGTGTCTTCGGGCACGTCAGGGATTTTGCTGGCGGCACGGTCGGCCATGAAGATGTGACGCAAAGCGCGGCTTTCTGGCGTCAACATGAGGTTCATGAAGATGTCGCGCTCAAAAACCAAACCCTCTTCAAACTTCATCTTGGTGGCCGCTTCCACCGCATCCACACACTTGGCAGGGGCTGGCAAATTCTTGGCCATGCCTTTGACCATGTTGCGTGTGAATTGGAAATAGGCATTGCCTTGCACGTGTTTGCAAGGCAAGTTGCGCACCAGAGGCAAAGGCGAACCATCGGCGTGGGCTGCAGCCACTTTGCGGGCCATGGCCAAAGCTTCTTCAGGCAGACTTTCTGCCGACTGGGCCATGGCATCGAACAGCTTTTGACCGGGCAACATGGCCAGCATCTCACTCTTGATGGCTTCACCGCTGACGATCATGTTGAGCGCCGCTTCCACGCCAATCACGCGGGGCAGACGCTGGGTGCCCCCTGCACCGGGAATCAAGCCCAATTTGACTTCGGGCAAGGCAATCAAAGTGCCTGGGGATGCGATGCGGTAGTGGCAACCCAAAGCCAGCTCCAAACCACCGCCCATGGCGACAGAGTGGATGGCGGCCACGACAGGTTTGGAGGAGTTTTCGCAAGCGCGGATGACGCTCAGCAAATTGGGTTCTTGAATCGCCTTGGGCGAACCAAATTCACGGATGTCCGCACCGCCCGAGAAGGCTTTGCCCTCTCCAGTGATGACAATGGCTTTCACCGCCGCATCGTTGTTGGCTTTTTCCAGGCCGTCGGTGATGCCGACGCGGGTGGACAGGCCCAAACCGTTGACCGGCGGGTTCGTCATCGTGATGACCGCGACATCGCCGTGGACTTTGTATTCAGCTGTCATGCTGGACTTCCTTTGCGTGAAAAATTAAAAAAGAACGACCGTTCGTTTTTTGGCATTGTAGACACAAAAAACACAACCATCCCACATTTTTGTCCCCCTTGGGACGGGCGATACACGGGCCTGCAACAACTTCAGGCCGTTCCAACCATCACACCTCCAACCACTCCTTGCGGATGTAGTTGTTGGCTCGCAACTCGTCCGGCGTGCCCTGGAACACAATGGCCCCATGGCCCATGACCAGCGCACGGTCTGAGATGCTCATGGCAATCGTCAACTTTTGCTCAATCAGCAGCACCGACACCCCTTTGGCTTTCAAGCTTTGCAGGTATTGGCCCACCAATTCCACGATCTTGGGGGCCAGGCCCTCGGTCGGCTCGTCAATGATGATCAAATCGGGGTCACCCATCAGGGTACGGCACAGCGTGAGCATTTGCTGCTCACCGCCCGACAGCACGCCCGCCTCGGTGTGCTCGCGCTCTTTGAGGCGAGGAAACATGGCGAACATGTCGTCAAACGACCAACGGCCATTTTTACCGCTGCGCTTTTGGCCCAGTTGCAGGTTTTGGTGCACCGTCAATTTTGGGAAAATGTCGCGGTTTTCAGGCACATAACCCACGCCCAAGTGGGCGATCTCGTAGGCTTTTTTGCCTTGAATCGGCTGGCCTTTCCAGTCGATGCGGCCTTGGCACTCCACCAGGCCCATGATGGCCTTGGCCGTGGTAGAACGGCCTGAGCCATTGCGCCCCAGCAGCGCCACGATTTCGCCCTGCCCGACTTCAAAACCCACGCCATGCAAGACATGGCTTTTGCCGTAATACGCATGAAGGTTGTCTATTTGGAGCATCAATGGCCTCCCGCTTGGCTGTCTGCAACCGATGAGCCCAAGTAGGCTTCTTGGACCTTGGCGTTGGCCCGCACGGCCTCTGGCGTGTCAAAGGCGATCACCTCGCCATAAACCACCACTGCGATCTTGTCGGCCAAGCCAAAAACCACGCCCATGTCGTGTTCGACCGTGAGCAAGGTTTTGCCCACAGTGACCTCTTTGATGAGCTGAATGAAACGCGAGGTCTCGCTCTTGCTCATGCCGGCCGTCGGCTCGTCTAACAAAATGACATCGGAGCCACCCGCAATCGTCACGCCAATTTCCAGAGCCCTCTGCTCGGCATACGTCAGGTTGACCGCCAACACATCGCGCTTTTTGTCCAAGCGGATCATCTCCAGCAACTGATCGGTGCGTTCATTGGCGTCTTTGAGCCCAGACAAAAACTTGAAGAAGCTGTACTTGTAGCCCAGGCTCCAAAGCACAGAACAACGCAAGTTTTCAAACACACTGAGCTTGGGAAAGATGTTGGTGATCTGGAAACTGCGAGACAAGCCCATGCGGTTGATCTCGTAGGGCGTTTTGTGTTGAATGGCTTGCCCATTGAGCAAAATATCGCCACTTGTCGGGCCAAAACGGCCGCTGATCAGGTTAAAAAGCGTGGACTTGCCCGCGCCATTGGGGCCGATCACGGCCACTCTCTCACCAGAGTTCACGGCAAGATTCACACCCCGAATGATTTCGGTTTTGCCAAAGTTCTTGCGAAGGTCTTTGAGTTCAAGGGCATAGGTGCTCATACCGTGGTCTCCCTGCGCTTGATTTCTTTTTCAATGTCGGTCTGAATCTCACCCCAATCGCGGGCAAACTGACGGCGTGCCAGCTCAAACAAGCCCAAACCGGTCAACATGACAAAGGCCGAGCCAAACCAACTGTCCAAACTCTTGGAGTTCAGCGTGGCCCCCATGAATTTGACCGTGTCACCCAAGGCCGTGTTCAGTTGCAAGTGGTAGACCATCTCGATCATGGCCCCTGCTCCTGCGAGCATGACCATGGCCGTGAGACCCAAACCCAAGTAACTGGTCCAAATCTGGCGCAGCTTGCCAAACTTGGCCACCCGCAGGTTCATCATGATCAAGCTGGCAATGCCGCCCGGTGCGTACATGACCATGAACAAGAACACCAAGCCGAGGTAAAGCAGCCAGGCCTTGGTCAGCTCGGACAGCAGCACAAAGGCAATGATCATCAAAATCGCACCCAGGATGGGGCCAAAGAAAAAGGTGGCGCCCCCCAAAAAGGTGAAGAGCAAATACGCGCCCGAACGCCCTGCCCCGACCACCTCGGCGGTCACGATCTCAAAATTGAGTGCGCCCAAGCCCCCTGCAATGCCGGCAAAAAAGCCCGAGATGATGAAAGCGATGTAACGTACCCGTTGGGTGTTGTAGCCAATGAACTCAACCCGTTCGGGGTTGTCGCGCACAGCGTTCAAGATGCGACCCAGCGGCGTTTGCGTGAAGGCATACATGAGCGCAACGCACACCAAGGTGTAGGCGGCGATCAGGTAATACACCTGAATCTGCGGGCCGTAGGTGATGCCGAAAAACGCCTCACCCGCCACCCGGTTGCCCGAGACGCCCGCCTCACCCCCAAAAAATTCGGAGAACATGAGCGACATGGCGAACACCAGCTCGGCCACACCCAAGGTGATCATGGCAAACGGTGTGCCCGATTTGCGGGTGGTCACCCAACCGAGCAAAACGGCAAATCCCATGCCCGCCAGGCCGCCCACGATGGGCAGCAGACTGACCGGAATGTGCAGCTTGCCACCACTGACCGCATTGAGGGCATGAATGGCCATGTAGGAACCCAGTCCGGTGTAGACCGCGTGGCCAAAGCTCAACATGCCGCCTTGGCCGAGCAAAATGTTGTAAGACAGGCAAGCAATGATGGCAATGCCCATCTGCGCCAACATGGTCACCGACAGATTGCTGGTAAAGACCAACGGTGCGGCCAACAACACCAAAGCGAACAGGCTCCAGATGACCCAGCGACCCACGTTGTACGGTTTGAATTTATAAACAGCAGCCATGACTTAACCCTCGCGTGTGCCCAAAAGACCCTTGGGCCGAAAGATCAAGATCAGCACCAAAAACAGGTACGGCAAGATCGGGGCGACCTGTGACAAAGTCAGCTTGGCAAAGGAATTTTCTTGGGTGGCGGCCGACAAAACCCAGCCCATGTCTTTGGCCAAGGTCAAGAAGGAGTAGTCGATGGCGACTGCAAAAGTTTGGATCACGCCAATCAAGATGGACGCCAAAAATGCCCCCGACAACGAGCCCATGCCGCCGACCACCACCACCACAAAAATGACCGAGCCCACCGTGGCGGCCATGGCCGGTTCTGTGACAAAAGTGCTGCCACCAATCACGCCGGCCAAACCGGCCAGGCCGGTGCCCGCACCGAAAACCAACATGAACACACGCGGCACGTTGTGCCCCAAAGACTCCACCGTTTCAGGGTGCGTCAAAGCGGCTTGAATGACCAAGCCAATTCGGGTGCGGGTGAGCAAGAGCCACAAAGACAGCAGCATCAGCAAGGCCACCAGCATCATGAACGCGCGCGTGGCTGGAAATGGCGAACACACCACGCGGATGGCCGCATCGGCTGCAGTGCACATCTCGGTCGGTGCGGCCCCCCAAACAAAGCTCAAACCTTGAGCAGAATGGTTGATCAAAGTAAACGCTGAGCTGCGCAAAATTTCGGGTGGCGGAAAATCCACCGCAGTGCGTCCCCAAACCAACTGCACCAACTCCAGCGCCACATAAGACAAGCCAAAAGTCACCAAGAGTTCGGGCACATGGCCGAAAGGGTGTACTTTGCGCAAACTGATGCGCTCAAAAAGTGCGCCACAGGCGCCCACCAAAAAAGGCGCGACGATCAATGCAGGCCAAAAGCCGATCAAACCGGTCAAGGTGTAACCGAAATAGGCGCCGATCATGTAGAAGCTGGCATGCGCAAAATTGAGCACACCCATCATGCTGAAAATCAGCGTCAGCCCGGAGCTGAGCATGAAGAGTAACAGCCCGTAACTGAGGCCGTTGAGCATGGAGATGATGAAAAACTCCATAAAAACTTTCCAGGCTGTATCTCAGCCTAACTGCGTTACCGAAAGCGGGTTGAATCGGTCAACCCCAAGAAACAAACCGGATCAAAACTCACAAAAAAGCCCGACAACAAAGGTGTCATCGGGCTTTTTGCCCACTGGGAAACCCATGCGGGTTGCCAAGAGCCGATCAGCCAGGACGCTTCATCTGGCAGCTGGTGGGTGTGCTGGACACATAGGAAGGGAACTCTTTGACAGGTGCCAAGGTCATGCCGGTGTTTTCAGGCCCGTAAGGGTACTTCTTGTCGGTCTTTTGCCACACGGTCATCCACAAAGGTTGCTGCAGTTGGTGGTCCGTCTTGCGCATTTGCACTTCACCGTGGTAGCTCTTGAAGCTCAGGCCCGACAACGCGGCAGCCACTTTGACCGGGTCGGTCGATTTGGCTTTGGCCATGGCATCACCCAAGGCCATGTAGATGGAAACGACAGCGGAAGTGTAGAAGTCGTCATTGAACTTGGTCTTGAACTCGCCCATCCACTTGCCCATGTCGCCACCCATGTTGTAATGGCTGTAAGCAATTTGGAACACGCGGCCAGCACCACTTGTGCCCAAAGCGGTCGGCGTGCCGGTCACACCTGTGTAATAGGTGTAAAACTTACCGTTATAACCACCTTCATTGGCGGCTTTGACGAGCAATGACAGGTCAGAACCCCAGTTGCCGGTGATCACGGTATCGGCACCCGAGGCCTTGATCTTGGCGATGTAAGGCGAGAAGTCACGCACTTGGGCCAAGGGGTGGAGGTCTTCGCCCACGATTTGGACATCAGGGCGCTTGCGGGCCAAGTTTTCCTTGGCAAACTTCACGACCTGGTGGCCATGCGAGTAGTTCTGGTTGAACAGGTAGACCTTCTTGACGTCTTTGTCGTCTTTCATGAAGGTGGTCATCGCTTCGATCTTCATGGAGGTGTCCGCATCGAAGCGGAAGTGCCAGTAACTGCACTTGCTGTTGGTGAAATCAGGATCCACTGCGGCATAGTTCAGGAAAATGATTTCCTTGCCAGGATTGCGTTCGTTGTGCTTGTTGACCGCTTCGATCAAGGCACCCGCGACCGAAGAGCCGTTGCCCTGTGCGATGTAACGCACGCCTTGGTCCATGGCGGCCTTCAAGGCGTTCAAACTTTCGGCGGGACTGAGTTTGTTGTCAAAAGACACAATCTCGAACTTGACACCGGCGGGGTTTGTTTTGCTGAACTTTTCTGCAAAAAACTGAAAACTTTTGAGCTGGTTGCTGCCCACAGGACCCATCAGGCCCGACAAGGGGTCAATGTGGGCGATTTTGACGGTTTCACCCTTTTGGGCAAACGCGCCCAGGGAGCAAGCGGCCAAAGCGGCTGCGGCGATCAAACGTGTTGCGAATTTCATTCAAGGTCTCCAGCGTTGTAAAACAAAACAGTGTCAGCCTAACCGGAACAGAGCGTCAAAACGCTCGGGGTTTGCACCTAAGTGTTATCGCCAGCGCGACTTTGCGAAAGCAATAGGTCAGGTTTAGTCACACATGGGGCAAGACATAACCGGCCAGTTGCTCGCGCAAACGCGTCTTGAGCATCTTGCCGGTACCGCCCAAGGGAATGGCTTCGACAAAGACCACATCGTCCGGAATCTGCCATTTGGCGGTTTTGCCTTCATAAAAAGCGATCAAGGCCTCACGGGTCAGCTCGGCACCGGGCTTTTTCACCACGCAAACGATCGGGCGCTCGTCCCATTTGGGGTGTCGCATGCCAATGCAGGCGGCCATGGCCACCGCGGGGTGGGCCATGGCGATGTTTTCAATGTCGATCGAGCTGATCCACTCCCCTCCCGACTTGATCACATCCTTGCTGCGGTCGGTGATCTGCATGAAGCCATCGGCATCGATTGTGGCCACATCACCGGTCGGGAACCAGCCGTCGACCAGGGGACTTTCACCTTCTTGTTTGTAGTAAGCGGCTATCACCCAGGGGCCTTTGACCATCAGATCGCCTGCGGACTTGCCGTCATGGGGCAGGGTGTGGCCGTTTTCGTCGATGATCTTCATGTCGATACCGAAGATGCACCGGCCTTGTTTCATGCGCAAGGCCATCTGAGCTTCGGCGGGCAAGCTCAGGTGTTTGTTTTTGAGTGTGCAAACGGTGCCCAGCGGGCTGAGCTCGGTCATGCCCCAAGCATGCAAAACGTCGACGTTGTAGTCTTGGCGGAAAGCGTCGATCATGGCGGGCGGACAGGCCGAGCCGCCAATGACGGTGCGGTTGAGTTGGCTGAACTTCAGGCCCGCCGGCTTCATGTGGCCCAGCAGCATTTGCCACACTGTCGGCACACCTGCTGCAAAGGTCACGCCCTCGGACTCGATCAATTCGTAGACCGACTTGCCATCGAGCGCGGGCCCGGGAAACACCAATTTGGCGCCTGCCATGGCTGCGCTGTAAGGAATGCCCCAGGCATTGACGTGGAACATGGGCACCACAGGCAAGATTGAATCGCGGGCCGAGATGCACATCGAGTCGGGCAAGGCCGCGGCATAGGCATGCAAAACGGTCGAACGGTGGCTGTACAGCGCGCCCTTGGGATTGCCCGTGGTGCCACTGGTGTAGCACAAGCTGCAGGCCGTGTTTTCATCCAGTTCAGGCCAGGCGTAGGTGCTCGGCTGCTGGCCCATCCAGGCTTCGTAACTCACCAAATTCGGAATGCCCGTGTCTGCAGGCAATTTGTCGGCATCGCACAAAGCCACATAATGGGTCACGGTTTTGCAATGGGGCTGCAAAGCCTGCACCAAGGGTAAAAATGTCATGTCAAAGCACAGGACTTGGTCTTCAGCGTGGTTGGCGATCCAGGCCATTTGCTCCGCGTGCAAACGGGGGTTGATGGTGTGCAAGACCCGTCCCGAGCCACTCACGCCAAAGTACAACTCCAAGTGGCGATACCCGTTCCAGGCCAGGGTGGCGATGCGGGCCCCTTGCGGGATGTTCTGGCCATCCAGCGCGTTGGCCACTTGACGCGATCGCCTGGCGATCTGGGCCCAATCGCTGCGGTGGATGTCGCCTTCCACCCGGCGCGAAACCACCTCGCTGTCTGCGTGGTGCTGTTCGGCAAATTCAATCAAAGTAGAAATCAGCAGCGACGGCTGTTGCATCAGTCCCAGCATGGGCAGGTCTCCAGTAGGTAAAGGGGGTTCCAGCGGATGATTGTGCACCCCAGTCGCCACAGCGAGCCGCATGCACAAGGTTCAAAAACCCGCAAAACCCGGGTGCTTGTCAAGGACGTGACAATCCCACCATGTCGCTGAAGCCATCGCCAACCCATGCCAACGTCCCGATTGACCCAACCGTGCTGGAATGGACACACCGCCTGACCCAATTGGGGCCACGGTTTTTCACACACCTGCAGCCGACGCCGGTGGCCGCTCCGCGTTGGGCAGCCCGCAATCAAGACTTGCGAGACGCGCTGGGCTGGCCCACCGAAGTGTTCGATGACGTCCACCTGCAAGCTTTGGCAGGCAATGCGCTCATGGTCGGCTCCCAGCCACTGGCCACGGTGTACAGCGGGCACCAATTTGGCCAATGGGCCGGTCAATTGGGTGACGGTCGGGCGATTTGGCTGGGCGAGGCCGCGTCGCTTCAGGGGCCTCAAGAAATCCAACTCAAGGGCGCGGGCCGCACACCCTATTCGCGCGGCGGCGATGGCCGGGCCGTGCTGCGTTCCAGCATCCGAGAGTATTTGTGCAGTGAAGCCATGCATGGTTTGGGCATCCCCACCACTCGGGCCTTGAGCCTGGTGGCCTCACCCGAACCCGTTCGCCGAGAAACCCTGGAGACCGCCGCCGTGGTGGCCCGCGTGGCACCGAGCTTTTTGCGTTTTGGGCATTTTGAACATTTTGCAGCACAAGGCGATGCGGACAGCTTGCGCCTGTTGGCCGACCATGCCCTCACCCACCACCTGCCCGAATGCCGCGAACGCGCTGCGCTGTGGCAAGGCAATGTTTACGCCGCGTTGCTGGATGTGGTTCAAGAGCGCACCGGCCAATTGCTGGCCCAATGGCAAGCCGTGGGTTTTTGCCACGGTGTGATGAACACCGACAACATGAGCCTGCTGGGCCTGACGATAGACTACGGCCCCTTCCAGTTCATGGACGGCTTTGACCCTGGCCACATCTGCAACCACTCGGATCACGAAGGGCGTTATGCCTACGGACGCCAACCCCAGGTGGCGTACTGGAACTTGTATGCCTTGGCCCAGGCACTGGCCCCGTTGATCGACGACCAGGACATGACTCTGCAAGTTTTAGAGGGCTACAAAACAGGGTTCCCCCGCGCACTCGGAGACGCCATGCGGGCCAAGCTGGGCTGGGTCGGCGCTCTGGCCATCGAGTCGGAGCGCGAGGCCGACTGGTCACTGGTGGAAGACCTGATGCAACTCATGGCGGCAGAAAAAGTGGACTACACCCTGTTTTGGCGACAACTCAGTCACGCGGTGGTACAGCAGTCGCATGGGCCCAATTTGAGCGATACAGGCTGGTGCGCCGTGACCGATTTGGTGTTGGACCGCCCTCGCTTGCTCGCTTGGCTGCAGCGCTTCACCAACCGTTCTGACCCTTCTCATTTCGCTGCAATGGGGCAGCAAATGCTGAAGTCAAACCCCAAATTTGTGTTGCGCAACCACTTGGCCGAAGTGGCGATTCGAAAAGCCCAAACAGGCGATTTTTCGGAAATCGAGACCCTCTACACCTTGTTAAAGTCCCCCTTTGAAGATCACCCGGGCTTTGAAGCCTATGCCAACCTCCCGCCCGACTGGGCCAGCCAACTGGAAATCAGCTGTTCATCATGACCTCCCTACACAAAACCGACGACGAGTGGCGCGCACTGCTGGCGGCCAAAGGTGCCGAGCCTGTGGCCTACGCGGTCACGCGCCAAGCTGCGACCGAGCGTCCTTTCACCGGCAAATACGAGGGCCACTGGGCCAGTGGCATTTACCGCTGCATCTGCTGCGACGCCGAACTCTTCAAGTCCGACACCAAATTTGACGCCGGTTGCGGTTGGCCCAGCTTTTCGCAGGCCTGCACCGAGGGTGCGATTGAAGAACGCGTGGACACCAGCCACGGCATGCGCCGGGTGGAGACTGTGTGCGCCCAATGTGGCGCCCACCTGGGCCATGTCTTTGAAGATGGCCCAGCCCCCACGGGTCTGCGTTACTGCATGAACTCCGCTTCGTTAGACTTCGAAGCATCCTGACCGACCACGGCGGCCCACCAGAGGTGCCGCCTTTGCCTGAACCTCATGAAATTCATCCTCGATTTTTTCCCCATCCTGCTGTTTTTTGTCGCTTACAAAATGGGCGACATTTACACCGCCACCGCGGTGCTGATGGGAGCGACCTTGGTTCAAACCGCCCTCATTTACAAAATGGACGGCAAGCTGCAGACCATGCACAAGATCACGCTGGTGTTGGTGCTGGGCTTTGGCGCCCTCACCTTGGGCCTGCACGACGAACGCTTCATCAAGTGGAAACCGACGCTCTTGTACTCGGGTCTGGCCATCGCCCTGGCCGTGGCGCATGGCTTGTTGAAAAAGAACTTTTTGCACATGTTGCTGGGCCAACAGTTGCAACTGCCTGAAGCCGTTTGGCATCGGCTCAACCTGTCTTGGATGCTGTACTGCGTGTTCATGGCCGCCATCAATGGCTATGTGGCGCACTATTTCAGCACCGAAGATTGGGTCAACTTCAAGCTCTGGGGCTATGCGTTCCCGGTGGTCTTTATCTTGGGGCAAGGCTTGTACATTTCGCGCTATCTGCCCAAAGACGAGGAAAAACCATGAACACCGCCGTTTTGCCTTTGAGCGCACAAATCCATGCCCGTTTGAGCGAACGCCTGCAGCCGACCGAGCTGCGTGTGGTGGACGAAAGCGCAGCGCATGCTGGCCACATGGGTGCCAACGACAGCGGCCAAGGCACCCACATGCGGGTGTCCATCGCTTCCCCTTTGTTCAGCGGGATCTCTCGCGTCCAGCGCCATCGCCTTGTGTATGATGCGCTGCAAGATTTCATTGACCAAGGCCTTCACGCTTTGGCCATCGAGCTGATCTGAATCGGGTTGTCACCCCTGGTGACAACCCCTTTTTTTGAACCCTTTTGAACCTTTCACCTGAACCTGACGCAATGTCATGGAGGAATTAACAATGAAAAAGCAAATGCTCAGCGCCGCTTTGGTGGCCCTGCTGGCGGTCCCCGCTCTGGCGCAAAACCTGGCTGTGGTCAACGGCAAGCCCGTGCCCTCTTCGCGCGTCAAAGCGCTGCAGCAACAAGTGGAAGCCTCTGGCCGCCCTGTCACGCCCGAAGTGCTGGACCAAATCAAGCAAGAGTTGATCGCCCGTGAAGTGTTCATGCAAGAAGCCAAAAAGCGCGGTTTGGACGCCTCTGACGACTTCAAAACCCAGATCGAGTTGGCCCGCCAAACGATCCTGATTCGTCAGCTGTTTGCCGACTTCCAAAAGAAAAACCCCGTGACCGACGCTGACATCAAGGCCGAATACGACAAGTTTGTCGCAGCCAACGGCGGCAAGGAATACCGTGCACGCCACATCTTGGTTGAAACCGAATCGGACGCCAAAGCCCTGATCGCCGAGATCAAAAAAGGCGGCAGCTTTGAAGAGTTGGCCAAAAAGGCTTCAAAAGACCCAGGCTCTGGTGCCAATGGTGGCGACTTGGACTGGGCTGCGGCGGGCAGCTATGTGCCGGAGTTTTCAGGTGCCATGGTGAAACTGGACAAAGGCCAAATGACCGATACCCCCGTGAAAAGCCAGTTCGGGTTTCACATCATCCGCGTCGATGACGTGCGTGAAGCCCAGTTGCCCAAACTGGAAGAAGTCAAACCCCAAATTTCGCAGCAACTGCAGCAGCAAAAACTCAGCACCTACCAAGAAGGTCTGCGCGCCAAAGCCAAGATCCAGTGATCTGGTTTTTGCACCCCTGAAAAACGCGACTTCGGTCGCGTTTTTTGTTGTGCAGTGGCAAAAAAGAAAGGCGCTGACAGCTTGATCCACCGCCCTGAAGCGGTGGGCACTGGCTGGGGCGATGTGGCAAAGCGAAGCGCCTCTGAGCCCCGGCCAGTGCCCGCCGCTTCAGGGCTCGTCACGGATGAACTGACAAGCTGGGATAATCCCAGCCCATGCAGCCTCACCAACTCGAACTCCTCGCCCCTGCCCGTACCTTAGATATCGGCATCGAAGCCATCCACCATGGCGCTGATGCGGTCTACATCGGCGGCCCATCCTTCGGGGCGCGGTCTACGGCCGACAACTCGGTGCAAGACATCGCCAAGCTGGTGCAACACGCCCACCGCTTTCACAGCCGTATTTTTGTCACGCTCAACACCATCTTGCGCGACGACGAACTCGAAACAGCCCGCAAGCTGGCCTGGCAACTGTATGACGCCGGGGTTGACGCGCTGATCGTCCAGGACATGGGTCTGCTTCAGATCGACATGCCGCCGATCCAGCTGCACGCGAGCACCCAGACCGACATCCGGACCCCCGAGAAGGCCAAGTTTTTGCAGGACGCAGGCCTCTCGCAAATCGTCTTGGCCCGCGAGTTGACCCTCCCCCAAATCTCGGCCATCCGCGATGTGATCGACACCGAGCGCACAGTGATCGAGTTTTTTGTGCACGGCGCTTTGTGCGTGGCCTACAGCGGCCAGTGCTTCATCAGCCATGCCCACACCGGGCGCAGCGCCAACCGGGGCGACTGTTCGCAAGCCTGCCGCCTTCCCTATGAGGTCAAGGACGCGCAAGGCCGTATCGTGGCGCACGACAAGCATGTGCTGAGCATGAAAGACAACAACCAGAGCGAGAACCTGCGCGATCTGGTGGACGCGGGCATCCGCAGCTTCAAAATCGAAGGCCGTTACAAGGACATGGCCTATGTGAAAAACATCACGGCCCATTACCGCAAGCTCTTTGACGAAGTGCTGAACGAGCGCCCAGAGCTGGCCTCGTCTTCACATGGCCGCACTACCTTCAGTTTCGAGCCCGATCCGAACCAGAACTT
>NZ_CAMBNZ010000037.1 GCF_945869175.1 Limnohabitans sp. Rim8 | reverse complement strand
TAACTGATGTAGCCGCAAGCACCGCCATAAATGCCGCGCTTGACCGGCTCGAACTGGTCAATCAACTCCATGGCATGCACCTTGGGCGCCCCTGTGAGGGTACCCGCAGGGAAGGTGGCTTTGAGCACGTCCATGTTGCTCATTCCTTCGTTGAGCAGGCCTTCGACATTGCTCACGATGTGCATGACATGGCTGTAGCGCTCCACCACAAAGGCCTCGGTGACCTTGACCGATCCGATTTGGGCGATACGGCCAATGTCGTTTCGGGCCAGGTCGATCAGCATCACATGCTCGGCACGCTCCTTGGGGTCGTTGATCAGTTCCAACTCGGCGGCCTTGTCCTTTTCGGGTGTCGCGCCACGGGGGCGCGTACCCGCCAAAGGGCGGATGATGACCTTGGCCCCCTCTTCGGTCTGCTCTTGTCGCACCAAGATCTCTGGGCTGGCTCCGACAACATGGAAGTCGCCGAAGTTGTAGAAATACATGTAAGGGCTGGGGTTGAGCGAACGCAGCGCCCGATACAAGGACAATGGGCTCTCGGTGTAGCGTTTTTTGATGCGCTGGCCGACCTGCACTTGCATGAAGTCGCCGCCCGCGATCAGCTCTTTGGCTTTTTCCACGGCAGCGATGTAATCGGCCTTGGCAAAGTCCCGCTCAGCCGGGTAAGGTTGGGTAGGTTTGACCACCGGGGCGCTGACCGAGTATTTGAGTTGCTCTTTGAGGTCTCGCAGGCGCTTCTTCGCGACTACGTAAGCCTCGGGCGTGGCCGGATCGGCATACACAATCAGATAGAGCTTGCCCGACAGGTTGTCGATCACGGCCAACTCTTCGCATTGCAGCAGCAAGATATCAGGCGTCCCCAAGGTGTCGAATGGGCAGGATTTCTCGAGTTTTTTCTCAATGTACCGGACCGCATCGTAACCAAAATAACCCGCCAAACCACCACAAAAACGCGGCAAACCCGGGCGCAAGGCCACCTTGAAACGCTTTTGGTATTGTTCGATGAAATCCAGCGGGTTACCTGCTGCGGTCTCAACCACCGCACCGTCGCGCACCACTTCGGTCTTGGCCTGAGCGCCGAATCCGCTGGCTCGAACCAAAGTGCGTGCGGGCAGACCAATGAAGCTGTATCGGCCAAAACGCTCACCACCCACCACCGATTCGAGCAAAAAGCTGTATTGGCCGTTGTCCTTGGTGTGTGCCAGTTTGAGATAAAGCGAAAGGGGTGTCTCCAGGTCCGCAAAAGCCTCCAACATGAGGGGAATACGGTTGTAGCCTTGGCTGGACAGGCTTTTGAATTCAAGTTCGGTGATCACAGGCTCAGGCCTCCAAAGCGCTCAGCAACCTCGTGCGAGGTGCTATTCATTCATCCATTTGCCCGGCAAAGGCCAGACGCGGGTGCGGGCAAGCCGCACAATTGAAAGGGTTTAGGCTGGCTGACGCCAAGGCCAGGCTCCCCGGCCTTCCGCTAGGAATTGGCTCGTCACGCTGGATGCGCTGGACAGGTGATGTTGGGTGAACATATGGGCAGAAGTGTAGCAAAGCCTTAGGGCACCATTGAAAGAAGAACAGGGGACGGAAAGAGGCGACTCATGCAACCGTGGCCGACTCAGCGTGAAACCGCACCCATGAGCTCAGGCAAATCTGCCAAGTTGTCCAACCAAGCTGCCGCGGGTGTATCTTGCACAGGTTGGCCATGGTTGTAACCATAGGTCACGAGCACCACCGGACATCCGGCGGCATGTGCCGCTTGGGCATCGTTGTTCGAATCGCCCACCATCAAGGTGCGCGCGACGGCGCTGCCCAAGGCTTCACAGGTTTTCCAAAGCGGCAAAGGGTCCGGTTTTTTGCGCTCGAAACTGTCACCACCAAAAACGGGGCCAAAAAATGACGTCAGGGCTTTGTCTTTCAACAAGGCTTGGGCAAAAGCCAGTGGTTTGTTGGTCAAGCAGGCCATTGGCACGCCTTGTTTTGCCAAATGATTCAGCACCTCCAGGACACCAGGGTAGACGTTGGCAAATTGCCCATTGATGGCCAAATAGTGGTGTTGGTAACGCTGCCAAGCACGGTCAAACAAGGCCTCCACCGTCCATGCCGCACAAGCTTGCCCCACGCCTTTGACTTCAGGGCGGGCCATTTGATGCGCCAGCAGGCTGCGTATCAGGTGCTCAGAGCCTTTGCCGATCGTTTGCTCGATCAGTTCGTTAGAAACAGGCGGCAAATCCAAATCGGCCATGGTGCGGTGCAAAGCCACCTGAAAGTCACCCAATGTGTGCACCAGGGTGCCGTCCAGATCAAAGATGACCGCCTCGATCTGCGACAAGTCCTGCGCTGTTGGCATGGCAACCCCCCCTTAACCCAAAGCCACGCGCATCTGTTCAATCACGGCTTTGTAATCAGGTTTGCCAAAAATGGCACTGCCCGCCACAAAAGTGTCAGCACCTGCATTGGCCACGCGGCGGATGTTGTCTGTTTTGATACCCCCATCGACTTCCAATCGAATGTCACGGCCACTGGCATCGATCCACTTGCGCGCTTGTTCGATCTTGCGCAGTGCAGAGTCAATGAAGCTTTGGCCACCAAAACCCGGGTTGACACTCATGATCAAGACCAAGTCGATCTCGTCAATCGTCCACTCCAGCACATCGAGTGGTTTGGCCGGGTTGAAGACCAGCCCCGCCTTCAGGCCTTTGCTTTTGATCGCCTGAATGCTCCGGTGTACATGCCCACTCGCATCGGGGTGAAAACTGATGAGGTCAGCCCCCGCTTCTGCAAAAGAAGCAGCCAATGCGTCCACAGGCGAGATCATCAAATGCACATCAATCGGCACGGCCCTACCCATTGCCGTTTTTGCATGCGGCTTGAGGGCTTTGCAAACCATGGGCCCAAAGGTGAGATTGGGCACGTAATGGTTGTCCATCACGTCAAAGTGGATCCAATCAGCACCAGCGTCGATGACGCTTTTAACTTCTTCGCCCAATCGTGCGAAATCAGCCGAGAGGATGGAAGGGGCAATGCGATAAGTCGTTGTCATATCTGAATTGTCGCAGTTAACATGTGAGCATG
Source organism: Limnohabitans sp. Rim8 (assembly GCF_945869175.1). Classification (GTDB taxonomy): domain Bacteria; phylum Pseudomonadota; class Gammaproteobacteria; order Burkholderiales; family Burkholderiaceae_C; genus Limnohabitans_A. Next base: position 21,251 of record NZ_CAMBNZ010000037.1, on the reverse strand, counting down.
TCAGCCCACAACGTTCAAATTGATGTGTCGCCCCAGTACGTGGTAGACCAAAGCCACCCACTGCAAAACGTGTTTGCTTTTGCCTACACGGTCACGGTCACCAACACGGGCAGCGTACCTGTTCAACTGATTTCCCGTCACTGGGTCATTCAAGACGAACGGGGTCACACCGAAGAAGTCAAAGGGCTGGGCGTGGTGGGACAGCAACCATTGCTGCGCCCTGGTGAGGCCTTTCAATACACCAGTGGCTGCCGACTTCGTGCACCCAGCGGCACCATGCAGGGCAGTTATTTTTTTGTAGCTGAAGATGGGCACCGTTTCGATGCACCCATTGGTACTTTTGTCCTGGAGTCTTCGTCCTCCGGCTTGTCGGGTCGAACACTCCACTGAACAGCTTCTTGCTGCTTGCGGTTAAGCTCAAGGCATGGGTGAATTTGACCTCATTGAACGCTATTTTAAACGTCCTCCTTTGAGCGCGGATGTGGGCATTGGTGATGATTGCGCAGTGTGGACACCTCGCTCGGGTCATCAACTCGCTTTTTCAGCTGACATGCTGGTCGAAGGTCGGCACTTTCTGTCGACCGTCAACCCGCACCACCTGGGCCACAAATCCCTGGCAGTGAACCTGAGTGATCTTGCTGCTTGCGGCGCGACCCCGCAAGCCTTTATGTTGTCGCTGTCTTTGCCTCGGGCAGATGAGGCTTGGTTGGCAGGATTTTCATCCGGTTTGTTTCAATTGGCAGACCAGCATCGCTGCGAACTGATCGGCGGAGACACCACGCAAGGCCCCTTGAACATTTCAATCACGGTCATGGGCGACATACCGACAGGTCAAAGTATCTTGCGCAGTGGCGCGCAAGTGGGAGATGACCTGTATGTCAGTGGTCACTTGGGGGATGCCCGCTTGGCCCTTGAAGCGTTTCGGGGTAACGTGTCATTGCCTCAACATGTATTTGAACTGGCCAGGCTGCGCATGGAGCGGCCCACACCACGCGTTGCGCTTGGACAAGCACTTCGTGGCATTGCCACCGCCATGGCCGATATCAGCGATGGTTTGATCGGCGATTTGGGACACATTCTCAAAGCCAGCCATGTGGGGGCCGAAATTGACACCACATTCGCGCCTGCACTGATGCAAACCCACCCGTTTTGGACATGTCCTCCAGACTTGGCCATGACCTGTGCACTTTCGGGCGGCGATGATTACGAGTTGGTGTTCAGCGCTTCACCTTCTGCATCAGCGAACGTTCAACGGGCCGCCAAAGAATCAGGGACTTCCATCACACGCATTGGACGCATCACCGATTCAAGGCGTTTGGAACTTTTGGGAATGGATGGCCTGCCTGTTGCCATTTCATTGAACTCATTCGACCACTTCGCTTGACGATGAACGCCAGCCAAGACTCACCTGAATTGAAGCCCCCCCGCAAACCCAATGCGGCCTTCATGTTGTCGCACCCTGCGCATGTCATCGCATTGGGTTTTGGTTCAGGCCTTTCCCCCAAATCACCTGGCACGGTTGGCAGTTTGTGGGGCTGGGCTTCATGGCTGTTGATTCAACAACATTTGAGTTTGACTGTGCAAGCGGGGCTCATTGTTGTCGCCTTTTTGGTGGGTTGGTGGTCCTGCACGGTGACTGCGCAAAACTTGGGGGTGAGTGACCCAGGATCCATTGTTTGGGATGAAGTGCTCGCCATGTGGCTCATTTTTTATTTGCTCATGCCCAATCATTTTGGCGAGCAAATTGCCGCGTTCGCGTTGTTTCGTTTTTTTGATATTGTCAAACCTGGACCTGTGGCTTGGGCGGATCAAATGTTCAAAGGGTTCGGCTGGCGTGGCGGCTTCGGGATCATTTGGGATGATGTGGTGGCCGCTTTTTGCACGCTATTGACCATCGCGATCTGGAGATCATTTTGAAACAGCTCACCTCACAACTGGCTGAACGTCTCCTTCAACTCCGATGGATGCTTTCAACCGCTGAGAGTTGTACTGGCGGGATGATCGCCACGCGTTGCACCGACTTGGCCGGGAGCAGCACTTGGTTTGAACGCGGATTTGTGACCTATTCGAACCAGTCCAAGACTCAAATGCTGGGCGTTCCGGAGGACTTGATTGCCCATCATGGCGCAGTCAGTGCGCCTGTGGCGAAGGCCATGGCCTTGGGTGCGGTGTACCGCTCGGCGTCCGAAGTCTCCATTGCGGTAACGGGTGTTGCAGGCCCCAGCGGTGGGAGCTTTGAGAAGCCAGTGGGCACAGTCTGGCTGGCGTGGTGTATTTCGGGGTCTGTTCACGCCGAAGTCCAGCACTTTTCAGGTGACCGCGCACACATCCGACAGGCGACTACCGAACATGCTCTTGAAGGTCTGATGAAACGTCTCCCCACAAATAAGCCCGCAGGCCGTTGAAACGAAAAAACCCTCCGAAGAGGGTTTTTTGATTTTCAAAAGCGCTTGAAAACTTGGTTGCGGGGGCCGGATTTGAACCAACGACCTTTGGGTTATGAGCCCAACGAGCTACCAGACTGCTCCACCCCGCGATATGTTTACATTGTATCTTACTCTGCTGCTGTTTCGGCAGAAGAATCAGCACGATCCACCAACTCAACCAATGCCATGGGTGCGTTGTCACCCACGCGGTATCCCATTTTCAGGATGCGTGTGTAACCACCAGGACGCTTGGCAAAACGTGGGCCCAAGTCGGCGAACAATTTAACGACGTTGTCACGGTCACGCAGGCGGTTGAAAGCCAGACGCTTGTTCGACAAGGTGTCTTCTTTGGCCAATGTGATCATGGGCTCAATCACGCGACGCAACTCTTTTGCCTTAGGCAAAGTGGTCTTGATGACTTCGTGCTCGATGAGCGAATTCATCATGTTGCGCAACATGGCGAGGCGGTGCTCGCTGGTGCGATTCAATTTGCGGAGGCCGTGTCCGTGACGCATGGTGCTTACCTTTCTTTATTAAACAGGCAGCCGTATCAGGTACTGCCCGTGCACACCCCGAATTTTCCGGGAATTTCGATTTACCGTTTTTCCAGACCTGCTGGTGGCCAGGCTTCAAGCTTCATGCCCAAAGTCAAGCCACGCGATGCCAGAACTTCTTTGATTTCGTTGAGTGATTTGCGACCCAAATTCGGGGTCTTGAGCAACTCATTCTCGGTACGTTGAATCAAGTCGCCGATGTAATAGATGTTTTCTGCTTTGAGGCAGTTGGCAGAACGAACCGTCAATTCCAGCTCGTCCACTGGACGCAACAAAATGGGGTCGAAACTGCCCGCACCACCACGCTGAGCGGGCTCGTTGAACGCAGACAATTCGCTGCCTTCAAGTTGCGCAAACACAGCCAACTGCTCGACCAAGATCTTGGCCGATGAACGAACAGCGTCTTCAGCAGTGATGGCACCGTTGGTTTCAATCTCGATGACCAGCTTGTCCAAATCGGTACGCTGCTCAACACGAGCGCTTTCGACGGTATAACTTACGCGCTTGACTGGCGAGAACGAAGCGTCCAACACGATGCGGCCCAAAGCCTTGGTGGGCTCATCGGCAAAACGACGCATGCTGCCGGGCACATAGCCGCGACCTTTTTCAACCTTGATTTGCATGTCCAGCTTGCCACCGTGTGACAAATTGGCAATGACATGCTCAGGGTTGACAATTTCCACATCGTGCGGTGTCTGGATGTCTGCAGCAGTCACAGCGCCTTCGCCGTCTTTGCGCAAACTCAGAGTCACTTCGTCACGGTTGTGCAGTTTAAAAACCACCCCTTTGAGGTTCAACAAGATGTTCACCACATCCTCTTGCACGCCATCAATGGAGGAGTACTCATGCACAACACCGGCGATGGTGACCTCGGTGGCGGAGTAACCCACCATGGACGACAGCAAAACGCGACGCAGCGCATTGCCGAGTGTGTGACCATAGCCACGCTCGAAAGGCTCCAACGTGACTTTTGCACGGTTGGCGGCCAATTGTTCGACTTGAATAGCTTTGGGTTTCAACAGATTGGTTTGCATTCAGACTTCCTCTCAATACCCCCGGTCCGTTACACCGGTAAGGCTGATGAAGCACCCGGTGCAGCCTCGTGAGGCAGCCCGGGAACGATTGAAACGACTCAGAATTAACGCGAGTACAGTTCGACGATCAACGATTCGTTGATATCTGCAGCGAATTCATCACGGTCAGGAACCTTCTTGAAGGTGCCTTCTGCCTTGTCGGCGTTGACTTCAACCCAGGCAGGCATGCCCACTTGCAAAGCCAATTGCAAAGCTTCAACCACACGGTTTTGCTTTTTGGATTTCTCACGAACAGCCACCACATCTCCGGCCTTGACCAAGTAAGAGGGGATGTTCACGGATTGACCGTTCACAGTGATGGCTTTGTGAGAAACCATCTGGCGTGCTTCAGCGCGCGTAGAGCCAAAGCCCATGCGATAAACCACGTTGTCCAAACGGCATTCCAACAAGCCCAGCAAATTGGAGCCCGTATTGCCTTTGCGGCGGTCGGCTTCTGCAAAATAGCGGCGGAACTGCTTTTCCAAAACGCCATACATGCGTTTGACTTTCTGCTTTTCACGCAGCTGCAGGCCGTAGTCAGAAGTGCGTTGGCCCGAAGTGCGACCATGTTGGCCGGGCTTGGTGTCAAATTTCGACTTGTCAGCGATGGAGCGACGAGCACTCTTCAAAAACAGGTCGGTGCCTTCACGGCGAGAAAGTTTGGCCTTGGGGCCGAGGTAGCGTGCCACTTGATTTTCCTTTATGCAACTACCGCATCAGAAATGCGGGAGCCAGGCGATGCAAGCATGGCCTGGCGGTGGGCTTGGTTTAAGTTAGATACGACGACGCTTTTGTGGGCGGCAGCCGTTGTGCGGGACCGGTGTCACATCGGCAATCGATGTGATGCGAATGCCCAATGCACCCAGGGCACGAACCGATGACTCGCGACCTGGGCCGGGGCCCTTGATCTCGACGTCGAGGTTTTTGATGCCTTGTTCTTGCGCAGCACGACCTGCGACTTCAGAAGCAACCTGAGCTGCAAAAGGTGTCGATTTGCGCGAACCCTTGAAGCCTTGGCCACCCGATGAAGCCCAAGACAATGCATTGCCTGGGCGATCGGTGATGGTGATGATGGTGTTGTTGAACGACGCGTGAACGTGCGCAATGCCATCAGCAATGTTCTTACGAACTTTTTTGCGCACACGTTGTGATGCGCTGTTTGATTGTGCTTTTGCCATAGTGGTCTCTCAATCCTGCTTATTTCTTCAGAGCCGCAGCGCCTTTGCGCGGACCCTTGCGAGTGCGTGCATTGGTACGTGTGCGCTGACCACGCATGGGCAAGCCACGACGGTGACGGAACCCGCGATAGCAACCGATGTCCATCAAACGCTTGATGTTCATGGTGGTTTCGCGACGCAGATCACCTTCAATGGTGAAAACTGCGATTTGATCGCGAATTTTCTCCAGATCAGCGTCCGTCAGATCTTTGATCTTCTTAGAATAAGCGATGCCAGAAGCCTCACAAATTTGTCGAGCGCGGGTGCGTCCAATACCAAAAATGGCGGTCAAGCCAATTTCAGCGTGTTTGTGCGGCGGAATGTTGATGCCAGCGATACGTGCCATTTTCGTCCTCTAAAACTAATTCAATCAGCCTTGGCGCTGCTTGTGACGTGGATCTGTGCAGATCACACGAACAACGCCTTTACGGCGAATGACCTTGCAGTTACGGCAAATTTTTTTCACCGAAGCAGAAACTCTCATGGTTCTCTCCTAAAACTCATCGATACCCAGACTTCGCAGACCAGGTGAAAAATGTAGCCTTACACAATTTGTGCAAGGTTCTTTACCAAACCTCAGTCAAGTCATTCAAGACTTGAAGCTCGCCTTTTTCAAGAGCGAATCGTATTGTTGCGACATCAAGTAATTTTGGACTTGCGCCATGAAATCCATGGTCACAACGACTATGATCAGCAATGATGTGCCGCCAAAGTAAAACGGAACATTGTATTTCAGAATCAAAAATTCAGGCAGCAAACACACGAACGTGATGTATGCGGCACCTACAGCCGTCAATCGGAGCAAAATCTTGTCGATGTACTTAGCTGTTTGATCACCCGGACGAATACCCGGGATGAAGGCACCGCTTTTCTTCAGGTTTTCCGCGGTTTCGCGGCTGTTGAAAACCAAGGCCGTGTAGAAAAAACAGAAGAAAATGATGGCGGCCGCATAGAACATCACATAAACAGGTTGCCCTGGTGCCAATGCATTCGCAACATCTTTGAAGAAACGAACAACAACACTTTCAGAAGATCCAGAACTGAACCAACCGATGAGGGTTGCAGGCAACAAAATGATCGAAGATGCAAAAATCGGTGGAATCACACCAGCCATGTTCAACTTCAAAGGCAAGTGTGACGATTGCCCACCATACACTTTGTTGCCCACTTGTCTGCGAGCGTAATTCACCAGAATTTTTCGCTGTCCACGTTCAACAAACACCACGAAGTAGGTAACCAATGCCACCACCACAACGATCAAAATGGAGATCAAGGGGTTCATGGCACCGGTTCTAACCAACTCAAACAGGCCACCCAAAGCACTTGGCAAACCTGCCGCAATTCCCGCAAAGATCAGAATCGAAATGCCATTGCCCAATCCGCGTTCAGTGATTTGCTCACCCAACCACATCAGGAACATAGAGCCAGCGGTCAAACTGACAACCGCTGTCATCCGAAATCCCAAGCCTGGATTGATCACCAAACCTGCTGAGGCTTCCAGCGCAACAGCGATGCCAAAAGACTGAAAAACAGCCAAACCCAAGGCGCCGAAGCGTGTGTACTGGGTAATTTTCCGTCGTCCAGCTTCACCTTCTTTTTTCAATTGTTCAAATGTAGGCAAAACATACGTCAACAACTGCATCACGATGGAAGCAGAAATGTAAGGCATGATGCCCAAAGCAAACACAGTGAACCGAGACAGTGCACCACCAGAAAACATATTGAACAAGTTCAATATGCCGCCCTGCTGGCCGTTGAACAACTGCTTGAGTTGCTCAGGGTCGATGCCCGGCACAGGAATGTGCGCACCAACACGGTAAACCACCAATGCCAGCAACAGAAACAGAAGTCGGCGACGCAAATCGCCGAACTTGTCTGCTTTAGCTGTTGAATTAGCGCTGGTTGCCACTGAGTTTCTCGCTTATGAACATTCAGGCCACAGAGCCACCAGCGGCCTCAATGGCCACCTTGGCACCTGCAGTCGCACCAATGCCCGTCAATTTGACGGCTTTTGTCAATTCACCAGTGTTGATCACTTTGACCACTTTGGCCATTTGCGAAACCAGACCCGCCTGCTTCAAAGCCAACACATCCACTTCGGCCATGTCCAAACGAGACAGGGTTGTCAGTGTGATTTCTGCGTTGTATTTCAGCAAATGCGACTTGAAACCACGCTTAGGCAAACGGCGCTGCAAAGGCATTTGACCGCCTTCGAAACCCACCTTGTGGTAGCCACCGGAGCGTGACTTTTGACCTTTGTGACCACGGCCAGCGGTTTTACCCAGACCTGAGCCGATGCCACGACCCACGCGACGTGGCGCATGCTTGGAGCCTTCTGCGGGCTTGATGCTGTTGAGTTCCATCATTGGCCTCTTAGAGAACTTTGACCAGATAGCTGATCTTGTTGATCATGCCGCGCACTGCAGGCGTGTCTTGCAACTCGCTCACAGAGTTCAGCTTGCGTAAGCCCAAACCACGCACAGTGGCGCGGTGGGACTCTTTGGTGCCAATCGGGCTGCGAACCAGTTGGACTTTGACGGTGGATTGCGTTGTCATGTTCGATCTCCGGTTCAGCCGAACAATTCTTCAACCGACTTGCCGCGCTTGGCAGCCACGTTGGAAGCTGTTGTGCAGTTGGACAATGCGTCCAATGTGGCACGAACCATGTTGTAAGGGTTGGATGAACCATGGCTCTTGGCCACAATGTCAGTGATACCCACCACTTCGAACACGGCACGCATAGGTCCACCTGCAATGATGCCGGTACCTTTTGGCGCTGGCGCCATCATGACGCGGGCTGCGCCGTGGTGACCGTGAACTGCATGGTGAATTGTTCCGTTTTTCAAGTGCACTTTGGCCAAGTTGCGACGGGCTTCTTCCATCGCCTTTTGCACTGCAGCTGGCACTTCTTTTGATTTGCCCTTGCCCATGCCCACCTTGCCGTCGCCATCACCGACCACGGTCAATGCTGCGAAACCGAGGATACGGCCGCCCTTCACCACCTTGGTAACGCGATTGACCGCGATCATTTTCTCGCGGAGACCGTCCTCAGGGCCGTCACTCTGCGGTTTTGCTGTAAATTTAGCCATTTGTATCTCCGATCCGTTTAGAACTGCAGACCCGCTTCACGGGCTGCTTCGGCCAAAGCCTTGACACGACCGTGGTAAGCGAAACCTGCGCGGTCGAAGGCGACCTTCTCAACGCCAGCGGCTATTGCTTTTTCAGCAATGCGCTTGCCAATCACTGCGGCCGCTGCGGCATTGCCGCCTTTGCCAACAACGCCCAAGGTCGTACGAACTTCGGCTTCGGATGTAGAGGCACTGGCCAACACTTTGGTACCGCAGCCAGAGATAACGCTGGCATAAATGTGCAGGTTGGTACGGTTCACCGTCAGACGGGCCACACCTTGCTGTGCAATGCGAATACGAGTTTGGCGCGCACGACGCAGACGCTGCTCTTTCTTGGTCAACATGATGCAGCTCCTTATTTCTTCTTAGTCTCTTTGATCGTGATCTTCTCATCCGAATAGCGGATGCCTTTGCCTTTGTAGGGCTCAGGTGGACGAACAGCACGGATCTCAGCAGCAATTTGACCAACACGTTGACGGTCAGCACCTTTGATCACGATTTCAGTCGCGGTCGGAGTTGCCACCGTGATGCCAGCAGGCATATCGATGTTGACGGGGTGTGAATAACCAACAGCCAGGTTCAATTTGGCGCCAGAAGCCGCCGCTTTGTAACCCACGCCAACCAAATTCAGCTTCTTCTCGAAACCCTTGGTCACGCCAGTCACCATGTTGTTCACCAGCTGTCGCATGGTGCCGCTCATGGCATTGGCTTCGCGTGAATCGTTGGCCGGGGCAAAACTCAGCTTGCCACCGTCATTGGTCACAGTCACCAGCATGTTGGCTGTGATGGCCAATTGACCACCGGTACCTTTCACGCTGATTTGATCTTGTTTGATCGACACATCCACACCAGCGGGGATGGTCACAGGCATTTTTCCTACGCGGGACATTCTTTTTCTCCCTTTATGCGACGTAGCACAGCACTTCGCCACCGACACCGGCTGCACGTGCTTTGCGATCGGTCATCACACCCTGGGGTGTAGTGACGATGGCCACGCCCAAGCCGTTTTGGACTTGAGGGATAGCATCGCGGCCTTTGTACACACGCAGGCCAGGACGGCTAACGCGCTCAATACGCTCAATGACCGGACGGCCAGCGTAGTACTTCAGGGCAATTTCGAGGGTGGCTTTGCCATCTTCGGTTTTGACTTGGAAGCCATCAATGTAACCTTCATCTTTCAGCACTTGAGCGATGGCCACCTTCACTTTGGAAGAGGGCACCATCACAGCGGCTTTAGCCACCATTTGTGCGTTACGGATGCGGGTCAACAGATCGGCAATAGGATCACTCATGCTCATGTTGTTCTCTCCTGCCGATTACCAGCTGGCCTTGGTCACGCCCGGAATGTTGCCTGCGAAGGCTAATTCACGGATCTTGGCGCGACCCAGACCAAATTGACGGAACGTACCGCGTGGGCGACCGGTGATTTCACAGCGGTTGCGTTGACGGGTCGGGTTGGCGTTGCGCGGAAGCTTTTGCAGACCCAAACGGGCAGCTGCACGCTCTTCATCACTGCGCTTGGCATCGTTGGCGATGGCCTTAAATTCTGCGTATTTCTTCGCGAATTTTGCCGCCAATTTTTCACGCTTGAGCTCGCGCTCGATCAAAGCTACTTTAGCCACGTGACACCTCAGTTCTTGAAGGGGAAGCGGAAAGCTGTCAAGAGCGCTTTGCACTCATCGTCAGTCTTGGCCGTTGTGGTGATGCTGATGTTGAGACCGCGCAAAGCATCGACCTTGTCGTACTCAATCTCAGGGAAAATAATCTGCTCTTTAACGCCGATGTTGTAGTTACCACGGCCATCGAACGCACGACCAGAGATGCCGCGGAAGTCACGAACACGCGGCAAAGCCACGGTCACGAAACGATCCAGGAACTCATACATCTGAACTCCACGCAAAGTCACCATGCAACCAATCGGCTGGAGTTCACGGATCTTGAATCCAGCAATCGCTTTTTTGGCCTTGGTCACCACAGGCTTTTGGCCCGCGATTTTGGTCAAGTCGCTCACAGCGTGGTCCATGACTTTTTTGTCAGCGACCGCCTCAGACACACCCATGTTCAAGGTGATCTTGGTGATGCGAGGAACCTGCATGGGTGACGTATAACCAAATTTGGTTGTCAGTTCAGCAGCGATTTTCTCGCGGAAGAGTTGTTGCAAACGTGCCATGCTCATGCCACCTTGATTTCTTCGCCGCTCGACTTGTAAACGCGAACGCGTTTTCCGTCAGCTTGCAGCTTGATGCCCACGCGATCAGCCTTGCCAGTTGCGACATTGAAAATCGCCACGTTGGATTGGTGAATCGGCATGGCCTTTTCGATGATGCCGCCAGTTGTGCCCTTCATGGGGTTTGGCTTGGCGTGCTTTTTGACGAGGTTCACACCTTCGATCAACACGTGCGAATCACTGGCGCGCAGTGACACAGTGCCACGCTTGCCCTTGTCACGACCTGTGATGACGATGACTTCGTCGCCTTTGCGAATCTTGTTCATGGCGCGTCCTTACAGTACTTCAGGAGCCAGGGACACGATCTTCATGAACTTCTCGGTACGCAGTTCACGCGTCACGGGGCCGAAGATGCGGGTGCCAATAGGCTCCAACTTGGCGTTGAGCAACACGGCTGCGTTGCCATCGAATTTGATGAGGGAGCCATCGCCACGGCGAATGCCTTTGGCTGTACGAACCACCACAGCACTGTAGATCTCGCCTTTTTTGACGCGACCACGAGGAGCGGCTTCTTTGATGCTCACTTTGATGATGTCGCCAACACTTGCATAGCGACGCTTGGACCCGCCGAGCACCTTGATGCACAGCACGGACTTGGCGCCGGTGTTGTCGGCCACATCCAACCGAGATTCTGTCTGGATCATTGATTTATTCCCAACTTGTATTTCTTGAAAGCCAGCCTGAAGCCAACCCACAGAAATCAGTCTTGGACCCGTCATTCACACCGCGAACCACTCGCTGCGCTTCAGATTGGGCAGATAACCACACCTTTTGCAAGGCGAAGCCCACAATTATGTCTGAAAAACTCTTTGTGTGCAACATCTTTTGGAATTTTTTGCAAATATCCGGGCGTTTTCCATGCAATCAGGGCTACGCAGGCGGCTGTTTTGGCTTTGCACACCTTCAAGCCACGCGAAAAAGAGACAATCCTCCTTGTTCTCTCATTTGCAGCCCTGGCTTCTTAATATGTCCTCCTTCAACCACACCTTGGCATTCATCGGCGGCGGCAACATGGCCAGCGCCATCATCGGCGGATTGATTCGCCAAGGCATGAAACCAGAGCAGCTCATGGTGGTAGAGCCGTTTGCGGACACCGCCGCCAAAATCTTGTCGGACTTTGGCATCACAGCGCTTTCGCTCGCTGGACCCACTTTGGCCCGCGCCGATATGGTGGTTTGGGCGGTCAAACCCCAAGTTTTCAAGGAAGCCGCCATCCCGGTGATGGAACACACACGCTCTGCGCTGCATTTGTCCGTTGCTGCAGGCATTCGGACCGACAGCATCTGCCGCTGGGTAGGCACGGAGCGTGTGGTGCGTTGCATGCCCAACACGCCCGCCTTGGTAGGCCAAGGCATCACCGGCATGTTTCCCTGCCCTGCCATCAGCCCCGAAGACCGAGCCCTGGTCGAGCGTGTCATTGGCACCACTGGGCAATTTCTCTGGCTTCAGCAAGAGTCCCATTTGGATGCAGTGACTGCGTTGTCCGGCTCGGGACCAGCTTATGTGTTCTTTTTCCTGGAGGCCATGACCGAGGCGGGCGTCGGCATGGGCCTGAGCGCCGAGCAAGCCTATCAATTGGCTGTGGCGACTTTTTCAGGGGCATCTTCTTTGGCAGCGGCCTCGAGCGAGAGCGCAGAGGCGCTGCGCCAACGTGTGACCTCCAAGGGCGGCACGACCTACGCAGCCATCACAACTTTGGAAGCATTGGGCGTCAAAGCTTCTTTCGTGAAAGCCATGCAAGCGGCCGAAGTGCGCGCCAAAGAATTGGGCGATGAATTCGGCAAGGCCTGAGGCACCCGTCCAAGGGCCAGCACTCAGCTGTAAGACAAGGCCAAGCCCACAAAGACGCTCAACCCCACCCAGTGGTTCAGTCGAAAGGCCTTGAAGCAGCCCTCGCGGCTGCGGTCTTTGATCAGCAAGATGTGCCAGACCCCTTGAGCTGCGGCCCCAGCCAAGCCCCACATGAACCACTGTCCGCGTTCTGGTGCGTCCAGCAGCCACGCCCAGATCGCCAAATACGCCCCATAAAAGACTGCAATGGCCAGCACATCCCAGCGGCCCAGCGTGATGGCAGAAGTCTTCATGCCGATTTTCAAATCGTCGTCCCGGTCCACCATGGCGTATTCGGTGTCGTAGGCCAGTACCCAGAACAGGTTGCCCACCAACAAACCCCAAGCCAAGAGCGGCACTTGCCCTTGCACGGCTGCAAAAGCCATCGGAATGCCAAAACTGAAAGCCACGCCCAACACAGCTTGAGGCATGGACACATGGCGTTTGGCATAGGGGTACAGCAGCGTCACGGCCAAGGCTGCAAACGACCACTGAACCGTGGCCATGTTGGTGGTCAACACCAGGCCAAAAGCGCACAGCGCCAGCACAACACCCACCGCCAGCGCTTCTTTCACGCCCATCCGCCCGCTCGTCACAGGCCGGTTGGCCGTGCGTTTGACGTGTTTGTCAAAGTCGCGATCGGCCACATCGTTCACACAGCACCCCGCGCTGCGCATCAAGATGGTGCCCAAGGTGAAGACCGCCACCAGATGCCAGCCGGGGAATCCGTCCGCTGCCACCCACAACGCAGCCAAAGAAGGCCACAACAGCAGCAGCCACCCCGCAGGCCGATTCCAACGGATCAGGTCCAGGTAAAGCTTGAGTTTGTCGGTCATGGCATGCGGCAAGGCATCACGACAAGCGCGTCACACCCGAAAGCGGGCACGCATAAATGGCGTTGCGCACGGCGGCAATCGCTTCATAACGGGTAAAACTGCGACGCCAAGCCAGCACCACACGCCGCGTAGGGGGCTTGCCGCCTGCAGGGTCAACGATTGGCAAATAGCGCACGGGGGAATCGTGGTGCCCGCCTGAGCGCTTGTGCACCGGCTTGAGTTCGGGCACCGACAAGCGGGGCACCAAAGTCACGCCCATGCCTGCGGCCACCATGTGTTTGATGGTTTCCAGCGATGAACCTTCGAACGTCTTGCGGATGCCATCGGTCTGGCTGGCATAACGGGCGAATTCAGGGCAAACCTCCAGCACATGGTCTCGAAAGCAGTGACCTGCGCCCAGCAACAGCATGGTCTCGTTTTTCAGTTGCTCGGTGGTGATCGAAGTCTCTTTGGCCAAGGGGTGGTTCAAGGGCAGTGCGGCCATGAAACTCTCGTCATACAAAGGGGCAACTGCAAGCCCCGACTCTGGAAAGGGCTCGGCCAGGATGGCGCAGTCCAGTTCACCCGTGCGCAGCATTTCCAGCAATCGAACCGTGAAATTTTCTTGCAGCATCAAGGGCATCTGCGGGATGTCGGTGATGATCTGGCGCACCAAATCGGGCAGCAAATAAGGTCCGATCGTGTAAATCACACCCAGCCGCATGGTGCCGGCCAGCGGATCTTTACCGCGCTTGGCTATTTCCTTGATCTCGGCGGCCTGCTCCAGCACACTTTGCGCCTGGCGCACGATCTCTTCACCCAAAGTGGTCACCGACACCTCGCTGGCGCTGCGCTCAAAAAGTTTGACTTGCAGCTCTTCTTCGAGCTTCTTGATGGCCAGCGACAATGTGGGCTGGGACACAAAGCAGGCCTCGGCGGCCTTGCCAAAGTGCTTTTCGCGGGCCACGGCCACGATGTATTTGAGTTCGGTCAGGGTCATGGGCCTTATTTGAACATCAAGCTTTCAGATACTCGGATTTCCCGCCCAACCAACGGCCAATGTGCCGCTCGGCCAAGTCCGCGTGCCGGTCCAGCATCTGCGGAGCCAAGGCACGCGCCCAGTCCAGCCAATGTCCATCGGTCTCCAGATCGGCAAAGCGCAGCAAAGGGGCGCCCGACTGGCGTGCCCCCAAAAACTCCCCGGGGCCCCGGATTTCCAAGTCGCGCCTGGCGATCTCGAACCCATCGTTGGTCTCCACCATGGCACGCAAACGCTCACGGGCGGTCTCGCTCAGGCGTCCACCCTCGGGCGTGCCATACAGCAGCACACAGGCCGAAGCCGCCGCACCCCGACCCACCCGACCGCGCAGCTGATGCAGCTGAGACAGGCCAAAACGTTCAGCATGCTCGATCACCATCAACGAGGCATTGGGCACGTCCACCCCCACCTCGATCACCGTGGTGCTGACCAACACGCCCATGACCCCGGCGGTGAACAGCTCCATCACCGCCTTCTTCTCGGCCACCGGCATGCGCGAATGCAGCAAGCCCACCATAACGCCCGGCAGCGCTTCGCTCAGGTCGGCATGGGTTTGCGTGGCGTTGGTCAGGTCGAGCGCTTCGCTTTCTTCAATCAGCGGGCACACCCAGTAAACCTGCCGCCCTTCTTGCAACTGCGCCCCAATGCGCGAGACCACCTCATGGCGGCGATGGTCTGACACCACACGGGTCACGATGGGGGTGCGCCCCGGTGGCAGCTCGTCGATCACCGACACATCCAGATCAGCGTAATAGCTCATGGCCAATGTGCGTGGGATCGGCGTGGCCGTCATCATGAGCATGTGCGGCTCCATGCCATCGGCCTGCATCTTGCCCCGCAAGGCCAGGCGCTGCGCCACACCAAAGCGGTGCTGCTCGTCGATCACGGCCAGCGCCAGGTTTTTGAACTTGACGTGCTCCTGAATCACCGCGTGTGTGCCCACCACCAACGCGGCCTCACCCGACTCGATCAGCGCCAGCATGGCGGCGCGCTCTTTCTTTTTCTGACTGCCGATCAGCCAAGCCACCTTGACGCCCAAAGGCTCCAGCCAGCCCACCAGCTTGGCAAAGTGCTGGGTCGCCAAAATTTCGGTTGGCGCCATCAAGGCGCATTGCCACCTTGCATCCACCGCCACCATGGCCGCCAGCGCGGCCACCACGGTTTTGCCCGCGCCCACATCGCCTTGCAGCAAGCGGTGCATTGGCACAGAGCGCGCCAAGTCTTTGGCAATTTCTTGGCCCACACGCTGCTGCGCGTTCGTCAGTCCAAAGGGCAAAGTGGCCAGCAACTGGCCGTACAGACCCTGAGCTTTCATCTTCAATGGCGGGGCACGCAGCAAATCGCGCTCGCGCTTGGCTGTGAGCTGCGACAACTGCTGCGCCAGCAATTCCTCGCATTTGAGGCGAATCCAGGCCGGATGGCTGCGGTCCTCCAATGCGGCCAGCGACACATCGGGCGTGGGGTGGTGCAAAAACCGAAGAGCATCGCGCAGCGACCAGGCACCGCGCGGGTCAGGCCAAGCGATGCCCGAAGGCATGGTCTCGCTCAGGTCGGCATGGTTCAAGCCCGTGATGACGGCTCGGCGCAAATAGGCCTGGGCCAAGCCCGCCACCGTCGGGTACACCGGTGTCAACGCCTCGGCCAAATTGCCGCCCGCCGCTTTGAAAGTCGGGTGCATCATGGTCAGCCCCATGAAGCCGCCCTTGACCTCGCCCCGCGCCCGGATGCGGTTGCCCACCGCCAGCGCCTTCTGGTGCGAAGGGTAGAAACTGAAAAACCGCATCACACAGGTGTCCGATCCGTCGTCCACGGTCACCAACAACTGGCGGCGAGGTCGCATCGTGATCTCGCAAGCTGTCACCGTCGCCTCGATTTGGGCGGTATCGCCCTCGCGCGCATCGCGCAGCTTGACGATGCGGGTCTCGTCCTCGTAGCGCAACGGAAGGTGCAGCGCCAAGTCGATGTCGCGCTTCAAGCCGAGCTTGATCAGCGCTTTTTGGGGGGCTGACAGCGTTTTGGCGGGCGTGGGTGCTGGCTTGGAAGGCATGCCCTGATTGTGCCGTGAGAGCCACGTCCCATAGTCGCTCGGGATAAACGCTTCATTCAGGCAGAATCTCGTCTTCTTTGTTTTGTCTGGGCCTGTCAAGCCCAAGCCCCATGGCCTCTTCTGTCTCCCCCCGCGCCTTCACGCTCAGTGATTTCGACTTTGAGCTCCCCCCCGAACTGATTGCCCAACACCCTGCTGCCGAACGCAGCGGCTCGCGTTTGCTGGACGGCTCTTCGGCCACGGTGGTGGACCGCATTTTTCATGAACTGCCAGGTCTGCTGAATGCGCGCGACCTGCTGGTGTTCAACGACACCAAGGTGGTCAAGGCCCGAATCTTTGGAGAGAAGGCTTCGGGTGGCAAGCTGGAGTTGCTGATCGAGCGCGTGCTGCCCGACCACCAAGTGGTGGCCCACATGCGGGTCAGCAAAAAGCCCCTGCAAGGCGGCAAGATGTATTTGGCAGGCGGCGCACGCCACGGGGGTTTCGATGCCGTGCTGCTGGGCCGCTGGCCCGACAAAAATGGCCAACTGTTTCACCTGCAGCTGAGCGATGAGCCCCATGCGCTGATGGAAAAGCACGGGGTGATGCCGCTGCCCCCTTATATTGAGCGTCCTGCAGGCACGGGCGACCATGCCGACACCGAAGAAGACGCCCGGCGTTACCAGACCGTGTTCGCACGGGCACCCGGTGCGGTGGCTGCACCCACGGCGGCGCTGCATTTTGACGACGGTGTGCTCAGTGCCTTGAAGGCGAAAGGCGTGCAAACCGCCAGCGTCACGCTGCATGTCGGTGCGGGCACTTTCCAGCCGGTCAAGACGGAAAACATCGCCGAACACCACATGCACAGCGAGTGGTACGAGGTGCCCGAAGCCACGCAACGGGCGATTGCGGCCTGCAAAGCACGCGGCGGCCAGGTGGTGGCGGTGGGCACGACCACCGTGCGCACGCTGGAGTCGTGGGCCAAATTTGGCCAAGCCAGCGGCGACACGCAGATCTTCATCACTCCCGGGTTTGAGTTCCAAGTGGTCGACCGGCTGATCACCAACTTCCACCTGCCCAAGAGCACGCTCATGATGCTGGTGAGCGCCTTTGCAGGTCATGGTCACATCATGTCGCTTTACTGCCATGCGATCACTCACCAATACCGGTTTTTCAGCTATGGCGATGCGATGCTGCTGACGCGATCGCCGCAGGCCTGATGCGGCACCCCCCTCCTACAATCCCAGCCATGCTCCAATTCGACCTGCTCCAAACCGACCCCGCCAGCCACGCCCGCCGCGGCACACTGACCCTGAACCATGGCGTGGTGCAAACCCCCATCTTCATGCCGGTCGGAACGTACGGCACGGTCAAAGGTGTGATGCCGCGCAGCCTGCACGAGATGGGCGCACAGATCATTTTGGGCAACACCTTCCACCTGTGGATGCGCCCGGGTCTGGACATCATGCAAGGCTTTGGTGGCCTGCACCAGTTTGAAAAGTGGGACAAACCGATCCTGACCGATTCGGGCGGATTTCAGGTCTGGTCCCTCGGCGACATGCGCAAAATCACCGAAGAGGGCGTGACCTTTGCTTCTCCCGTGAACGGCGACAAGCTGTTCATGTCGCCCGAAGTGAGCATGCAGATCCAGACCATCCTGAACTCGGACATCGTGATGCAACTCGACGAATGCACGCCTTACGAGACCAAGGGGCATTTCACCACCGAGGCCGAAGCGCGCAAGTCCATGGAGATGAGCCGCCGCTGGGCCGTGCGCTCCAAAGACGAGTTCGCACGCCTTGAAAACCCCAACGCCCTGTTTGGCATTGTGCAAGGCGGCATGTTTGAGAACCTGCGCCAAGAGTCGCTCGACGCACTGGTGGAAATGGACTTCCCCGGTTATGCCATCGGTGGCGTGAGCGTGGGCGAGCCCAAAGACCTCATGCTGCAGATCATGGCGCACACACCGCACCGCCTGCCGGCCCACAAACCGCGCTACCTGATGGGCGTGGGCACGCCCGAAGATTTGGTGCAAGGCGTGGCCGATGGCGTGGACATGTTCGACTGCGTGATGCCCACCCGCAACGCCCGCAATGGCACGGTGTTCACCCGCTTTGGTGACCTGAAACTGCGCAACGCCCGCCACAAACACGACCCACAGCCGCTGGACACCAGCTGCACCTGCCATGCCTGCGCGGGAACGTCCGGTGTCTCTTGGAACCAAGGTGGCCGTGATGGCTTCAGTCGCGCTTACATGCACCACCTCGACCGCTGCGGTGAAATGCTCGGCCCCATGTTGACCACCATCCACAACCTGCACTATTACCTGAACCTGATGCGTGAGGTGCGTGAATCACTCGATGCAGGCCAGTTCTCTCAGTTCCGGTCGCAGTTCAAGAGCGAGCGCGCTCGCGGGGTGTGATCAATCGGTGGTGAACACCGTCAACACCCCGGTGTAGCCATACAGCTGCTGGTGGGCTATTTCACCCGCAGCAAAAAACCCGACCAGTGGCACATCACCCAAAGCGTGCCGAACGATCTGCATCTCGGCACTCGGTCCACCAAAGTGGGGGCCGCCTCGCCCGGTACAGCTGACGTACACCGCGCCAGCGATCCGTTGGCCCGCTTGAGGCACAGTGGGCACCGGGTCATCACTCATGGCATTGATGGCCTCGATGGACAGCATCTCGGGCTCCAGTGCTTCGCGCAGTTCGGCACACACCCGGACCAAGTCGGCGCGAGCGGCTTGCACGTCGCGGCGGCAAAAGGTCAGCCGCATGCCCGGCTCCAAGTGCTCGGCAATCGCCAAACCTTGGCGCATGGGGTCCAAGCCAATGATGTGGCGCACCCGCACGTCCTTGCCCAAATTCCCCGTGCGGCCCACACCGAACTGCCCAGGCGCACTCAAACCCACCAAAGTTGATCGAACCACGGCTATGGCTTTTTGCGGTTCTTTCAAACTGATGTTCAGGTCGCTCAGCATCGCATCCAAGGCCGGCTCGCCCGCCAGCCTGAGCACCACATGGCCTTCGGCTTCGGTGATTTCACGCTCCGGAGCAACCGGCTGACAGCCTTGCGTCACGCGCGACAACAAAGCCACATCAGGGGCGAAGGCCACGCCGCTCAGACCGCCTTCCAGCACACCGCCATGCACCTCCTGGCCTCCAGCATCTTCAGCCCACACCGCAAACTGCACACTGCGCGTGCGGCTCGCACTCAGGCCACCAAACAAATAACCTTGGCGGGTGCGACCGGCCATCTCTTGGATCAACTCGGCCAGGTCAGGCGTGTTGGGGTCGGCGTGCACCAAGGCCGCATCGGCCCAACCTTCCAGCAAGGGCGACACACCCGAAAACACCCGGTATTGCTCGGGTGTCAGGTCGCACAGCATGAGCGCCATGGCGGGCTCGTCAAAGTACTCGGCATTGTTCACGGCCACACCAATGCCCACGGTGCCTGCCCAATCGGGCACGCCGGGCAAGGCCTGGCGCAGGTGATCGAGCAGGGCTTGAGCCTCTGGCGCGTAATGGTCGGTGATGTAGAGCAAGCCCAAACGGGGCTGGCTGGCGTAATCGGGCAGGCTCATTTGGGCTTGCAACTGGGCCAGCACCAGACCAGCAGCCATGCGCCACTGCGGATGAGTGGCGTGACCGTAGGGAAAAAGCTTCATGGTGTTTTGCGCTTCGAAACGGCCTTGCGGGGAGCCGATTTGACAGCCGGTTTGGTGTTGGCGTTGGCGGCCTTTTTGGCCTTGGCTTTTGCAGCGACAGGGGATTTTTGATGGCCCGCTGCCGTGCTGGCGCCCTTGGGCGTCATGCCCGTTTTCATGGCCTCGGCAGCCACGTCTTTGACGGCTGCGGCTGCAATGTTTTGAAACTGTTGGGTCAATGCACCCCACCACTGCATCGGGTCCACGGCGGGTTGGGCAGAAGATGCACCAGAAGCCGAAGGTTCAGGCTGCGCGGGTTCAGGCTGCGCGGGTTTCGGCTCGGGTGCAGCTTGTGGCGTGGCAGCATGGGTTTCGGCGGCAGGTGCTTTGGCGGTAAAAGCCTTGGCCAGATCAGCCATGTTCACATTCATGGTCTGCAAGGTGGACAGCGTCATCTTTTGCACCTCCATGGCCTGGATGGTGGCCTTGAGGGCGGTGGTATTTTGCTCCAACCAAAACAACACCGATTTGAGCTCCTGCATGCGTTTGTCAATTTCTTCCACGCTCAAGGTGGGCGCGACCCAACTGGCCATACCGGGCACGGCGCCAGCGTGAGCACCCGGCACAGCCTGCGCCGCCGTTTTGGACAGGTTTTGCAAAAAGTCAAACCCTGGTACGAATTTGCCGAAGCCGAAAGCCGATGTGTCGCTCATGGTGTCTCCTGAAGAAGGACTTGCTAAAGCTTAACCCATGAAACATTCAGGGCCCACCCAAGCCCTCGGAAGCACCACCAAGAATCTCTGGGCTAGGGCGGCCCGCTCATCGGCAACCCTAGCTCACGATCTTCGCGTCGACAACGACCATTCAAGCGATCTGCGCCACTCCCGCTGTACCCAGCATGGCGTGCAACAAAACATTACACCCTGCAGCGATATCGGCGGGTTTTGCATCTTCAATTTCGTTGTGGCTGATGCCATCTTTGCAGGGGATGAAAATCATCCCACTCGGTGCCAGACGGGCGGTGTAAATGGCATCGTGCCCGGCGCCTGAGACCACAGGCATCTGGCTGTAACCCAGCTCAGCAGCGGCTGCAGATACAGCCTGCACACAGGACTCATGGAAGGCTTGCGCCGGGTAACTCGACACCAGCGTCAGCTCAATGCACAGACCTGTGCTGTCTTGCAATTCTTGAGCCACGGCTTTGATCTCATCGACCATGGCGTCCACACCTGCATCGGTGCTGTTGCGCAAATCGATGCTGAATTTG
>NZ_CAMBNZ010000036.1 GCF_945869175.1 Limnohabitans sp. Rim8 | reverse complement strand
AGTCCATCATGGGCGCCACCGAAAGACGCCAGCGTTGGGGTTCAGGGAAATGCATAGACTCTAATTATCCTTGCCTGGCTGCGGCCTTGAAAACAAACAATGACGCCTCATTTCGGCAAGGCGTTTAATGAACCCAGTTCTTAAGCCTGACAACGACCGCTTGAGCAAGGAGAAATCGTGATGGGTGACACAACAATGTGGTGGGTTTTGGCCGGTGTCTTGGTGGCACTGGAGTTATTAACCGGCACTTTTTATTTGCTGATGCTGAGTCTAGGCGCAGTGGCAGCAGCCCTGGCTGCGCTGGCAGGCTACGGCCTAAACACACAATTGGTCGCCGCTGCCATGGTGGGCGGCCTGGGCGCCGTCTTGCTCGGCCAATGGCGCAAGCGCCAAACCACCACGCCGCAAGAAGTTCAAGACCAACATCTGGACTTGGGCGCTACCGTGCAGGTCGATGCGTGGGATGCCCATGACAGCGCGCAAGTCAAACACCGGGGCGCAGCTTGGACAGCCGTGCTGGCCCCGGGCCAGACCGCTACACCGGGCGTGTACCGCATTCAGGCCATAGCGGGCAACCGCTTGGTGCTGGAAAAAATTTGAGCCTTTAGCCACCCATACAAACCCAGGGAGAAAAATCATGGAAATAGCTGCCGTCCTCGTGATCATTGCAGTCTTGTTCATCGTCAAGACCGTCAAAGTGGTTCCACAACAAGAGGCCTGGGTGGTCGAAAGGCTGGGTAAATTCCACGCCAGCCTGGCCCCGGGCCTGAACTTCGTGGTGCCCTTTGTTGACAAAGTGATCCAGAAGCACAGCCTGAAAGAAATCCCGCTCGATGTGCCCAGCCAGATTTGCATCACGCGCGATAACACGCAACTGCAGGTCGACGGGATTTTGTACTTTCAAGTCACCGACCCCAAGTTAGCCAGTTACGGCTCGTCCAACTACATCGTGGCAGTGACTCAACTGGCGCAAACCAGCCTGCGCAGCGTGATCGGCAAACTGGAACTCGACAAAACTTTTGAAGAGCGAGACATCATCAACGCACAAGTGGTGGCCGCCATCGATGAAGCGGCGCTCAATTGGGGCGTGAAGGTGCTGCGTTACGAGATCAAAGACCTGACGCCGCCCAAAGAAATTTTGCTGGCCATGCAGTCACAAATCACGGCTGAGCGCGAAAAGCGTGCCCTGATCGCAGCCTCTGAAGGTCGCCGCCAAGAGCAGATCAACATCGCCACCGGCGAGCGTGAGGCTTTCATTGCCCGTTCAGAAGGTGAAAAGCAAGCTGCCATCAACAAAGCGCAAGGCGATGCCGCCGCCATCACCGAAATGGCCAATGCGACTGCGCAAGCCATTGAGCGGATTGCCACCGCCATCCGCCAGCCAGGGGGCGAGCAGGCGGTGCAACTGAAAGTGGCTGAACAAGCGGTACAGGCTTATGCCAAGGTGGCGCAAGACGCCAAGACCACGCTGATCGTGCCCGGCAATATGAGCGAGGTCTCGGGCCTGATCGCTTCGGCGATGCAGATGGTCAGCACGGGTAAACAAGTGGGCAGCTAAACGCCGCCTTGTAGACGCAAAAAAACCCGCAAAAGCGGGTTTTTTTGTGGGGACTGCCGACTTGAATTGCCCAGTCTGGCCCTGCCAAAATGAGCAAGCCAAGCATCAGCCCATGTGCAAACCACCGTTGACCGAGAAGTCAGCACCGGTGGCGTAACCACCCTCTTCGCTGGCCAGCCAAGCCACGATGGAGGCAATTTCGCTGGGCTTGCCCAAACGCTTGACCGGCACGGTGGCCACGATTTTTTCCAGCACATCAGGACGGATGGCGTTCACCATGTCGGTACCAATGTACCCTGGGCTGACGGTGTTCACGGTCACACCTTTGGTGGCCATCTCTTGGGCCAAGGCCATCGAGAAACCGTGCATGCCGGCTTTGGCGGCCGAATAGTTGGTTTGACCTGCCTGCCCTTTGTTGCCGTTCACCGAGGAAATCTGGATGATGCGGCCCCAGCCTTTTTCAACCATGTCGGGCACGACCTGCTTGGTCACGTTGAACATGGAGTTCAGGTTGGTGTCGATCACGGCATCCCAATCTTCACGCGTCATCTTGAGGAACACGCGGTCTTTGGTGATGCCGGCGTTGTTCACCAGCACATCAATGACGCCATGGTCTTCTTTGGCTTTGGTGAAAGCAGCGACGGTGGAGTCCCAGTCGCCCACGTTGCCCACCGACGTGTAAAAAGTGAAACCCAGCGCTTTTTGCTCGTCGATCCATTTGTTGAAGTCGCGCGTGGGTCCGCAACCGGCGATGACTTTGAAGCCGTCTTTGTGCAAACGCTGGCAAATCGCGGTACCGATGCCACCCATGCCACCTGTGACGTAAGCTACTTTTTGACTCATGAGGTTGTCTCCATTTTTATGAGTTGTTGAAAAAACGATGGGAATTCAAGTCAGGCACATTCAATGGCCAAGGACACGCCCATGCCACCACCGATGCACAAAGCGGCCAAGCCTTTTTGGGCATTGGTGCGCTGCATTTCGTGCAACAAAGTCACCAAAATACGGCAGCCGGATGCCCCGATGGGGTGGCCAATGGCGATCGCACCGCCATTGACGTTGACCTTGGCCGGATCGATGTCCAGGACCCGGTTCACTGCGCAAGCTTGTGCGGCGAACGCCTCATTGAGCTCGAACAAGTCCACGTCTTGGGCTTTCCAGCCTGCGCGGGCCAAGGCTTTTTGCGAAGCGGGAACAGGGCCCATGCCCATGTGGGCCGGATCGAGACCGCTGGTGCCGAATGCGGCAATGCGGGCCAAGGGCTTCAGGCCCAGGGCTGCAGCCTTCTTGGCACTCATGACCATCACCGCAGCGGCGCCGTCGTTGATGCCAGAGGCATTGCCAGCCGTCACGCTGCCGGCCTTGTCAAAGGCGGGACGCAAACCGGCCAGGGCTTCGGCATTGGTTTTTTTGTTGATGAACTCGTCGGTGTTGAACACCAGCGCGTCGCCTTTGCGCTGAGGAATCAGCACATCAACGATCTCGTCCTTGAATTTGCCGGCGTCTTGTGCGGCAGAGGCTTTTTGCTGGCTGCCCAACGCCAGAGCGTCCTGCATGTCGCGGCTGATGTCATGGGCTTTGGCCACGTTTTCAGCGGTGATGCCCATATGGTACTGGTTGTACACGTCCCACAGGCCGTCCACAATCATGGTGTCGGTCATCTTCCAGTCGCCCATGCGTTGGCCATCGCGGCTGCCGTTCAAGACGTGCGGACTGGCGCTCATGTTTTCTTGGCCACCAGCAATCACAATCTCGCTGTCGCCCCAAGCCACGGCTTGAGCGGCCAGCATCACGGCCTTCAGGCCGGAGCCGCACACGGCGTTGATGGTCAGGGCCGGGGTTTCCTTGGCCACACCGGCTTTCATCATGGCTTGACGGGCGGGGTTTTGGCCCGCGCCTGCGGCCAGCACCTGGCCCATGATCACCTCGCCGATGGCGTCGACAGGCAAACCGCTGCGCGCGAGCAAGCCTTGAATGACGATGCTCCCCAACTCGGTGGCAGGGGTTTTGGCGAGTGAGCCGCCAAATTTACCCACGGCGGTGCGTGCTGCTGCAACGATGACGATGTCTTCCATTTTTGTCTCCAGTAAAAATCAATCAGGCTTTGGCTTTGACGTAACGGCCTGGGGCCGCCTCGATGGCTTTGAATTGGCGAAGTTTGCCGTAGGTTTTGGGCGCTGCAATTTGTTTTCCGGCATGCCCCTTGAGCCATCCAGACCAATCGGTCCACCAGCTGCCAGGCACTTCTTGGGCGCTGGCGATCCAGTCGTTCACATCGGCCGGAAATTGTTGGCCCTCACTCAGCCAGTGGCTGCGTTTTTTGGCCGCTGGCGGGTTGATCACTCCGGCAATGTGGCCCGAGGCCCCCATGACAAAGCGTTTTTTGCCCGGCAAGACCTGCGTGCTGGCATAGGCCCCGCCGATGGGCACGATGTGGTCTTCGCGCGAGCCATAGATATAAACCGGCATGTCGACTTGGCCCAGATCAATGCTTTCTCCGCAGACCTTGAGCTTGCCGGGCTTGACCAAGTTGTTCTCCAGGTAAGTGTGACGCAGGTACCAGGCGTAAAACGGCCCTGGCAGATTGGTCGAGTCACTGTTCCAATAAAGCAGGTCAAAGGGTGGCGGCGTTTCGCCCTTGAGGTAATTGCCCACCACATAGTTCCAGACCAAATCGTTCGGACGCAAAAAGCTGAACGTCGAGGCCAAGTCTTGACCTTTGAGCAAACCGCCTTGACCCATTTGCTGCTCGCGGAACTTCACGAAGTTCTCGTCGATGAAAACATCCAGAATGCCGGTGTCGGTGAAGTTGATCAGGGTGGTGAGAAAAGTGGCACTGGCCACCGGTTTTTCGCCACGGGCGGCCAACACGGCCAAAGCGGTCGACAAAATGGTGCCGCCCACACAAAAGCCCAGGGCATTGATCTGGGGTGCGCCTGTGATGGCTTGAACGGTCTGGATGGCCTCGATGGCCGCGTGTTCGATGTAATCGTCCCAAGTCTTGTCCTTCATGGACTCGTCGGGGTTGCGCCAGCTGACGACAAAAGTACGGTGGCCTTGACTCACAGCGTAGCGGATCAGTGAGTTTTCGGGCTGCAGGTCGAGGATGTAGAACTTGTTGATGCATGGGGGCACCAGCAAAAATGGCTTTTCATAAACCTTGGGTGTGAGAGGCTTGTATTCAATGAGTTGGAAAAATTCGTTTTCGTAGACCACGGCGCCTTCGGTTGTGGCCACGTTTTTGCCCACCTCAAACAAGCTCTCGTCGGTCATCGAGACATGGCCTTGCTGCATGTCGTGCATCAGGTTCTGGAGGCCTTTGGCGATGCTTTCGCCTTTTGTCTCCACCGCTTTCTTTTGGGCCTCGGCATTGAAGGCTAAAAAATTGCTGGGTGCCGCAGCAGCCACCCACTGCTCTATGGCAAAGCGGATGCGGGTGCGTGTTTTCTCATCGGCATCCACTGCATCAGCCAAACCCATGAGGGTTCGGGCATTGAGCAAATAAGTCGCTGCGTTGAAGGCGGCGACGGGGTTCGATGTCCAAGCATCCCCTGAAAACCGACGGTCTTTGACCTGCACACTGTTGTGCAAACTCTGATTCCACAGATCTGAGGCGTCTTTGCAATACTGGCTTTGCAAGGTTTGCAGCTTTTCAGGGGAAAATTTGAGTGCCGCTGCAGAAGCATCGGGCGGCGCTTGGAGCCCCCCGAGGTCAATGGTTTGAAAATGCTGCATGGCCTGCCCCCAGCTTTTGGACAGGTTTTGCTGAAAACCCTCGCTCATTTGGGCCCAAAATTCTGGCGCGGATCCGCTCATGCCTTGTCTCCTGGAAAATTATCTTATTGATTTCTATTGATATGAGTATCTGTCAAATTGTTGTCGCCTAAATTACAAAGACCAAATAAATGTACTTGATTGTTATTGCTTGGCTGTATGTCACATTGCTGATGGGCTTGGCTGAAGCATTTAGCAGCCAAGGCACGGTATTGGGTGCCATCATCACCTTTCTTTTTTATGGCGTGCTGCCCATGTCCTTGGTGGTTTATGTGATGGGAACACCCTTGCGCCGCAAAGAACGCTTGCGCAAAGCTTCACTGGAAACCCAGGCCTCAAGACTTGAGCCAGATGCAAGCGGCCATGCGTCCGGACTGTCCGAGGACCGGACTGTCCCGACGGTGCGAAAAGAATCGGACTGAATTGGTGACTGTGCACCAATCGGTCTGGCTGTTGTTGCCGTAAATGCGGTGAATGCCGAGTTGGCTCAAACGCCTTCGCGCCAATCCCGCCAAATCGGCCAGCCATTTTCCAGGCCTTAAAGGCTTGAAGAGGTCTTCGGCGCAAGCATCGTGTTCACAGAAAGCCGCCACCACTTCTGGGCCCACCTCAAAAGCTTGGGGCCCAATGCAGGGCCCGAGCCAAACCAAAATGTCTTCTGCCCGTGCCTGACTCACCCGTGAGTTGCTGCACAAGGACTCCAGCACCCCCCAAGCTGTTTTTTGACCCGCCTCACCGGCCAAGCCACGCCAACCCGCATGCGCAGCGGCCACCCATTGACCTTGCCTGTCGCACATCAACACAGGCAAGCAATCGGCCACCATGATGGTGCAAGCCACATCGGGAACCGCCGAAACACAGGCGTCGGCCTCGGTGCCGTGGGCGCTGCTGGCGTCCAGGTTGAGTACTTTCTGTCCATGCACCTGATTCAAAAAAACCAAAGGCGCGCCGACAACGGACTGCAGACGCTGGCGGTTGGTTTCTACACAACCGATCTCATCTCCCACATGGCCGCCCAAGTTCATGCTGTCCCAGGGGGGCAGCGAAACACCACCATGGCGATCGGTCATCAAGGTCTGGACATTCTGTGGTGCAGGCCAGTCGGCTCGCAACCATGAATCAACAAAAGTGGTCATCGATCGGATTTCAATTAGGGGCTGTGCCACTCCACAAAAGAGGCATCTTTCAAGTCGAAGGATAAACCTAAAAAAGCGCTGGCAAACGCTTGAATCGAGGGTTTACCTTCGCTTTTCATGTGTAATGCAGACATGCCACGCAACCCCTCCGAGCAACCCCTGATTTGGATTGAAGCTGGGCAAGCATTGCCCTCGCCTGACCAAGCGTGGGGGGCTCAATCCCCAGCGCCCGGCTTGGTCGCTGCCAGTCGCGACCTGTCAGCTACTCGGCTTGTCGAGTCTTACAGCCAAGGGATTTTTCCTTGGTACAGCAAGGGCCAGCCGGTGCTCTGGTGGAGTCCCGATCCCCGAATGGTCTTGCGGCCCAAGGACTTCAGGCTTCACCGCTCATTGCGCCAAGCATTCAAACGGAGGCAACTTCACAACGGTTTTTCGATGTCTTTCGACCGAGACTTTCATCAAGTCATCGAACGCTGCAGCCAAGCCCCCAGAGAGGGGCAAAACGGCACTTGGATCGTGCCGAACATGATTGACGCCTACCAGGAATTGCACAACATGGGGCTAGCCCACAGCGCCGAACTTTGGTTGCACGGCGAGTTGGTGGCAGGGCTTTATTTTGTGGCGCTGGGACATGCTGTATTTGGCGAATCGATGTTCACCACCGTCACAGACGGCTCCAAAATGACCTTGGCCTTTTTGGTCAGCGTTTGCCTCCAACACGGCATTGTCACCATCGACTGCCAGCAAAATACCCGGCACTTGGCCTCCCTCGGGGCCCAAGAAATGCCTCGCGCCGAATTTTTGACGCTGGTCCAACAAGCGCAATGCATGCCACCAGTGGACTGGGGGCTGCAAACTTTATACTGGGATTTGCTGACGACTTTGGACACCGCGTCGTGACCCAACTGAACGAACTCCCGCTGCTATCCTTGCAGTTTTATGCCACTGCGGCTTACGACTGCAGTTACTTGCCCAATCGCTTGGCGCGCTCGCAAGTCGCCACGCCGAGCCATATGATCCACAACGAGGTCTATTCGGATTTGGTTGACCAAGGCTTTCGCCGCAGCGGCATGTTCACATACCGCCCTTACTGCGATGGCTGCCAAGCTTGCCAACCTTTGCGCGTGAAGGTCGAGTCCTTCAAACCCAATCGCAGCCAGCGCCGAGCTTGGCGTGCCCATCAGGACTTGCAAGTCCGAATTCTGGATTTGCAATTCGACCCAGAACACTACGCCCTTTACCTGCGTTACCAAACCCAGCGGCACGCGGGTGGCGGTATGGACCAAGACAGCGTGGACCAATACCAACAGTTTTTACTGCAAAGTCGCGTCAACTCCAGAATCATTGAATTTCGGACAGCCACGCCAACTGGCGGTCTGGGCGCTTTGAAAATGGTCAGCATTGTGGATGTCTTGAACCAAGGTCTGTCTGCCGTGTACACCTTTTATGAACCCGAAGACGAGACCAGTTACGGCACTTATGGTGTCCTTTGGCAAATTGACCAAGCCCGACAATTGAAGCTGCCCTACGTGTTCTTGGGGTACTGGATAGAAAAAAGCCTCAAAATGAATTACAAATCAAGCTTCAAGCCTTGCGAAATAAGGGTCCACGGCCAGTGGCAGCCTTTGCCGTCACCGTCTGAAATTTTCACAGCGTAAAATTTACAGACTGCCCAAAGACACCATGAAAAAAGACCCTGCATTCACGCCGACACCCACCATTCAAGTCATCGAGCGCATGTTTTCTTTGATCGATGTGTTGGCCTCCCGTTCGGAAGCCATCTCATTGAAGGAAATCAGCGAAAAAACAGGCTTGCACCCCTCTACAGCGCACCGCATTTTGAACGATCTGGCCACCGGTCGCTTTGTCGATCGGCCTGAAGCGGGCAATTACCGTTTGGGCATGCGTCTCTTGGAATTGGGTAATTTGGTCAAAGGCCGTTTGAATGTGCGCGATGCGGCATTGGCACCGATGCGTGATTTGCACAAACTGATTCAACAGCCTGTGAACCTGAGCATGCGGCAAGGCGACGAAATCGTCTACATCGAGCGCGCTTACAGCGAACGCTCTGGCATGCAGGTGGTACGCGCCATTGGTGGCCGCGCCCCTTTGCACCTGACTTCTGTGGGCAAGCTTTTCTTGGCTGCAGATGACCCTTTGCGTGTGCGGTCTTATGCCACACGCACAGGCCTGCCGGGTCAAACACGCAACAGCATCACCCAATTGCAAGTGCTTGAGCGGGAGTTGTCGCGCGTCAAACAATATGGCATCGCACGCGACAATGAAGAATTGGAGCTGGGGGTGCGCTGCATTGCCGCAGGCATCTATGACGATCAGGGTAAATTGTTGGCCGGCCTGTCTATCTCTGCACCAGCTGACCGCTTGGACGAAGGTTGGCTGCCCAAGTTGCAGGCCACCGCACACGACATTTCCAGCACACTGGGTTACCACGGTCACCTTTGAGCCATTGACACAAGGCCTGTACCCCCATAAAAAACCCCGCACATGCGGGGTTTTTTGTAGATAACGTGATCAGCCTGGTTGATTTTCTAGCAAAGCGGAATGACGGGTGCCTGATGCATTGGCGGACTTCTCCACCCACCGTCGCACGCGCTCGGCGTCGGCAATGCGGCTGAGCTTGCCTGCAGAGTCCAAAAACACCATGATCAATTTTCGACCTGAAACTTGGGCTTGCATGACCAAACACTGGCCCGCTTCAGAGATGTACCCCGTCTTTTGCAAACCAATGTCCCAGTCTGCGCTTTTCACCAAGCGGTTGGTGTTGTTGTACTGAAGGGTGCGCCTACCCACCTCAATTTCACGGCCATGCGATGTCGACAGTTCGCGCAAAACCGGCTCTTTGTAAGCGGCACCCACCAAAATGGCCAAATCATTGGCACTGGACTGGTTGCGGCTGGACAAACCAGTGGGTTCGACATAACGGGTGTCAGACATGCCCAGTGCCTGTGCCCGGAGGTTCATGCGTTTGACAAAGCTGTCCATACCGCCCGGAAAACTCCGACCCAGAGCATGGGCCGCGCGGTTTTCACTGGACATCAGGGACAAATGCAGCAAATCTCCTCGGCTCAGCACAGTGCCCACAGCCAAACGAGAAGTACTGCCTTTTTCGGTGTCCACGTCGGCCTGGGTGATGGCAATCATTTCAGACATGGACAACTGGGCCTCTGAAATGACCAAACCGGTCATCAGCTTGGTCAGCGATGCAATCGGCAACACCGCGTTGTCATTTTTTCGAAACAACACCTCGCGGGTGTCTTGGTCAATGACCAAGGCCACACTGGATTTCAAATCCAAAGGATCCGATGCGGCATGCAGGCCAGCAAGCTGTCCGTATGAGGCGCGCATGGGCAGATTGGGACGCTGAACAGTCTTGGGTCGCTTGGCATTGCCCTGGGGAGCGCCAGCGATTGGTTTTTTCTTGACTGTTTTTTGAGCGGCCTTGTTGGGCCGTTTTTTCTCGGGCGTTGTTTTGCTTTGGGCCCATGCGTCTTCGGGGACAGACAAACTGAACAATAAAACACATCCCATCAACGCCGCAGCCAAACGCCTCAAGATGGTGACGCTGACTTGCTGAGCAAAAGAAAAACCAAATCGCATCGGGAACATCGTGTGTCTATCAAAAGCTTAATCTTCCCTGAGTGTACTGAAATAAAAAAAGTCACGCAAGAACAAAGACTTGCGTGACTTTATTCAAGCCAAATAGGACTTGTAAAGTACTGCTTTCAACCCTGCGCAGCCACCCGATCGGCTTTGCTCTGCAATTTGTTGAGCGCGCTGAGGTAAGCCTTGGCCGAAGCCACAACGATGTCAGGGTCCGATCCAACCCCATTGACAACACGGCCGCTGTTTTGCAAGCGAACTGTGACCTCACCCTGGCTTTCGGTCGAGCCACTGATGGCATTGACCGAATACAGCACCATTTCAGCGCCACTCTTGATGTGTGACTCGATGGCCTTCAGCGAAGCGTCCACCGGGCCATTGCCGTCCGACTCTGTCCGCACCTCTTTGCCTTCAACGGTAAAAACCACCGATGCATGCGGGCGCTCGCCAGTCTCGCTGTGCTGCGACATGGAGACAAAACCATATTGCTCCTTTTCAGCCGTCACGCTCTCGTCGCTGACCAAGGCCAGGATGTCTTCGTCAAAAATCTCGCTTTTGCGGTCGGCCAATTCCTTGAACTTGGCAAAGGCGTTGTTGATTTCGGTCTCGCTGTCCAGCGTCACGCCCAAGTCCTGCAGGCGCTGCTTGAACGCATTGCGGCCGCTGAGTTTGCCCAGCACAATCTTGTTGGTGGTCCAACCAACGTCTTCGGCACGCATGATTTCGTAGGTGTCACGCGCCTTGAGCACACCATCTTGGTGGATGCCAGAGGCATGGGCAAAAGCATTGGCCCCGACCACCGCTTTATTGGGCTGAACCACAAAACCTGTTGTTTGACTGACCATGCGGCTGGCGGCCACGATGTGGCTGGTGTCAATCCCAATGTCCAGGCCGAAATAGTCGCGACGCGTTTTGACCGCCATAACCACTTCTTCCAAGGAACAATTTCCCGCACGTTCGCCCAAACCGTTGATGGTGCATTCCACCTGGCGAGCCCCCCCGATCTTGACGCCTGCCAAAGAGTTGGCTACTGCCATGCCCAAGTCGTTGTGGCAATGCACCGACCAAATGGCTTTGTCCGAGTTGGGAATGCGCTCGCGCAATGTCCGGATGAACTCACCGTACAACTCAGGCACGGCATAACCCACCGTGTCGGGCACATTGATCGTGGTAGCCCCTTCGGTGATCACGGCTTCGAGCACACGGCACAAGAAGTCCATGTCGCTGCGGTAACCATCCTCGGGGCTGAACTCCACGTCGCCCACCAAATTGCGTGCGAAGCGCACCGACTGCTTGGCCTGCTCAAACACCTGGTCAGGGGTCATGCGCAACTTCTTTTCCATGTGCAAGGGCGATGTCGCAATGAAGGTGTGAATGCGCCCGCTGTTGGCGCCTTGGAGGGCTTCTGCCGCCCTTGAAATGTCACGGTCATTGGCTCGGGACAAAGAGCAAATGGTGGAATCCTTGATCGCAGCAGCGATGCTTTTGACCGCCTCGAAATCCCCATTGGAACTGGCAGCAAAACCGGCTTCGATCACGTCCACGCGCAGCCGCTCCAGCTGACGGGCAATGCGCAGCTTCTCGTCGCGGGTCATGGAAGCACCGGGAGATTGCTCACCGTCACGCAAAGTAGTGTCGAAAATAATCAGTTTGTCAGTCATGTTCACTCCTGGTCAAAAACCCGCAAGTCCAAGCAAAAATGCAAAAGGCCCGTTGCGGATGGCATACGGGCCTTTTGGGAAAATGTGTGCGTGCGCTACAAATCCCGCCCGTGGGGCGCTAGCAGCAATGCAAGCAAAAAAGAATTCATGGATTAACTTTAGCACAGTTCAAAACGCCAAGTGTCTTTCAGCGGACATCATTGGTGCAAGCCGCGTTCGTCGGGTTCATCGGTGGAGGTGCTGATCATGCTGGCGGGCTGGCCTTTGGCTTTGCGCCAGATGTAAATCACATAGCCACTCAAGCCATAGAGGACGAACAAGCCGAACAACACAGTGGGCGGATCGATGTTCACCGCCGCAATACCCAAAGCCACCAACACCAAGGTGGCAAATGGCACGCTCTTTTTCATGTGCATGTCTTTGAAGCTGTAAAACGGGACATTGGTCACCATCGACAAACCCGCAAACAGGCACACCGCAAACATGCCCCAAGCCACAGTTTTGGCAGCCACAGCGTTTTCAAACATGATCCACACAAAACCCATGACCAAGGCCGCTGCAGCGGGGGATGGCAAACCCTGGAAATAACGTTTATCGACCACACCGGTGTTCACATTGAAACGTGCCAAACGCAGTGCGGCGCAGGCACAGTAAACAAAGGCTGCGATCCAGCCCCATCGCCCCAACTCCTTGAGGGTCCAGACATAGGCGATCAGTGCAGGCGCCGCACCGAAAGACACCATGTCGGACAAGGAGTCCATTTGTTCGCCAAATGCGCTTTGGGTATTGGTCATGCGCGCCACGCGGCCATCCAAGCTGTCCAGCACCATGGCGCAGAAAATACCCACAGTGGCCAGATCAAAACGCCCATTGATGGCCATGACCACCGCATAAAAACCGCCGAACAAGGCCGCCAAAGTGATCATGTTGGGCAACATGTAAATGCCCTTGGAAGGTTTTCGCACCGGCACCAGCGCT
This sequence comes from Limnohabitans sp. Rim8, assembly GCF_945869175.1. Lineage (GTDB taxonomy): Bacteria > Pseudomonadota > Gammaproteobacteria > Burkholderiales > Burkholderiaceae_C > Limnohabitans_A. The sequence continues at coordinate 12,076 of NZ_CAMBNZ010000036.1, read as the reverse complement.
TCCACATCTACGGCACTGTCTTTGTCGCTGTCACTGATTTTGCTCATCGTCTGTTCCTGTTGCGTTTATGGAGCCGTCCCTTATCAGACAAGTTTAAGGCAGTCCACGCGCACAAGAAAAAGGCCACCGAAGTGGCCTTTTTCAATCGCCCAAAGCGATCAATTGCGGGTCTTGTCCACCAACTTGTTCTTGGCGATCCAAGGCATCATGGCGCGCAGTTGGGCGCCCACAACTTCGATGGAATGCTCTGAAGTCAAGCGACGACGTGCGGTCATGCTGGGGTAATTGGTCTTGCCTTCCAGGATGAACATCTTGGCGTATTCACCCGTTTGGATGCGCTTCAAGGCGTTGCGCATGGCTTCACGCGACCCAGCATTGATGACTTCTGGACCGGTCACGTACTCGCCGTATTCGGCGTTGTTCGAGATCGAGTAGTTCATGTTGCCGATACCGCCTTCGTAGATCAGGTCCACGATGAGTTTCAGCTCGTGCAAGCACTCGAAGTAGGCCATTTCTGGCGCATAACCGGCTTCCACCAGGGTCTCATAACCCATCTTGATCAATTCGACTGCGCCACCACACAAAACAGCCTGCTCGCCGAACAAGTCGGTTTCGGTCTCTTCTTTGAAGTTGGTTTCAATGATACCGGCCTTGCCGCCACCGTTGGCCATGGCATAGCTCAGAGCCAAAGCGCGGGCCTTGCCGCTCCTGTCCTGGTGAATCGCGACCAAGTGGGGCACGCCGCCGCCTTGGGTGTAGGTGTTGCGCACCGTGTGGCCTGGAGCCTTGGGGGCAACCATCCACACGTCCAGGTCATCGCGGGGAACGACCTGGTTGTAATGCACATTGAAACCGTGGGCACAAGCCAGTGAAGCGCCTTGCTTGATGTGAGGCGCCACGTTGTTGTTGTAGACCTCGGCGATCATTTCGTCAGGCAACAAGATCATGACCACATCAGCGGCCTTGACGGCATCGTTGACTTCCATCACGGTCAAACCGGCTTTGCCGACTTTGTCCCACGATGCACCGCCCTTGCGCAAACCGACGACCACTTTGACGCCGCTGTCGTTCAGGTTCTGGGCGTGTGCGTGGCCTTGCGAGCCGTAACCCAGAATGGCAACAGTCTTGCCCTTGATGACGCTCAAATCACAATCTTTGTCGTAAAAAACTTTCACGGGGGTTCTCCTTAGGAATAAACAGGTTCAGTCAGTGGGCTTAGACGCGCAGGATGCGCTCGCCGCGCCCGATTCCGCATGCACCAGTGCGCACGGTCTCCAAAATGGCGCTGCGGTCGATCGCCTCCAAAAAGGCGTCGTTCTTGGATTGGTCGCCGGTGAGCTCCACGGTGTAGCTCTTGTCGGTGACATCAATCACACGGCCACGAAAAATGTCGGCCATGCGTTTCATTTCTTCGCGTTCCTTGCCCACTGCGCGGACCTTCACGAGCATCAGCTCGCGCTCGGTGTAAGCGCCTTCGGTCAGATCAACCACCTTGACCACTTCGATCAGGCGGTTCAGGTGTTTGGTGATTTGCTCAATCACGTCATCCGACCCCGTGGTCTGAATGGTCATGCGCGAAAGGCTGGGGTCTTCGGTCGGGGCCACAGTCAAAGACTCAATGTTGTAGCCACGGGCCGAAAACAAGCCCACCACGCGGGAAAGTGCACCCGCTTCGTTCTCAATCAGTACAGCGATGATGTGTTTCATGATTACAGGTCCTCAACGCCCATGAGCATTTCGGTGATGCCCTTGCCGGCCTGCACCATCGGGAACACGTTTTCTGTCGGGTCCGTCCGGATGTCGAGGAAAACCGTGCGGTCCTTAAGTCTGCGGGCTTCGCGCAAGGCAGGCTCCACATCCTCAGGTTTCTCAACCAAGATGCCAACGTGGCCATAAGCTTCCGCCAACTTCACGAAGTTGGGCAAAGCATCCATGTAGCTGTGGCTGTAGCGGCCGGAATAATCAATCTCCTGCCACTGGCGCACCATGCCCAAGTAACCGTTGTTCAGGGCCACCACTTTGATGGGCGTGTTGTATTGCAGGCAGGTCGAGAGTTCCTGGATGCACATCTGCACAGAACCTTCGCCCGTCACACAATAAACTTCACTGTCGGGCTTGGCCAGCTTGATACCCATGGCGTAAGGAATACCAACGCCCATGGTGCCCAAACCACCCGAGTTGATCCAACGGCGGGGTTCGTTGAATTTGTAATACTGGGCCGCCCACATTTGATGCTGCCCCACATCGGAGGTGATGTAGGCGTCAGCATCCTTGGTCATGTCCCACAAAGTTTCAATGACTTTTTGCGGCTTGATGACCAAATTGTTGCTGTTGTCGTACTTCATGCAGTCACGACTGCGCCAGCCTTCCACGGTTTCCCACCACTGGGCCAAGGCCTGAGCGTCGGGCTTGAGACCCGACTCGCGGATCATGCCCATCAGTTCAGTCAACACGTCTTTCACGTCGCCCACAATCGGCACATCCACCTTGACGCGCTTGGAAATGCTGGACGGATCGATGTCGATGTGAACGATCTTGCGGTCCACCGAGGCGAAGTGCTTGGGGTTGCCGATCACGCGGTCATCAAAACGCGCCCCCACAGCCAGCAATACGTCGCAGTTTTGCATGGCGTTGTTGGCCTCGAGCGTGCCGTGCATGCCCAACATACCCAGGAAACGACGGTCTGTCGCCGGGAAAGCACCCAAACCCATCAAGGTATTGGTCACGGGCACATTGAGCAGGTCCACCAGGGCTCGCAACTCGGCACTGGCATTGCTCAAGAGCACGCCGCCGCCGGTGTAAATATAGGGCCGTTTGGCCGCCATCAACAACTGCAGCGCCTTACGGATCTGGCCCCCGTGCCCTTTGCGGACCGGGTTGTAAGAGCGCATTTCGACCGTCTCGGGGTAACCGGCGTACAGCGTCTTGTTGAACGAGACGTCTTTGGGCACGTCCACCACCACAGGTCCAGGGCGGCCGCTGCGGGCGATGTGGAAAGCCTTTTTCATGACCTCGGCCATGTCCTTGGCGTCCTTGACCAGGAAGTTGTGCTTGACGATGGGGCGCGTGATGCCCACGGTGTCACATTCTTGGAAGGCATCCAGGCCGATGGCCGCAGTGGGTACTTGGCCACTGATGATGACCATGGGGATGCTGTCCATGTAAGCTGTGGCGATACCGGTCACGGCATTGGTCAAGCCAGGCCCTGAAGTGACCAAGGCCACGCCGACTTCGCCCGTGGCGCGGGCAAAACCGTCAGCAGCGTGCACAGCCGCCTGCTCGTGGCGCACGAGCACGTGCTGCATGGTGTCTTGTTTGTAAATGGCGTCGTAAATGTGCAGAACGGCACCACCAGGGTAACCCCAGATGTACTGCACATTTTCCGCTTGGAGCGCTTTGACGAGGATTTCTGCGCCGCGCAATTCTTGAGCGCCCGCAGCAGTATTGGCCGTATCAGCCTTTTTCATTTCCATATTCAACCTTTGTGAATTTCTCTAACGAAAAACCTTGGGTGCCCCTGGGCTCTACTCTTGTGAAGTGGCTTTGGGACTTAAGACCACAGACATGGGCACCAAACTGTAAAAGTGCCGGACGGTGATCCGTTTGCTTTTTTTCAATTGCAATTGCGCATTATCGCACTTGTGCAGTGCGTTTTTCTAAAAACCATGGATTGTGCAGATCAGGTGACATAATTCATTGGGACTGGAGAGAATCTGCACAGCGCTGCCGCTCAGCCCATCCTCATTTTTTCAAAGCACCCTTTTGGCGTGCTGACAACGCATTGGCATCCGAAACTGAACTTGCTCAATTTCTGAAAAACATGGAAAAAAAGGCGTTCAAACGCACTTTTTACCATGTCAGGAACGAGGATGCGGCCTTGGATATTCTGCAAGACAGCATGATCAAGCTTTGCTCCAACTACGCCGACAAGCCCTTGGCAGAGTTGCCTTTGTTGTTTCAGCGCATACTTTCAAACACCATGTTGGACTGGTTTCGCCGGCAAAAGACGCGAAATGCATTGTTTACAAATTTGGGGGATTTCAACGCGGCAGACAACGATGGCGAATTTGATTTGCTGGAAGTTACCAGTTCTAGCGCAGACGATGCCACATCCGAGAGCGCCGAAGCGTGGGTGGATCGACTTCAGACACTCGAGCACATCGAAACGGCCATCATGGCTTTGCCTTCACGTCAACGAGAAGCCTTCCTGCTGCGTTATTGGGAAGAGCACGACGTGGCACAAACCGCTGCGGTGATGGGCTGCTCAGAAGGCAGCGTCAAAACCCATTGTTCCCGGGCGATCCAAGCCCTGAGCAAAACATTGGGAACACAAGGAATCAGACCATGAAATACGCCACCATTCAAGCTGAAGACGAAATGGACCGCTTGGGCCATTATTTTTCAGGCCAGCTGAGTCTGGTCACCACCGATTTGCCCCACGACATTTCACAGCGCCTTCGGGTGGCGAGGCATTTGGCGCTCGCTCACCGCCAACCGGCCTTACAACTTGGACAGGCCCAAAGCCATCAGGTCAACCGAAATGGAAGCTTGACCGCCTCCGGCGACGAAGGCCTCAACCTGTGGAATATTTTGGCCTCATCCTTGCCTTTGGTGGTGTTGGTGGCCGGTCTTCTGGCCATTCAGTGGATCCAAGATGACCACATGGTCTTGGAAATCGCGGCCACAGATTCGGCACTTCTGACCGACGAATTGCCACCCCAGGCCTACACCGATGCCGGTTTCGCCCAATTTTTAAAGCTCAACCAGAGCAGCACGGCCCAGAATGACTGAGTTGAGCCTTGGCCGTATTTTTCGCCCCAAAGCCTGGCTGATCCTTGGCTTGAGCGGTTTTTTTGCAGTGGGCTGGGTGAGTGCATCAGGGCAAACCCTTGCGGCCGAACCATCCGGTGCAGCGGTCATGTCCCACCATGCCCCTGCCAGCTCAGCACGCTCGGCCCCGCAAGACCCATCCAGCGCTTGGAAGCAATTGACGCCCATTCAAAGACAAGCGCTGGCCCCTCTTGGCGCTCAATGGCGTGCTTTGACCCCGCAGCAACAAAACAAATGGCTGACCATTTCGAAGAACTTCAATCAACTGCCTGTGGCAGACCAAATTACCATGCATTCACGCATGGCTGATTGGGTGGATTTGAGCCCCCAACAACGCAACTTGGCACGGCTGAATTTCAACCAACTGCAAAGCTTGCCCAAAGAGGATAAAAAAGCCAAATGGGAGGCCTACCAGGCTTTGACTGCCGAAGAAAAGCGTTTGCTTGTTGCAGGCACTGCAAGCCCCGCTAAAAGTGCAGCACCCACCGCCAAACCGGTAGAGCCCCACCGACAAGTCCAAACACCGGTTCGTGCCGCAGCGGGCAGCGCCTCTCAACCGTCAACCATCGACCGCAAGACCCTTTTGCCACTGCAACCCACCTTGGCGACACCGAGCCCCAATCAGCCCAGCCCAACCGAGATGCCCGAAGGTCTTAAGCCAGCCTCAGAAACATCCCCGTCATGAAGGCCCAAAGCTCAAGCGTGCTGGCGCCCCAAGACTTGAAAACACCCTCACTGAAGCGCCGAATGGCTTGCTGGCTTTACGAGGGCATGTTGTTGTTTGGCGTCATGGTGTCATCGGGTTTGGTTTATTTTGTGGCGGCCTATTGGATCACCGGTTTGGCCCCCGGCGACATGGTCATCCATCCCCAACTCAAATCGGGTTTGCAGGCGAGCAGTTTTTTGGTGTTGGGTCTGTATTTCATCTGGATGTGGCGTCGGGGTCAAACCTTGGCCATGAAAACCTGGCGAATTCAAATCGTAGACATTTCAGGGCATCCCATCAGCCACAAGGCCGCCTTCAAAAGGTACTTGGCCAGCTGGGTTTGGTTTATCCCGCCCCTGGCGGTCTCCTCTGCAATGGGTTTGCCGGTGCTCGAGTTGACGCTCTTGACATCGGGATGGGTGGTCTTGTGGGCTCTGCTCAGCCGGCTTCACCCAGAAGGTCAGTTTTGGCATGATGCTTTCGCGGGAACACGCCTGATCACCACGGCGACTTGACCCCCTTTCATCTGCTGCGCCATGCAAGACCCCACGCCCTCCACCCCCAAGGTTGTTAACCCCCAAAAAGCCCGCAAGGGCATCAGCCGCATCTGGCATGCGGGGGCCTACTCCATCCAGGGCCTTCGCGCGGGCTGGGGAGAAACCGCCTTTCGCCAAGAAGCAATGTTGTCCATGGTTTTGTTGCCAGTGGCCTTTTGGTTAGGGCAAGGTTGGGTGGAAATCGCTTTGCTCGTGGGCACGGTCTTGCTGGTCATGATTGTCGAGTTGCTCAACACCTGCATCGAATCGGCCATCGACCGCATTGGGCCTGAATGGCACGACCTGTCCAAACGTGCCAAAGACATGGGCAGCGCTGCGGTGCTTTTGAGTTTACTGCTGTGCCTGGGTGTTTGGTCGGCCGCTCTTTGGCAGCGCCTTTCATGAACAAGACGAGCACCGACACAAGGTCTGATGCAAAGCCGGCTTTTTCGGTTTGCGTTTACTGTGGCTCCAAACCTGGCCATCGGCCTGAGTTCGCCCAAATTGCGGTGCAGGTGGGGACCTGGATTGGCCAGCATCAAGGACAACTGGTGTATGGCGGCGGTCGCAATGGCCTGATGGGCTTGGTGGCAGAAGCCACACTGGCCGCAGGTGGCTCTGTGGTGGGCATCATCCCGACCGCATTGGTCGAAAAAGAATGGGCGCACCACGGTTGCACCGAACTGCATGTAGTGGACACCATGCACGAGCGCAAACGCCTGATGGCTGAAAAAGCCGATGCTTTTTTGGCTTTACCCGGCGGCATTGGCACCTTCGAAGAGCTGTTCGAGGTTTGGACTTGGCGCCAATTGGGTTACCACGACAAACCCATTGGCATTTTGAACAGCCTGGGCTACTACGACAGTTTGCTGGGCTTCATTGGCCAAGTGGTCGAGCAAGGGTTCATGGGCGACTGGCAGACGGCGCTGGTCACCGTTGGAAAAGAGCCAGAAGACTTGTTGCGCGACTTGGTGGAGGCGGCAGGATTCACGGCAGACGCCCACCTTGACAGGGTCTGATGCGATTCAGATCGCGGTTTCGTCTTGCTCGCCGGTGCGGATGCGCACCACACGCTCCACCGAGGTCACAAAAATCTTGCCGTCACCGATCTTGCCAGTGCGGGCCGCCTTGATGATGGCGTCCACGCAGCTGTCCACGTCGCCATCCTTCACCACCACTTCCACCTTGACTTTAGGCAAAAAGTCCACCACGTATTCGGCACCGCGGTACAACTCGGTGTGGCCTTTTTGACGGCCAAAACCCTTGACTTCGGTCACGGTGAGGCCGGTCACGCCACATTCGGCCAATGCTTCACGCACCTCTTCCAGCTTGAAAGGTTTGATGATGGCGGTGATTTGTTTCATGGAAATAATCCTCAAAATATGGAGAGTGCCCGGAATCAGGCGCGGAATTTGTTGGTCATAGGATAACGCCAATCCTTGCCAAAACTGCGGTGGGTCACGCGAATGCCCACGGGCGACTGGCGGCGCTTGTACTCGTTGAGTTTGATCAAGCGCGTGACTTTTTCCACATCGGCCCGCTCAAAGCCGTCGGCAATCAAGGCCTCCACGCCCTCGTCGTTTTCCATGTAGCGCTGAATGATCGCGTCCAACACCTCATAGGCGGGCAGGCTGTCTTGGTCTTTTTGGTCGGGGCGCAGCTCCGCACTCGGTGGCCGGGTGATGATGCGCTCAGGGATCGGCTGGCTGCCTGTGCCATAGGGGTCGTTCAGGTTGCGCCAGCGGGCCAAGTCAAACACACGGGTCTTGACCACGTCCTTGATCACCGCAAAGCCCCCCGCCATGTCGCCATACAGCGTGCAGTAACCGGTGGCCATTTCGCTCTTGTTGCCGGTGGTCAGCACAATCGCACCCGTTTTATTGGACAAGGCCATCAGCAGCGTGCCCCGGATGCGGGCCTGGATGTTCTCTTCGGTGGTGTCTTCTTTCAAACCCGCAAACTGCTCAGACAACGCGGTCTTGAAGCCATCGAACAAAGGGGCAATCGAGATTTCGTCGTAACGCACCTTCAAGCGTTTGACCATGTCGCGCGAATCGATCCAGCTGATGTCGGCCGTGTAGGGAGAGGGCATCATCACGGCATGGAGCTTGTCGGCTCCGATGGCATCCACCGCGATGGCCAACACCAAGGCCGAATCGATACCGCCCGACAAGCCCAAAATGGCACCCTGGAAACCGTTTTTGCCCAGATAGTCGCGAACACCCAAAACCAAGGCGTCCCACAACTCGGCATCGGCACTGGCCATGGGCACCAAGGCTTCAGGCCCTGCAATCAAGTCCACACCCGTGGCTGCGGCTTGAACCTGAACAGCCATGGCCGCTTCACGAAATCCCTCGGCTCTGGCCACGACCTGACCCTGGGCGTTCAGCGCAAAGGAACGGCCCTCAAAAATCACTTCGTCTTGCCCCCCCACCAAGTGGGCGTAAATGAGGGGCACCCCAACGTCTGTCACGCGCTCGCGCATGCGCTGCTCGCGCTCCGGGCCTTTGCCCGCATGGAAAGGCGAAGCATTTAGCACCGCCAACACCTGCGCTCCTGCGTCACGCGCCAGTCGGGCAGGCTCTTCAAACCAGGCGTCTTCGCAAATGAGCAAGCCCACCCACACGCCTTCGACCTCAAACACCCCCACCCCATGGCCAGGGGTGAAATATCGGCGCTCGTCAAACACCTGGTAATTGGGCAACTCGCGCTTGTCATACGCGCAGACCACCTGGCCTTCACACAGGACGCTGGCGCGGTTGTGGCGGCGCGTCACGGCCACGCTGCGGGTGCGCACACCGCCGCCTTCGGGATGGCCGACCACCACATGCATGCCCTTTAACCCGGCCAGGTCTCGGGCCACCGTTTTCAGGGCATCATCGCAGGCGTCGATGAACGACGGGCGCAGCAAAAGGTCTTCTGCTGCGTAACCGCAAATCGACAACTCGGGCGTGATCAGCAAACGTGCACCTTGGGCATAAGCTGCTTGGGCGGCGTCGATGATTTTGCGGGCATTGCCCGGCATGTCACCGACGACAAAGTTGAGCTGGGCCACACAGATTTGGAGAGTCATAAAGGTGCAAAGAAATATGAGCTTGAATTATGTCACCCGGGTGCAAGATGACCTGAGCGGCATCGATCCCCAAGCTTGGGATGACTTGCTCGCCCGGCAAGATGCGCCATCCCCCTTCATGCAGCATGCCTATTTGTCGGCCATGCAAAACAGCGGCTCCGCCATCCCCGAGACCGGCTGGACGCTGCAAGTCATCAGCCTGTGGCGAGACAACTCCCAAGGCCCCGTGTTGGCCGCCGCTTGCCCGCTCTACATCAAGACCCATTCGCGCGGCGAATACGTGTTCGACCACGCCTGGGCCGACGCCTACCAACGCCACGGCCTCGACTACTACCCCAAAGCGCTTTTGGCCTCGCCCTTCACCCCCGTGCCCGGCAGCCGCTTGCTGGCCGAATCCGATGCGGCACGCCAGGCCCTGCTGGCCGCCTTGCTGGAGCTTTGCCAAACCAACGACATCCCCTCGCTGCACATTTTGTTTGCCAGTCCGCAAGACCTGCACACCTGCGAGCAAGCCGGTTTGCTGCAGCGCAGCCAGGTGCAGTTTCACTGGCAAAACCAAGGTTGGCGTGACTTTGATGACTTTTTGGGCAGCCTGAACCAGGAAAAGCGCAAAAAAATCCGGCAAGAACGCCGCAAAGTGCAGGAGGCGGGCGTGACTTTTCGCGCCGTGCGCGGCCCCGACATGACCGGCGACGACTGGGCTCTGCTGCAGCGCTGCTACCAGCAAACCTATTGGGAACACGGCAATGCGCCTTATTTGACCCCGGCATTTTTTGAAGCCATGCGGCGCAACATGGCTCCCAACTGGCTGCTGTTTGTGGCCGAACACGCGGGCCAAGCCATCGGCATCAGCCTGATCGGCCTGCATCTGAACGCCGAGGGCCAGCCCGAAGTCGCCTATGGCCGCTACTGGGGCGCACTGGCCCGGGTGGACTGCCTGCACTTTGAAGCTTGCTACTACCAGCCGATTAAATGGTGCATCGCCAATGGCGTTCAGCGTTTTGAGGGCGGTGCCCAGGGAGAGCACAAAATGGCGCGAGCCCTGCTGCCCACGCCCACCCACAGCGCCCACTGGCTGGCGCACCCGTCGTTTTCAGAAGCGGTGGCCCGGTTTCTGGAGCGGGAAAAGGCCGGGGTGGAGAACTACCTTGAAGCGCTTCACCAGCACTCGCCTCTAAAAAAAACACCGTCGTAAAACCATGAAAAACGCCTGCGCGGCGCAAACCGGGCAGGCGATCACATTGTGGCGCAGCCCCCGAGAGAGCGAGCGTTAAACCAGACGCGTCAGGCCTTGGTTTTGTTGTAGGCCCCGATGCCATCCAGGATTTCCTTGTGGGCGGATTCTTTACTTTCCCAGCCTAAAATCTTGACCCATTTGCCTTTTTCCAGGTCTTTGTAGTGCTCAAAAAAGTGGGCGATGGCGTTGCGACGCATGGCGTTCACGTCTTCAATGCTTTTCCAATGGTCGTACATCGGCAAAATTTTGCTGGTCGGCACCGCAATCACCTTGCCATCGACGCCGGCCTCGTCTTCCATCATCAAAATGCCCAAGGCGCGGCAGGGCACCACCACACCGGGGTGCAAGGCGTAGGGCGTGATCACCAGCACGTCCACAGGGTCTCCGTCGCCAGACAGGGTTTGGGGCACGTAACCGTAATTGGTGGGGTAGTGCATGGCCGTCGTCATAAAGCGGTCCACGAACAGGGCGCCCGTTTCCTTGTCCACCTCGTATTTGATCGGGTCGGCGTTCATCGGGATTTCAATGATCACATTGAAAGATTCGGGAACATTTTTTCCAGGAGTGACGTTATCAAGGGACATCTTGCAGGTCTTTGTTGAGGGGGGTTGAGAAAAAAGCAAACTCTAGGGATTAACCCCGATTTTACTTTCACGGGGCTTGCTTATTCGCACATCGGGAGCCTTTAATAGACCGTTGGCCAATCGATTCTTGGTGCAAGGAAAGAGGAAGCAACGCCGTGGAGGGGCCTCCAACGCGTTGCGCCTCCGTTCAGCGACAACCATCGAGGAGTTCAACGATGACAGGAAATTCAGTGCTTTTTTTGGCACTCATTTGTGGTTTGATTGCCGTGGCTTATGGCATTTGGGCCCGAGGATGGATTCTTTCTCAAGACGCCGGCAATGCGCGGATGCAGGAAATTTCGGCTGCGATTCAGGCCGGCGCTGCAGCTTACCTCGCCCGCCAATACAAAACCATTGCCATCGTGGGCGTGGTTTTGACCATCCTGATGGGTCTATTTTTGGATGGCATCACCGCCATCGGCTTCGTGATCGGTGCGGTGCTTTCGGGCGCGTGCGGCTTCATTGGGATGAACGTGTCGGTCAAAGCCAATGTCCGCACGGCTCAGGCCGCCACCAAAGGCATTGGCCCAGCGCTGGACGTGGCGTTTCGGGGTGGTGCCATCACCGGCATGCTGGTGGTGGGTTTGGGTCTGTTGGGTGTGTCCGGTTTTTATTGGTTTCTGGTCGGCAACGGCAACCTGACGCCCGATAAAAACTTGACCACCTTGCTCAACCCCTTGATTGGCTTTGCCTTCGGCTCCTCGCTGATCTCGATTTTTGCCCGCTTGGGCGGGGGTATTTTCACCAAGGGCGCTGACGTCGGGGCTGACCTTGTGGGCAAAGTGGAAGCGGGCATCCCTGAAGACGACCCGCGCAACCCCGCAGTGATCGCAGACAACGTGGGCGACAACGTGGGTGACTGTGCCGGCATGGCAGCGGACTTGTTCGAAACCTATGCCGTGACACTGATTGCCACCATGGTGCTGGGTGCACTCTTGGTCACAGCGGCTCCGGGGCAAGCTGTTTTGTACCCATTGGCCCTGGGGGCGGTCTCTATCATTGCCTCCATCATTGGTTGCTTTTTTGTCAAAGCCTCTCCTGGCATGACCAACGTGATGCCAGCACTTTACA
>NZ_CAMBNZ010000035.1 GCF_945869175.1 Limnohabitans sp. Rim8 | reverse complement strand
GATCAATCGATCTCCACTTTGAGGTAATGCGCGCCAGCATGTGGATTGTGATAATAAGGGGGGATTTCCACAAACCCCAAATCTTCATAGAGCGCCCGAGCCGACTCCATGTCATCCAACGTGTCCAATAAAACGCAGCTGTAGCCGGACGCACGAGCGGCATCCAATATGGCTTCGGTCAGCTGACGACCCAAGCCCAAGCCCCGGCAAACCGGTTTGACATACAAGCGCTTCATTTCTGCGGCATTGGGGTAGTCGCAGGCGTCCAGAGGGCGCAGAGCGCAGCAGCCCGCCAAAGCACCATCCACCCAGGCCAACAAAAGCGCACCCCGAGGGCTGGCGTATTCGCCGGGCAAATCAAGAAGCTCTTGCTCAAAGCCCTGAAAGCACAAATCTACGCGCAATGTGGCGGCGTACTCTTGAAAAATGGCGCGTGCATGGTCCATATCCGTCAAGCGATGGGCTTGGATGATTTGAATGTCAGGCAGATGAAAGGTCATCGGTAGAAATGCAGCACCAAAAAATAGATTCACCAGTGTAATGGCCCCTCAGGGGACTGAATTCAAAAGCGCCCAAACAGCCGATGAAGAGACGACCAGCAAAACCACAGCCCATAGACGGTCGACGGTGCGGTCCTGCGATTCGGTCACCGGAAGAGAGAATATTTTGTCGCCATGAAGCATGGCGGGCACCAAGGGTGCCTTCTTTTGAAGCCGGTACACCAGCAGCGCCGACAGGTGCAGGCCCACCAAAAAAATCACCAACCATTGGCCCCACTGCTTGTGCCAGCTGGTGGCCCAAGACACCCACTGGCCATTCACCAAGGTGGTCAGGGGCCCGGCATTGGCGATCTCATCGTCACTGATTAAGCCGGTGCTCACCTGAAAAATCAAGACCAACAACATGGCCACAATAGACCAAGAACCCAAAGGGTTGTGACCTGGAAAAGAATGGGCAAAAGTGCGCTTTTTCAAATAGGACCAAATTTGTCGTGGTCCCAAGGGCAACTGTGACCATCGTGACCAAAAACCACCGACAAGACCCCAAAACAGTCGAAAAAGCAAAAGCACCAAAACAACATAACCCAATCGGAAATGCCAGACCATGGCATTGCCACCCAATTTGCCGGTGATGATCAAGCCCACGACACACATGGCCAATGCCCAATGGAACAGTCGAGTGGGCAAATCCCAAATGCGAAGGGTGAACATAAACACTTTCAGCTTTGCGGCAATTAAAAAATTGTGCCAGACTCTAAAGGGATAAGTTTTTCACAGTGTTTCAAATGATTGGAGTCAAACATGAAACAAAACCTTGGCCTGATGGGAACTTTGGTGGCTTTGGCCTTGAGCATGCCTGCGCATGCGCAATTTGCCAAACCGGAAGATGCGGTGAAGTACCGCAAGGCAAGCTTTACCGTGATGGCGGCGCACTTTGGACGCTTGGGCGCCATGGCCAACGGCCGTGTCCCTTACGATGCCAAGGCGGCAGCCGAAAATGCAGAAATCGTTGCCAGCATTGCGAAGCTGCCATGGGCGGCCTTTGGCGAAGGCACCGACAAGGGTGATACCCGTGCCAAACCTGAAATTTGGAAAGAAGCGGCCAAATACAAAGAAGCGTCTGACAAGATGCAAGCTGAAATTGCCAAGCTCAACACAGCGGCCAAAGCAGGCAACGTGGATGCACTGAAGGCCGCATTCGGCCCTGCCGCAGCGTCGTGCAAAGCATGTCACGACAATTTCCGCAAAGAGTGAAAGACCGCTGCCATCGGCTTGGATGTCAACGCCGATGGCCAGTGAAGGCCTGAAAAATCAGGTCTCAGCCAAAAGCTTGTCGATCAACTGGTGCAGTTCGACAAAGTCGGGCGTCCCCACAAAGCGTTTCACGATCATGCCTCGCTTGTTGACCACAAACGTGGTCGGCGTGAGCTTGATGTCACCCCATTCACGTGCCACCGCGCCCGTATTGTCAATGGCCACCTTGAAGGGCAGTTGCCGCGATTGCGCAAAATTGACGACATAGCTGGGCGGGTCATAGCTCATGGCCACTGCAACTGTGTCAAAGCCACGGTCTTTGAATTGCTTGTATGTAGCCACCAGTTCGGGCATTTCGGACACGCAGGTGGTGCAGCTGGTGGCCCAGAAATTGACCAAAGCCACGCGTCCTTGCAACTGTTGGGAAGTCAGCGTGGTGCCGTCGAGCAAAACAAAGGAAGATGCCGGTGCTCGCTCACCCGAGCAACCCCAAAGGGCCAGGGACAAGCCGATGGCACCCATCCAAGTCCACAAACGGCGACCCCAAGGTTGCGGATTCAAACAGGATGTGTGGTGTGGGTGCATGGTGGAAAGTTTAAATCCCTTTGTCAAAGCGTTTCTGACTCAAATCACAGACACCAGGTGCGCCAAAAGGCCTTCAGGATCACTGACCATGGGGTCATGACCGGTCTGCATTTCCAAAATCTGCGAACCCGCCAACCAAGCACCACCCCAAAATTGGGGGTCTACCATGCGCAATCGGCTGACATCAATGGTGCCCAAGGGCGGTGCGGTGCAGTTGATGAAGGTTCTGGGAACGCTGGCCACGCGCAGAGGGTCGAAGTCGAGCACGTGCGTGTACGGGCCCACTGGGTGCGGGGTTTGACGCCGAGCCACCCATGCGTGGTCTGCATCGCTCAAACCAAAAACCGAGGGGTCAGGTGCTGGAAATGCATGCAAGGGGTTGGTTTGCGCCGCATTTATGCGGGCATTTCGGGTGGCGCTGGCGTGGATGCTGCTCCAGCTTTCGCCAGGTTTGGGCAGCACCGCATCCAAGTAAACCAAATGGCGCAAGCGCTGTGGCCTGCGATCGGCCACAGCCGTGCCCAGCATGCCCGCGTAAGAGTGCACCACCAGCACCACATCGTCCATTTCCTCAGCATCCATGGCCCCCATTACATCTTGGATGTGAGTTTCCAAGTCAATGCCAGGATGGCACAAATGGGCGCGTTCACCCACTCCGGTGAGGGTGACCGCGTGGGCGCGGTGCCCTGCCTGCATCAAGCCGGGCAACACACGTTGCCAGCACCAAGCGCCGTGCCAAGCCCCATGAACGAGCAGGAAGTTCGCCATCAAATCACGCCTTTGCCACGCAAGGAAACTTGTTGTTCTGCCGTCCAGCCCAGTACTTCGCCCAACACCTCAGCCGTGTGTTGGCCCAGCATGGGAGGCGGTAGATCTTGCCGTACGGGGGTCAAGCTCATCTTGATGGGGCTGGAGACCAGCTTCATCTCAGGTTGAATCGGATGTAACCAGGTGCTCACCATGCCGCGCTCTTGGACTTGTGGGTCGGAAAAGACTTCGCTCAACGTGTTGATGGCTCCGCAGGGCACCTTGGCCGCTTCCAGTGCATTCAGCCAAACGGCTTTGGTTCGGGTGGCCATGATGGCTTCCAGTCGGGGTACCAACTCGGCGCGGTTGCGAACACGGGACGCGTTGAGCGCATAGCGAGGGTCCTGGGCCAATTCGGGGCAACCGGCCACAGCACAAAACTTGGCAAACTGCCCGTCGTTGCCCACGGCCAAGATCAGGTGGTCGCGTGTGTTCGGTGCAGCACCTTCGGGGGGCATGACCTCAAACACTTGGTAAGGCACGATGTTTTGATGCGCGTTGCCTGCGCGTCCGGGCACTTGGCCGCTGACCAGGTAATTCGAGCCCAAATTGGCCAGCATGGCGACCTGGGTGTCGAGCAGGGCCATGTCCACCTGTTGGCCCATGCCGGTGCGATCGGCATGGCGCAGCGCCGCCAAAATCGCCACGGTGGCATACATGCCGGTGAACAAATCGGCGACGGCCACCC
Source organism: Limnohabitans sp. Rim8 (assembly GCF_945869175.1). GTDB lineage: Bacteria > Pseudomonadota > Gammaproteobacteria > Burkholderiales > Burkholderiaceae_C > Limnohabitans_A. The sequence goes on along the minus strand of NZ_CAMBNZ010000035.1, from coordinate 21,813 downwards.
CCACTTTTTGGGGACCACCCCCCAAGTCGTCGCGCTCGCCCGTCACGCTCATCAAGCCGCCAATGCCTTGCACGGCATAGTCGTAACCTGCGCGCTCGCGGTAGGGGCCAGTTTGTCCAAAGCCCGTCACGCTGCAGTAAACCAATTTCGGGTTCAGGGCACTCAGGCTGGCGTAGTCCAAGCCATACCGTGCCATGTCGCCCACCTTGAAGTTCTCCACAAACACGTCACAGTGTTGCACCAATTCGCGGATCAGGGCTTGCCCCTCAGGCTGGGCGATGTCACAGGTCAAAGACCGCTTGTTGCGGTTGGCACCGAGGTAGTACGCGGCCTCTGCCGTGTCTCGCCCGTGTGCATCTTTCAAAAACGGTGGCCCCCATGTGCGGGTATCGTCACCCGTTCCGGGGCGCTCGATTTTGATGACATCTGCCCCTAAGTCGGCCAAAGTCTGTGTACACCAAGGGCCCGCCAATACACGGGAAAGGTCGAGAACGCGGATGCCGTCAAGTGAATTCATGGACACCATTGTCCCCAAAACCAGAGGCCGCCGCTGATCAGGATAATCACCCCATGCAAATCCATTTCTCGGCCCTTGTGGTCAGTTTGACAGTTTTACTGAATTTGACCGCTTGCAGTCCTGTCCAAAACTGGCGCGACGTCAGTCTGGAGGGCAGCGTTCTCAAAGTCCAATTGCCTTGTAAGCCAGACAGAACCACGCGCAGCGTGCCCTTAGGGGGCGTGCCTGTTGACCTGCAAGTGGTGGGCTGCGAGAGTGGCACCGCCATGGTGGCGGTGATGACGGCAAGCTTGCCAGCCGGAACCGATGCCAATGCCGTCCTGCTGGGGTGGCAAAAAGCCACCTTGGACAACGCCCGGGTCCAACAACCATTGGCCTCAGGCACGCAAGCATGGCAACGGCCGGGGCTGATGCCTTTGTCCGCTTCTGTCAGGGTTCAAGCGTCGGGTTTGCGCGCCAATGGCGAGCCTGTGCGCATGGACGCTGTTTGGGGTGCTTTGGCCGAGGGTGAGCGCGTGCGCGTGGTTCATGCCGTGGTGTATGACCCCAAAGTTCAGCCAGAGATAGCCAACACCTTGTTTGACGGGATCAAGCCATGAGCACGACTGAGCCTTCGCGTGCTGACCATTTGCCGCGCCGCATGGCGGTGGTGGTGTTCTTGGCCTTTGCGCTGGCCTACTTTTTTTCGGCCTTGGTGCGGGCCATCACCGCCACCCTGTCGCCCACACTGACCACCGAGTTCAACTTGAGTGCCCAAGATTTGGGGCTGTTGGCGGGCGGCTATTTTCTGGGTTTTTCGCTCACACAATTGCCCTTGGGTCGATGGCTGGACCAGCATGGCCCCAAAAAAGTCATCTTGGCTTTCTTGACTTTGGCGGTGCTGGGTTGCTTGGCCTTTTCATGGGCCGACAGTTTCCATGGCCTGTTGGCCGCGCGGGTACTGTGCGGCATGGGCGTGAGCGCTTGCCTGATGGCCCCGCTCACGGGCTACCGCCGATGGTTTGACGCCAGCACCCAGCTGCGCACCAATTCTTGGATGTTGATGACGGGTTCATTGGGCATGTTGGCCGCCACTTTGCCGGTGCAGTGGCTCATGCCCATTTGGGGTTGGCGCCCCATTTTCGTTGTGCTGGGCCTCATGATCGGCATCGCCATGCTGCTGATCGCCTTGTTGGTGCCGGTCTGGCAAAAAGCCGGAATCGGCGGCTCACAAAGACCAGCCGATGACGACGGCAGCTACCGTGAGATCTGGCGCAGCGCCTATTTTTGGCGCATGACGCCAATTGGCTTTTTCAGCTACGGCGGCATGGTGGCCATTCAAACCCTGTGGGCAGGGCCTTGGATGACGCAGGTGGCCGGTTGGGCAGCGTCCGAAGCCGCCTCAGGACTGTTCCTCATCAACTTGTCCATGCTGGTGACTTTCTGGTTGTGGGGGTTGGTCACGCCGAGGCTGGCACGCAAAGGCATTCCTGTGGAGCGCTTGATCGCCTGGGGCTTGCCTTTGAGTTTTGTCGTCATGGCCACACTCGTCTGGACGGGGCCTGCCATTGGTGAGAGCGCTGCCGTTGCTTTGGCCTTGCTCTGCACGACCAGCACCTTTGTGGCACTGGCGCAACCTGCGGTGGGCATGGCGTTTCCCTCACATTTGGCTGGGCGTGCGCTTTCGGCCTACAACTTGGTGGTGTTTGCCGGTATCTTTGTTGTGCAGTGGGGCATCGGGCTGTTGGTCGACGCCGCACGCGCCATGGGGTTGGCCAACGACCAAGCCTATCAGGTGGCCCTGGCCTGTTTTGGCATCAGCTCAATGGCTTCATGGGCCTTTTTCATGCTGAAAAAGCCATTGCAAGCCCGATAATCAGCACCACCATGATCGGTATCCTCATCATTGCCCATGCCCCTTTGGCCACTGCCTTGCGCGAATGTGCTTTGCACGTTTTCCCAGATTGTGCAGATGGCGTGCTGGCGCTCGACGTTTTGCCAGACGATGCACCTGAAGACAGCTTGAACCTGGCGCGCCAAGCCATGGTCGCGCTGGGCACGGATGAGGTATTGCTGCTCAGCGATGTATTTGGTGCCACGCCCTGCAACGTGGCCCAGCTGCTGGGCGATGGCAACAACACGCGCTTGGTGGCCGGCGCCAATTTGCCCATGCTGCTGCGCAGCATTTGCTACCGACACGAAAGCCTCCAGGCGCTGGCAGCACGGGCCCAGGCTGGTGGCACCCAAGGTGTGATGCCCGTGGGCAGCACAGCACCCCAAAATCAAACCGGACAGAGACATGCCCCAAGCCACCGTGACCATCAGCAATAAATTGGGTTTACACGCCCGGGCATCGGCCAAGCTGACAAAGCTGGCGGGTAGTTTCCCGTGTGAAGTTTGGCTCAGCAAGGGGGAGCGCCGCATCAACGCCAAAAGCATCATGGGCGTGATGATGCTGGCGGCAGGCTTGGGCAGCGAAGTGGTGCTGGACACTGCAGGCGAGCGCGACGAAGAGGCTTTGACGGCCTTGCTGGCCCTGATCAACGACAAATTTGGCGAAGGCGAATAAGCCATGACGTTCAGCATCCATGGCTTGGCGGTGGCGCGTGGCATCGCCATTGGCCGTGCGGTTCTCGTGGCCTCTAGCCGGGTCGATGTGGCGCATTATTTCGTCAACCCCGACCAAGTCAGCGCAGAAATTCACCGTTTGCGCGTGGCTCGAGATGCCGTGGTCGACGAGCTGCAGCGTTTGCAAAAAGACATGCCCAAGGACGCGCCACACGAACTGGCGGCTTTGCTGGACGTGCACTTGATGCTGCTGCAAGACGAAGAGCTCACGGCGGGCGTGGTGCAATGGATCAAAACGCGCTTTTACAACGCCGAATGGGCCTTGACCAGCCAATTGGAGATCATCGTTCGCCAATTTGACGAAATGGAAGACCCCTATCTGCGCGAGCGCAAAGCCGATATGGAACAGGTGGGCGAGCGGGTCTTGCATTGCCTCAAAGGCACCGGTTCTTTGGTCGCGCAGGCCAAGCGCCCCCAACGCCCACAACAAGAGCTTCAACTGGGTGATATTGACGTGCCACTGGTTCTGGTGGCCCATGATTTGTCACCCGCCGACATGCTGCAGTTCAAGCAAAGTGTTTTCACGGGCTTTGTGACCGATGTGGGCGGCAAGACCTCTCACACGGCCATCGTGGCCCGCAGCTTGGACATTCCTGCGGTTGTGGGTGCGCGCACTGCCAGTCAGTTGGTCAAGCAAGACGATTGGGTCATCATCGATGGTGACGCAGGCGTGGTCATCGTGGACCCCTCACCCATCATCTTGGCCGACTACGGTTTCAAGCAACGCCAGGGTGCTCTGGAGCGCGAACGCTTGGCACGCTTGCGCCACACGCCGTCCGTCACCCTCGATGGCCAAAAGATTGAGTTGCTGGCCAACATTGAAATGCCCGAAGACACGCATGCGGCGATCACAGCAGGCGCCTTGGGCGTAGGCTTGTTCCGCAGTGAATTTTTATTCATGGGCCGACAAGGCCATTTGCCGGATGAAGAGGCGCAGTACCAAGCCTACCGCCGCGCGGTGGACGGCATGAATGGTTTGCCTGTGACCATCCGAACCGTGGACGTGGGGGCCGATAAGCCGCTGGACGACACCCGACACGAGGCCTCGCACTTGAACCCGGCGCTGGGCTTGCGGGCCATCCGCTGGTGCTTGGCCGACCCGGCCATGTTTTTGACCCAATTGCGGGCCATTTTGCGAGCGGCAGCGCATGGCCAAGTCAATTTGCTGATCCCCATGCTGGCACATGGCAGCGAGATCCGCCAGACCTTGGCCCTCATTGAGCAGGCGCGCCAAGAATTGGACCGCCGTGGCGAAGCCCATGGCCCCGTGCGTTTGGGTGCGATGATCGAAATCCCGGCGGCAGCCTTGTCGCTGAGGCTGTTTCTCAAACACTTCGACTTTTTATCGATCGGCACCAACGACTTGATACAGTACACCTTGGCGATTGACCGGGCTGACGAAACGGTGGCGCATTTGTACGACCCCATGCACCCGGCTGTGTTGGGTTTGATCGCCGACACCATTGCCGAATGTCACCGACAAGGCAAAAGTGTTTCCGTCTGTGGCGAGATGGCGGGTGATGTGGCCATGACGCGGCTTCTGTTGGGCTTGGGCTTGCGCAGCTTTTCCATGCACCCTTCCCAAATTCTGTTGGTCAAGCAGCAGGTCTTGCGCTCGGATTGCACCAAGCTGAAGGTGTGGGCTGAACAGGTGTTGGACAGCGATGATCCGGCGAGTTGCATGATCCCTTCAAGCACGGACCCAAGGCTTGGGTCAAAGACTTGGTAACAAGCGTGCTTCAAGCCTGGTTGAGTTTGTCTTGCGTGCGCGTGTCAAAGTCACCCGCATCGTGCCGTTCGTGTAACTGAGATTCGGGAGCACCCATGACGCGGTTGACCATGCGCCCTCGCTGAACCGCGGGGCGTTGCGCCAGTTCCTCGGCCCAGCGCTGCACATGGGTGTACTCGTGAACCTGCAAAAACTCACCCGCTTCGTACATGAGGCCCTTGGCCAAAGCACCGTACCAAGGCCAAATGGCGATGTCGGCGATGGTGTAATCGTCACCCGCAATGAAGCGGTTCTGGGCCAAACGCTTGTCGAGTACGTCCATTTCGCGTTTGACTTCCATGGCGAAGCGGTCGATGGCGTATTCGATCTTGATGGGCGCGTAGGCATAAAAATGGCCAAAGCCACCGCCTAAATAGGGGGCGCTGCCCATTTGCCAAAACAACCAAGACAAGCATTCGGCGCGTTGGGCCGGATCGGTGGGGACCAAAGTGCCAAATTTCTCCGCCAAATACAGCAAAATCGCGCCCGACTCGAACACCCGCACAGGCTGCTCACCGCTGCAGTCCATCAACGCAGGAATTTTGGAATTGGGGTTCACGCTCACAAAGCCGCTGCTGAACTGCTGGCCTTCTTGGATGCGGATCAGCCAAGCGTCGTACTCGGCACCTGCATGTCCCAAAGCCAGCAACTCTTCGAGCATCACCGTGACCTTGACGCCGTTGGGTGTTCCCAATGAGTAAAGCTGAAGCGGGTGTTTGCCCCGCGGCAAGTCTTTTTCGTGTGTGGCACCCGAGATGGGTCGGTTGATGTTGGCAAAGCGCCCGCCGTTGGCCTTGTTCCAGGTCCACACGGAGGGAGGGGTGTAAGTGCTGGCGTCTGTCATGGTGCTTCAAATCCAAGTGGGTGTGTCGGTCATTGAGGGTTTCAGGCCTTGTCAGCCAAGCTCATTTGCGCTGAGTGCGCTTGCTGGTCCGCGTGGTAACTGCTGCGCACCATGGCGCCCACGGCTGCGTGCGAAAAGCCCATCTCGTAGGCTTTGGCCTCGAACATTTTGAAGGTGTCGGGGTGCACGTAGCGGCGCACGGGCAGGTGGCTGTTGCTGGGGGCCAGGTACTGGCCAATGGTCAGCATTTCGATGTGGTGCGCACGCATATCACGCATGACTTCGAGAATCTCGTCGTCTGTCTCGCCCAAGCCCACCATCAGGCCGCTCTTGGTGGGCACGTTGGGAAACAAGGCTTTGAATTTCTTCAACAGGTTCAGCGAGAACTGGTAGTCGGAGCCCGGGCGGGCTTCTTTGTAAAGGCGTGGCACGGTTTCCATGTTGTGGTTCATCACATCGGGCGGTGCGGCTTTGAGGATTTCCAGAGCGCGTTCGTCGCGGCCCCTGAAGTCGGGCACCAGCACCTCGATTTGGGTGGTGGGTGAGCGTTCACGGGTCTTGCGGATGCATTCCACAAAGTGCCCGGCACCGCCGTCACGCAGGTCGTCACGGTCCACGCTGGTGATGACCACATACTGCAGCTTGAGTTGCGCAATGGTTTTGGCCAGATTGTCCGGCTCGTTCAAATCCAGCGGGTCGGGGCGGCCGTGGCCCACGTCGCAAAAAGGGCAGCGTCGTGTGCATTTGTCGCCCATGATCATGAAGGTGGCGGTTCCCTTGCCAAAACATTCACCGATGTTGGGGCAACTGGCTTCCTCGCAGACCGTCACCAGTTTGTTGGCGCGAAGCACATCCTTGATCTCGTAAAAGCGGGTGGTGGGCGAGCCCGCCTTGACACGGATCCAATCCGGTTTTTTCAGCACTTCGCCTGCTTCGACTTTGACCGGAATGCGCGAGAGCTTGGCCGCCGCTTTCTGTTTGGCCATGGGGTCGTAGTTCTCGACGCTTTGCGCTTCGCGGACCACAGGACGTTCGGCGGGTGTGTTGCTCATCGGAATCTTTCAATCGCCGCGGGGCGGCATGCATGGGGCGTACGTGGGGTCAAGTCTTACAAGCGCGCGGCCAGTTGGTTCGCCAGCACATAGGCAGCATCGTCCCATGTGGTTTCTACCCCGATTGTAAAAAGATCTACGGTTTTCAGGCCTGTATACCCACAGGGATTGATGCGCTCAAAGGGTTGAAGGTCCATGGCCACGTTGAGAGCCGCACCGTGGTAAGTGCAATGGCGGCTGACCTTGATGCCCAAGGCGCTGATTTTGCCCAGGCCCTTGAACGGGTCGTTGGCCGGCGCCGGGCCGACCAAGGCCGCATGGCTGAAGGGGTCGTCCAGTCTCACATAAATGCCCGGCGCACCTGCCACACGGTGGCCTGTGACGCCGAAATGCGCCAGGGTGCGGATGACCGACTCTTCCAACTTGAAGACGTACTCTTTGACGAAATAACCTGCCCGTTTCAGATTGACCAATGGGTAGGCCATGACTTGGCCGGGGCCATGAAAAGTCACTTGCCCGCCCCGGTTGGTTTGAACCACCGGGATGTCGCCCGGCATCAACAGGTGCGAGGCTTGGCCCGCCAGCCCTTGGGTGAAGACTGGAGGGTGTTCGCACAGCCACAGTTCATTGGGTGTGTCGGCCAGGCGATGGGCTGTAAAAGCCTGCATGGCTTCATAGGTTAGCAAGTAGTCCACTTGCCCAAGAAACCGGATTTCCATGCTCAAAGCACGATTTTGACCATGGGGTGCGAGGTCAGGGCGCGGTAAAGGCTGTCCAATTGTTCACGGCTGGTGGCTGTGATGCTGAGTGTCACACCCAAATAATTGCCACCTTTGCTGGGGCGCAGCTCCACAGTGCGGGGGTCGAACCCTGGATCGAACTGGCGGGCAACCTGACACATGGCTTCAGCAAAACCATCAGCCATGGCCCCCATGACCTTGATCGGAAAGACAGAGGGGTACTCGATCAGGCTGTCTTTGCGCGGGTCAGTGCCGGTGGGAGGGGTGGTGGAAGCGCTCATAATTGTTCCATTGGGCCCGCAAGCTTAACGCCAGACGACGACTGACAGTACCGCCAGCCAGCCCAGCGCAAAATTGGTCAGCACCATCGGGTGGATTTGCCCCAAGGCTTTGCCTGCAGCAGGCCAGTCTTCAACAGTGACTGCGGCCTTTAGGCGGCGAAACGGCGCAAACCAGATGTGCGCAAAAATAACACACATCAACACCCCCAGCCCCGACATGGCGTGCCAGCCTCGGGGCGCAAGCTTCAAGTCGGTCACTGAGAGCATCCAAAACCCCGTGGTCAAAATCAAGGCGATGGAGATCCAAACCATAACAAAAAAGCGGGATAAGACGCTCGACATCAAGCCTACGCGCTCCGGAGGGGGCAAGCGCTGGATTGCCACAGGACGCAAGGCCAAAATCACCAGCGCCATGCCGCCCAGCCAGACGATGCCTGCGCCCAAGTGAAAAAATTTAATCCATTCGTACATAAAGTTGACTTCAAGGTGGAGTGTTAAGCGGACTTAAAAAAACACAAAAGATTCTTTGAGACATCAGAGAATGCACGTAAACCGTGCAACCTGCGTGGATCAGGGTCAAAAAAGTGGAGAGGCACGGGTTTTTACGTATAGAATCTGAGGCTTTACAACATCTGATGCACGTTCAATCTGTGTGCCATTTGAGATGACTGACATCGCCTCAACTTCGCAAGCAGACCCAGACGACATCAAAGCGAGCGCTGTCAATGCGGTCATTGAGCCTGAATTCAAGCCGATGACAGCCGATGAAGCGCAGGCTTGGCGGCTGAAAAACCCTGCATCAATGCCTTGGCGCATTATTGGTTTGCAAGCGGGTGTGGGTGTATTGATGGTGCTGCTGACATGGCTTGTGATGCGTGAACTGAGGCTGGTAGCTTCAGTGGCGTGGGGTGTGGTTGCCGTGGTGATACCTGCCCTGGTGTTTGTCAGGGCTTTGAGCCGACAAATGCGAGTGGGTCAGCCCAAAGCTGCACTGGCGGGTTTGTTCTTGTGGGAGTTGGTCAAAATTGTCTTGACCGTGGCGTTGCTTTTGGTTGCGCCTAAAGTGGTAAATGATTTGAGCTGGCTTGCCTTGGTAGCCAGCTTTGTGGTGACGATCAAGGTGTATTGGCTGGCCATGGCCTTAGGCTGGATACAACGACAATCGAAACCGACTTTTTTTTGAACAGATTGGTGATTTATGTCTGCTGAAAACGCTGGCGCGCATGCCCCAACGGCTGGAGAGTACATCCAGCATCACTTGCAACATCTGCAAATGAATTTCTCATTTGAAGGCGTGAAGCAAACAAGCATCGTTGATTTCAGTTTGTTCAACCTTGACTCGGTTGTTTTGTCGGTATTGTTGGGTGTTGTGGGCTGTTTTCTTTTATGGTCGGCTGCGCGCAAAGCCACATCGGGCGTTCCAGGCCGCTTCCAGGCGGCTGTTGAGTTGCTTTCCGAAATGGTTGAAAACCAAGCCAAAGGCGTGATCCACAATGCGAAAAGTCGCAAGTTGATTTCACCGCTGGCGCTGACGGTTTTTGTCTGGATTTTCCTGATGAATGCCATGGACATGTTGCCGGTGGACTTGCTGCCAGGCGCTTGGCATGCCGTTGGCCCGGCATTGGGATTCAAAGATTACATGCGCGTGGTTCCAACGGCTGATTTATCCACCACTTTGGGGTTGTCCTGTTCTGTGCTTTTGATTTGTTTGTTTTACAACATCAAAATCAAGGGAATGGGCGGCTGGGTGCACGAACTGGTTTCGGCGCCCTTTGGCAACCATTGGGCGCTGTACCCGATCAATTTCTTGATGCAGATGATTGAATACTTGGCCAAGACGGTCTCGCACGGCATGCGACTGTTTGGCAACATGTTTGCAGGTGAGTTGGTGTTCATGTTGATTGCCCTCATGGGTGGTGGCTGGGCATTGTCAACCACTGGCGTGGGACTGGCCATCGGCCATGTCATTGCCGGTACCGTGTGGACTCTGTTCCACATCTTGGTCATCACCTTGCAAGCTTTCATCTTTATGATGTTAACGTTGGTCTATACAGGCCAAGCGCACGACGCGCATTGATGACAATTTTTCCTTTGTTTTTTCTTTCTTTTTCCACTCACTTTAGGAGCTTCTCATGGAAAACATTCTCGGCCTGGTGGCATTGGCTTGTGGTTTGATCGTTGGTTTGGGTGCTTTGGGTGCCTCTATCGGCATTGGCATGATGGGTGGCAAATTCCTCGAGTCTGGTGCACGTCAACCTGAATTGATGAACGAGTTGCAAACCAAAATGTTTTTGTTGGCTGGTTTGATCGATGCTGCGTTCTTGATCGGTGTGGCCATTGCTTTGCTGTTCGCCTTCGCCAACCCCTTCGTTTTGAAGTAATCCACGTACCTCTTCCAACAGAAGAAGGATTGAACCGTGAACATTAACGCTACTCTGTTCATTCAGATGATCGTTTTTGCGATTCTGGTGTGGTTCACGATGAAATTCGTGTGGCCCCCGATCACAAAAGCGCTCGACGAACGGGCACAGAAAATCGCTGACGGCCTCGCTGCCGCCGACAAAGCCAAAGCCGAGCTCAGCAATGCCAATGCGCGTGTTGAGGCCGAATTGGCCCAGTCGCGCAACGAGACGGCTTCGCGCTTGGCAGATGCTGAGCGCCGTGCAAACGGCATCGTTGACGACGCCAAAGCACGTGCCACCGAAGAAGGCAACAAGATCATCGCCGCTGCAAAAGCCGAAGCTGAGCAGGAAGCTGTCAAAGCGCGTGAAGTCCTGCGTGAGCAGGTCGCAGCTTTGGCCGTGAAAGGTGCCGAGCAGATTCTCCGCAAGGAAGTCAATGCCGGTGTCCACGCTGATCTGTTGAGCCGCCTCAAGACCGAGCTGTAAAAAGCTCCAGCCAGAGAAGACCATGGCAGAACTTGCTACCATTGCCCGCCCTTATGCCGAAGCGCTGTTCAAGGCCCAGGCATCCGACCTTGCTGGCACGGCCGCTTGGCTGGATGAATTGGCCGCTGTTGCGCAAAATACGCTGTTGCAGCAGTTCGTCGACAGCCCCAAAGTGTCCGATGAGCAGGCGTTCGAGTTGATCTCTGGCGTGCTGCGAACAGCACTGCCCGAGGCTGGCAAAAACTTCCTGCATCTGCTGATCGAAAACCGCCGTCTCAGTGCACTGTCTGTGGTTGCACAGCAGTACCGGGCACTGATGAATGCGCAAAGTGGCACTGCTGATGCAGTTGTTTACAGCGCATTTCCCATCGACGCTTCGGCTTTGGCCGACTTGTCGTCCACGCTCGAAAAACGCTTTGCGCGCAAGCTCAATGTGAGCATCGAGCTCGATGCCGACTTGATCGGTGGTATCCGTGTGGTGGTGGGTGATGAGGTGCTTGACACCTCTGTCAAAGCCCGACTGGAACAAATGAAATCGGCCCTCACCGCTTGATGCGGATGGAGACCGGACATATTTAAAGAAAGAAGGAAAGAGTCATGCAACTCAATCCCGCAGAAATTTCTGAACTGATCAAGAGCCGCATCGAAGGGCTGTCCGTCAACGCCGATATCCGTAACCAAGGCACTGTGGTGTCTGTGACCGACGGTATCGTTCGTGTTCACGGTTTGTCTGATGTGATGCAGGGCGAAATGCTCGAATTCCCATCAACCGCCGATGGCGCTGCCACATTTGGTCTGGCCCTGAACCTCGAGCGTGACTCGGTCGGCGCCGTGATCTTGGGTGAATATGAGCACATCTCCGAAGGAGACACGGTCAAGTGCACCGGCCGCATTTTGGAAGTGCCCGTGGGCCCCGAATTGATTGGCCGCGTGGTGAATGCTCTGGGCCAGCCCATTGATGGCAAGGGTCCCATCAATGCCAAGATGACCGACGTGATCGAAAAAGTCGCCCCAGGCGTGATCGCACGTAAATCGGTGGACGAGCCGAGGCAGACGGGCTTGAAGTCGATCGACTCCATGGTTCCCGTGGGCCGTGGCCAGCGCGAACTGATCATTGGTGACCGTCAAACCGGCAAGACTGCCGTCGCGATCGACGCCATCATCAACCAAAAAGGTCAGAACATGACCTGCGTTTATGTCGCGATTGGCCAAAAAGCCTCGTCGATCAAAAACGTGGTGCGCGCTCTGGAACAAGCTGGCGCGATGGCGTACACCATCGTTGTGGCTGCTTCCGCCTCTGAATCTGCTGCGATGCAGTACGTGTCGGCCTACTCCGGTTGCACGATGGGCGAATACTTCCGTGACCGTGGCGAAGACTCATTGATTGTCTACGACGATCTGTCCAAGCAAGCGGTGGCTTACCGCCAAGTGTCATTGTTGTTGCGCCGCCCACCAGGCCGCGAAGCTTACCCAGGCGATGTGTTCTATTTGCACAGCCGTTTGCTGGAGCGTGCAGCCCGCGTGAACGCCGACTACGTCGAAGCTTTCACAAAAGGTGCTGTGACGGGTAAAACAGGTTCACTGACAGCATTGCCCATCATCGAAACACAAGCCGGTGACGTGTCTGCATTCGTGCCCACCAACGTGATTTCGATCACCGACGGTCAGATTTTCCTGGAAACCAGTTTGTTCAATGCCGGCATCCGTCCTGCGATCAACGCCGGTATCTCGGTGTCGCGCGTCGGTAGCTCCGCTCAGACCAAGGTCATTAAAGGTCAATCCGGTGGTATCCGTACCGACTTGGCGCAGTACCGTGAATTGGCTGCTTTTGCGCAGTTCGCTTCTGATCTGGACGAGTCCACCCGCAAGCAGTTGGACCGCGGTGCCCGCGTGACTGAATTGCTCAAGCAAGCCCAATACAGCCCCTTGTCGATCAGCTTGATGGGAGCCAGTTTGTTTGCTGTGAACAAAGGCTTCATGGACGACATTGACGTCAAGAAAGTCCTGTCTTTCGAGCACGGTTTGCACGCTTACTTGAAAGACAAGTGCGCTGCATTGCTGGCCAAGATCGAAAGCGCCAAAGCTTTGGACAAAGAAGCGGAAGCTGAATTGACCACCGCAGTGGCTGCGTTCAAGAAAAGCTTTGCTTAATTTCTACCTGATCAAAAGGAGCCTCTGATGGCATCGGGCAAGGAACTACGCACCAAGATCAAATCGGTGGAAAACACCAAGAAGATCACCAAGGCCATGGAGATGATTTCCGTTTCCAAAATGCGCAAGGCGCAGGAGCGTATGCGCACGGCCCGGCCTTACAGTGAGAAAATTCGCAGCATCGCGACCCATCTCGGGCAGGCCAACCCTGAGTACGTGCATGCCTTCATGAAACAAAACGATGGCAAGTCGATCGGTTTCATTGTGGTGACCACGGACAAAGGTTTGTGCGGTGGCTTGAACACCAACTTGCTTCGCGCTGTGACCGGAAAACTGCGTGAAACGCAGGCCGAAGGCAAGACACCTCTGGCAGTAGCCATTGGTGGCAAAGGTTTGGGCTTCCTGAACCGCGTCAACGCCAAAGTGGTGGCCAACGTGACGCATTTGGGCGATAAACCACATCTGGAAAAGTTGATCGGTCCCGTCAAAGTGCTGCTCGATGCTTACGCTGCAGGTGAGGTAAGTGCTGTGTACCTGTGCTACAACAAGTTTGTCAGCACCATGGCACAAGTGCCCACCATCGACCAGTTGTTGCCCTTGTCTTCTTCCAAGATGGAAGCAGAGACCAAAGCAGCCAGTGGCGTGACCCACGGATGGGACTACATCTATGAGCCCGACGCCCAGTCGGTCATTGACGATTTGTTGATCCGTTATGCAGAAGCCCTGGCTTACCAAGCTGTGGCAGAAAACATGGCTTCAGAACACGCCGCACGTATGGTGGCCATGAAGGCCGCAACAGACAATGCGGGCAATGTGATTGGCGAGCTCAAACTCGTTTACAACAAAACCCGTCAAGCCGCCATCACCAAAGAACTGTCGGAAATCGTCTCTGGCGCAGCCGCGATCAGCGGTTGATTCCCAGTTCAGCAAATTCAAATTATTTGGAGCGAAAAATGCAAGCCCAAGGAAAAATTGTTCAGTGTATTGGCGCGGTGGTGGACGTGGAGTTTCCACGCAACCAGATGCCCAAAGTTTATGACGCACTCAAAATGGAAGGCTCCGCGCTGACCCTGGAAGTGCAGCAGCAACTCGGCGACGGCATCGTGCGCACCATTGCGCTCGGTTCTTCCGACGGCCTGCGTCGTGGCCTGATGGTGTTCAACACCGGCAAGGCCATCACCGTACCCGTGGGCAAAGCCACTCTGGGTCGCATCATGGATGTGTTGGGTGCGCCCATTGATGAGCGTGGTCCTGTTAGCCAGGAACTCACCGCTTCCATCCACCGCAAAGCCCCTGCTTACGATGAACTGAGCCCTTCACAAGAATTGCTGGAAACCGGCATCAAGGTGATTGACTTGGTGTGCCCCTTTGCCAAAGGCGGTAAGGTCGGCTTGTTCGGTGGTGCCGGTGTGGGCAAGACCGTGAACATGATGGAACTCATCAACAACATCGCCAAGGCGCACAGCGGTTTGTCCGTGTTCGCGGGGGTGGGTGAGCGTACCCGTGAAGGCAACGACTTCTACCACGAGATGGCCGATTCCGGCGTGGTGAACCTTGAGAACCTGCCTGAGTCCAAAGTGGCCATGGTTTACGGTCAGATGAACGAGCCACCAGGCAACCGTCTGCGTGTGGCCTTGACCGGCTTGACCATTGCTGAATCTTTCCGTGACGAAGGCAAAGATGTGTTGTTCTTTGTGGACAACATCTACCGCTACACCTTGGCCGGTACAGAAGTGTCCGCTTTGTTGGGCCGCATGCCATCTGCTGTGGGTTATCAGCCAACCCTCGCAGAAGAAATGGGCCGTTTGCAAGAACGCATCACGTCGACCAAAGTCGGCTCGATCACTTCCATCCAGGCCGTTTACGTGCCAGCCGATGACTTGACCGACCCATCGCCTGCGACCACTTTCGCTCACTTAGATTCAACCGTTGTGTTGTCCCGTGACATTGCCTCACTCGGCATTTACCCTGCTGTGGATCCTTTGGACTCCACTAGCCGTCAGTTGGACCCCTTGGTGGTCGGTCAGGACCACTACGAAACAGCCCGCGCTGTGCAAGGCACATTGCAGCGTTACCGCGAACTGCGCGACATCATCGCCATCATGGGCATGGACGACTTGGCACCTGAAGACAAGTTGGCTGTGGCCCGTGCCCGCAAGATCCAGCGTTTCTTGTCGCAACCTTTCCATGTGGCTGAAGTGTTTACCGGTTCTCCCGGCAAATACGTCACCTTGGCTGAGACCATCCGTGGCTTCAAGATGATTGTGGCCGGCGAGTGCGATCACCTGCCAGAGCAAGCGTTCGACATGGTCGGCACGATCGACGAAGCTTTCGAAAAGGCCAAAAAGGCAGCTTAAGCAGCGCTTTGGGGCAGCCGGTTGAACCCGCTTTCCCTTGGCCAGCTTGAACGCACCTTTTTAAGGAGTAAACATGAACACCATCCACGTTGATGTGGTCAGTGCCGAAGAGTCCATCTACTCAGGTGAAGCCCGCTTTGTGGCCTTGCCGGGTGAGTCTGGCGAGTTGGGCATTTACCCGCGCCATACGCCTTTGATCACCCGGATCAAGGCCGGTTCGGTTCGCATCGAGAAGGCCGATGGCGGCGAGGAATTTGTATTCGTCGCAGGTGGTATTTTGGAAGTACAGCCTGACTGTGTGACTGTGTTGTCTGACACGGCGATTCGAGGCAAAGACCTCGATGAAGAAAAAGCCAATGCGGCCAAGGCTTTGGCAGAAGAGGCTTTGAAAAACGCCAAAAGCGAAATCGACATGGCCCGTGCGACGTCCGAGTTGGCTGTTTTGGCTGCTCAGTTGTCTGCACTTCGCAAGTTCCGCAAGAAGTAAGGCGCAGCTCAAATGGGGTGCTTGCACAACAAGCACCATCAAAACCCGGCGCAGCGATGTCACCGGGTTTTTTTGTTGCCCAACTCAAATGAGGGACGTGTAGACTTGAAGGCATCATGAAACGCGCCAAACTCCAAGCAGCCATTGTGGGGGGAACCCCTGATGATGTTGAACACAACTTCTACGAAGCGCTGCACAACGCCGACATAGAGCAGCTCATGGGCTGTTGGGCGGAAGAAGACGACATTGTTTGTATTCACCCCGGCGGCCCCAGGTTGGTCGGACAAGGCGCCATCCGTGCAACATTTGAAACGATGTTTTCAAACGGCAGTGTCCAGGCGTACCCCGAAAGAATCCACAAGATTGAGTCATTGGCCAGTGCGGTTCACCATCTGGTGGAACGCGTTGAAGTCATCACGCCGCAAGGGCGACAGCAAGCGTTTGTGATTGCCACCAATGTCTATCACAAGACCCCACAAGGCTGGCGCATGGTGGCCCACCATACCAGCCCTGGGACGACGCATGATTCGGTTGATGTGGGAGTGAAACCTCAAGTCCTTCATTAACCTCTATGCAATACACACCACCGGCTTGGTTGCCGGGAGGACATGCGCAAACCATTTGGCCTGCATTGTTTGCGCGTCGACAGTTAGGCTCTGTGTTGCCTCAGGTCCGAGAGCGCTGGATTGCCCCCGATGGCGATTTCATCGATGTGGACCGTCAAGTTGCCAGCAACCCTAAACGGCCTTTGATGGTGCTCTTTCATGGTTTGGAAGGCTCATCCCAAAGCCATTACGCACAGTCCTTTGCCGATTGGGCGACTGATAACGATGTGCATTTTGCTTTGCCCCATTTCAGAGGCTGCAGTGGTGAGCTGAACCAAGGTCCAAGGGCCTACCATTCGGGCGATCACCAAGAAATCCATTGGGTGTTGGCCAAGTTGCGACTGCAGCATCAGAAAGAAGGCGGCCAAACGTTGGTCGCTGCAGGCATATCACTCGGTGGCAATGCCTTGATGCGATGGGCAGCAGAACATGGGGAATTGGCTTTGAGAAGTGCAGACGCCATTGCTTCCATTTGTGCCCCTTTGGATTTAACGCAAAGTGGTTTAGCGATGGGACAAGGCTTGAACCGTCACATCTACACCCGGATGTTTTTGCGCAGCATGAAGCCCAAAGCCATGGCCAAGCTGGCCCAGCACCCGGGTTTGTTTGATCCCCTGAAACTCATGGCCGCAAAGGATCTGTACGCATTTGACAATGTGTTTACAGCGCCCTTGCATGGGTTCAAAAACACAGATGATTATTGGACAAAAGCTTCTGCTAAACCATTGATGAAAAACATCCAATTGCCCGCTTTGGCGATGAACGCTCGGAATGACCCCTTTGTGCCCAGTCACAGTTTGCCGCAAAAACAGGATGTCTCTCAGTCGGTCACATTGTGGCAACCCGAACACGGCGGCCATGTGGGGTTTGCGCAAGGCGCATGGCCGGGGCATATCCGAGGACTGCCCGATGCTGTAGGCGGGTGGTTGATGGCTGCCGCCGGCAAGCCACTGCACGAAGGGCGTATGAACGATGGATGATATCGTCAAACAAGCCATGGCCAAATGGCCCAACGTGCCGGACTGTTACGGATGGTTGGGCCTGGACAGCCGGGGTCAATGGCACATGCGGGATGACCCAGTGCAGCGCTTGGGCGCATTCCAAAGCGGTGTGCCAGGCGCCAAAGGCTCGGTATTGAAGCACGAGAAGTTGATCGAGTTCATTCATCGCAATTACGCGGCGGATGACAAGGGCCAGTGGTTCTTCCAGAACGGCCCTCAAAGGGTTTACGTAGAACTTGAACTGACCCCCTATGTCTGGCGTTTGAATGAAAACTTCATGCCAGTGGCCCAGACAGGAGAAATCACCCAAGCGCTGGCATGCCTACTAGATGAAAACGGTCGTGTGTACCTCAAAACCCCTTTGGGTCTGGGCTTGGTCCATACGATGGATGTTGGCCAAGTGGCTGAAGCCTTGGAGCAAGGCCGTTGGAGCCTGGAAAGTTGTGACTCAAAGAACTTGCAAATTCAACATGGCTTTGTGATCAGCCCGCAAGCGATCGCCAACTCAATCAAGGCGTAAAAAAACCGACCCACAGGTCGGTTTTGAATAAGCCAGTGAAAAATCACTTTTTCTCTGAGCTTGCAGCAGCAGGTGCTTCAGGTTCAGCAAACTTGGCACCGGCGTTGTTGGTCATGTACACAACGGCACGTGCGATTTCGATGTCGTTGAAGTCACCACCCGCTTGTGCGCCCATGGCACCTTTGCCTTTGAGTGCAGAGGTGACCAGGGTCTCCAAGCCTTGCTTGATGCGAGGGCCCCAAGCGGCCAGATCCGCCAATTTGGGAGCGCCTGCAGCACCCGCAGCGTGGCAGGCCAAGCATTGGGCTTTATAAACCTCTTCGCCAGCCTTGAGTGGGCGGTTGGCATCACGAACTTCAATAGAGCCCACTTTTTGTATCCGTTGGGCCAGTGACTTCTCGCTGTCACTGGATCCTGGCGCAGTTTTGTTGGCCGATGTGACATAAAACACCAAGCCGATGATGATGAACACAGGAATGATGAAAGAAGCCAAGCTGAGCAAAAGCATTTGCTTGGGCGTTTTCACTGGGCCGGTATGTGCTTCGTGGTGATCGTGACTTTTGTCGCTCATGAAATCCTCTGGTAGGGCTTGGCCTGAAGGCCTGCGGGTGATCCGGAATCAACGCGAGATTATAGCGGCCAGCCCTTCACTGAGCTTGCAAGCTGCGGTCAAAATGACAAGCCATGTGATAATGCACAAGCACACCACAATGCGGCTGTAGCTCAGTGGATAGAGTATTGGCCTCCGAAGCCAAGGGTCGTGGGTTCGATCCCCGCCAGCCGCACCAAACGCAATGTTCCTTCGCATGCCTGCTGAGCGCACTGTTACGTGTGATGGACATTGATTACTTGGAACATCCATCTTGTAGACCAGTGATTTGATCCAGACTGGGGTTGGATTGGGTCGACCCCATCTCGACCAGTTTTGGATGTCCTCTGTAGGGCAATCAACAATCTATGCTCTCAAGTCAACAGACAAAAACCAAGATCTAAAGATGACTTGAGTTTCCCACTCTCTTCAGGGTCAACCACCTCGTTGCCCATTCCCTGATTCCCATGGACCCTCACCGCACCTCGCTTGATCTAGGTGGTGCCAGTGAACTATTTCAGTCCAGATGAACTCCAGACGTTGCTCCTGATCATTCGGGATCAATACGGGTCATCCTTGACCCGTCAACAGTTCACAGAAACCACATTTGATCTATTTGAGGACATCTCTGGCTTGGAGGGAGTACAACCTGATCAAGCCATGTAAATCATCAACTCTCTGTGGAGCGTCTACTGTGAATACAAATCCTGAAACTCAAATGATCCCGTCCCCTATCAATCCATCTTTGAATAAGGATGCCATCAAGATGGGTCAACAGGTCCTACTGGAACAAGGATCTAAAGCTGCGGCTGCACTGGAAATCTTCAAGATACTAAAGAGCGAATCAAGAGAAGTAGTCCTTGTAGCGTTCATTGAAGGAGCCAACATCACACCCAAGGGCAGTCCAACGTACTTCTACAACGTCACGAGGAAACTGAGGAATCAAAAAGTGGTGCTTTGAACCAGATCGATCAGTTGAGAGAACGGGTCGGGTTTATTTAAAGAATACAGAAAAATCAGGTTCGTTATCCCACTAGTCACATCTGAAAAGAGTGGGTGGAAACACCCACTCCAACCGTCAATCAAATTGACGGTTGAGATTTGGAATCCTCAATTTAAACCACAGGTAAGTACTCAATACCAGTTTGTGCAAGACCAACTAGGTTGATGTTCGTTGTATTGAAACTTGTATCTGCTGCAAGAAGGACCAGATCACCCACCTTCATACCATCGGTCAACATCTTGATGTAGGGTGCCTTGATTGCAGGGGTGGCATCAGTTCCTATTACATTTTTCCAAAGAGTAGAAACTACTGCATCATTTGTGGTTGCTCCAACTGCAGTCAGAGCCAATGCACCAAGGTCTGAGTAAGTCATTCCTTTATCCAAATAACTCAATCCAAGACCGACAAAAGTTGGATTTTGAACCTGAGACTTGCCTAAAACCGCGCCAATTATTTTTGCTGTTGTCCCTGCATTTTCACTCAGATCGATGGCTATAGTTTTATCTGAGAACTTTAAGCGTTCAACATTAGTTAGTGTGTCTATTCCGTCTGTAGTTGGATCACCTGTAATTAAAACTGAATTGGATCCAACAGAAAATTTGTAACTCTTAGAGGCGCTTGTGAAAATTGCAGTGTCAATCCCAGTGCCACCGTTAATATCATCGTTACCACCGCCCCCAGTGATTTGATCGTTACCTGCTCCGCCGTCTAATGTTTCTAAGGCTGTGTAACCAATGATGATGTCAGCTTCAGGACTACCAATAACCTTTTCAAGAACTGTATCTGGATAGATTGTAACTATTGCAGAACCATCGCCTTCCGAAATTAATGATCCATTGCTGACACTATTAAATGTGTAGTCATTTGCAACACCACCAATGGGTCCAATTCCCCAACCAGATAAATCTACTTTAACCCCACCCTTCCAATCAGATACGTCAACAGTATCTGTTCCGCCGTTGTCAACAATCATGAAAGGTGCATAGCCGTATAGATCCCACTGACCTGTTTGGATTTTGTTTAATGAATTTTGTTTGCTTGACGTTGAAAGACTTGAGTCATAGTGAAGTTTAAAAGTCGTAGCTTCAGTCGATTCACGCTTACCATAGAGAGAAATGAGTGCTCGGATGTCTAGAGCTGAGTAACTAGCAAGATAGGATTCATCAATACGTATTTTTGCATAGGACATTATTGAAAGTGTGGATCTATCCAAATAATCAGGCAAGCTTGGGGCATCGTCGCCACCACCTGCACCTGCAGCAACTTCTCCTCTGGGTGAGGTGTGATCTAGCCCTAGTGAATGTCCAAGTTCATGAATAACAGTTGACACTGCATACTGACCTAGTAAATCAGAGTTGTTCTTTGAGCTAATTTCTACAATGCCTGAAGTTGAATAACCAGGGTACGTGGCATAACCACCCGCAGTCATATTGTGAGATTCAAACTTAAATGTTGCACTTTGAGTATTTGTGATTTCAGTGAACGATAAAGGAAGTATTATTGATAAATAATCGAAAGTTTCCCGAGCTAAATTTTGAAGATAGCTGCCAAGAACCTGAAATTTATATGTTTCGCCTGAAGGTATATAAAAAGGATCGCTATTGATCGAATATTGTGCAAATGAGTATGTGAAATTTGTGCCACTCCATTTTTTTGTTCCATCAGTTATTAAAGCCTTGTATTGCTCCTCAAGAATGATCTTTTTGTCAGGTATTGAAAGAGTATTGAAATCTACAGAAACTTTACCGAAAGCTGATACATCACTCACAACACCTGCAAAAGAAAGATTTTCTATATTGGTTAGTACGTCTTTTTCATTGGTTACTTTGTCGGTAATTACAACAGCTGGGCCATCAATTTGAATCGCATAGTTTGAGACTGCCTTAGAGTAAATTGCGGTGTCAGTTCCGTTTCCTCCAACAAGAGAGTCATTACCTGCTCCACCATCTAGCGTGTCATCTCCACCACCACCAGATAAGGTGTCTGTTCCATCGCCTCCATTAAGAGTGTCGTTTCCGGCTCCTGCGTAAGCTTGGTCATCTCCATCTTCACCGTAGAACGTGTCATCACCATCAGGAGTAGTCACGCCTGTGTACTCACCCCAGAAAGTGTCGTTGCCTTTTCCACCAGATACAGTGTCATTACCGGAGCTTCCGATAACTGAATCATCTCCAGCGCCACCTAGTATTGAATCATTTCCATCTTCGCCTTTAAGGTAGTCATTTCCGTCACCACCATCTATCGTATCGTTACCTTCGTCGCCTTTTAAACCATCATTACCTGCTCCACCATATAACGTGTCGTTTCCGGCTCCTGCGTAAGCTTGGTCATCTCCATCTTCACCGTAGAACGTGTCATCACCATCAGGAGTAGTCACGCCTGTGTACTCACCCCAGAAAGTGT
>NZ_CAMBNZ010000034.1 GCF_945869175.1 Limnohabitans sp. Rim8 | reverse complement strand
GGCGAAACAACTCGCCTTGCCCGATCAATGTCAAAAACGTCTCCCATTGCCGGTCGGTGTAAATCAGCACACACACATGGCCGTCACGGGTGGGGTAGGGGCGGCGCTCTTGCACCAGCAAGCGCGGGTAGCCGGTCGGGCCCAAGGTCGGTTCGAAGGTGGCTCCGGCCATGTGCTCGCCCAAGACGTATTGCGCCATGGTCTCAAACATCGGCACTTCGACTGCTTGCCCCACACCCGTCTGGTAGCGGGCAATCACCGCCGCCAAAATGGTGTTGGATGCCATCAGGCCCACCGTGCGGTCCGCCAGCGTGAGCGGCACATACCGCGGCTCACCCCCACTGGCCAAACCAACCAAGCTGGGCACAGCCGCAGCACCCTGGATCAAATCGTCGTAAGCAGGTTTGCCCGCATAAGGGCCTTTTTCGCTGTAGCCATAAAGGCCGGCGTAAATGATGCGCGGGTTGATGGTTTTTAGGCGTTCATGGTCAATGCCCAAGCGCCGCATCGCCTGCGGCCGGATGTTGTAAACCACCACGTCGGCGGTTTTCACCAACTCGAAAAAGGCGTTCAAGCCCTCGGGTTTTTTGAGGTCCAGCACCACACTGCGCTTGTTGCGGTTGACGTGCAAGAAAATCGCGCCCATGCCGGCGTGGCGCATGGGGCCAATGCCCCGCACCGGATCGCCCACAGGCGGCTCGATCTTGACCACATCGGCGCCCAAGTCGGCCATCAGCTGCGTGGCAAAAGGCCCCATCAGCACGCTGGTCAAGTCCAGGATCCGCAGTCCATTCAACGCACCGGCCATGCCGCATTCCTTCCATTGGGATGACCGGATTGTGTCCCCAGCCAGCACTGCCCCCTGTCACCCAAGAGGCCACGGGCAATCTGGCTAACGGGAGGCCGAACGCAGGGCGATCTCATCCCCAACCACCGGACGTGGATGCAGATCCAGTCGCCGACCGGCTTTGAGGATTTGGCTGGGCACCTCATGACCGATCAAACCCGGCAATTGGCGGGCCGCCGCCATGAGCCGGGGCAAGTCCACCCCGGTGTCATAACCCATCAAGGCCAGCGCGTGGACGACCTCTTCGGTGCAGACGTTGCCCGAGGCACCCGGCGCATAAGGGCAGCCCCCAATGCCGCCCAAAGAAGCGTCAAAGCGGTCGGCCCCGGCATCGATGGCCGCCAAGACATTGGCCAAGCCCATGCCACGGGTGTTGTGGAAATGCAAGGTCAGCTCGGTGTGGGGCCAGCGCTCCCGGAAAAGCCGGGTCAGCTCAGCCACCTGCGTGGGGTAAGCCATGCCGGTGGTGTCGCACAGCGTCACGCCACCCGCACCCAGCTCTTCCACATAACGGTGGCACCAATCCAACACCACGGGCATCGGCACATCGCCTTCCATTGGGCAGCCCATGGCGCACGACAGCGAGACGTTGATGGCCACCCCCGTGCCCTGAACGGCCCGGACCACCTCGCTCAACCCGGCATAGGAGCGCTCACGCGTCATGCGCAGGTTGGACACATTGTGGCTCTCGCTGGCCGACATGACCAGGTTCAGCTCATCGGCTTTGGACTCGACCGCACGCTCGGCCCCCCGCACGTTGGGCACCAGCGCGGTGTAGACGATACCGGGTTGGCGGCGAATTTCGCGCAGGACCTGCTCGGCATCGCGCAATGCCGGAATGGCCTTGGGCGACACAAAGGAAGTCACCTCGATCTTGGCCAGGCCGACCTCAGACAAGGCGTTGACCAGGGCGATTTTGTCCTCGGTGGGCACAAAAGCCGCTTCGGCCTGAAGCCCATCGCGGGTACCCACTTCTTGCATGTGGATGCGGCGACCTGCGCCTTGCCAAACCGGCTTGTTTGTGTTCATGCCACCACCTTTTTGTGTCGCAATTGGGCAATCGCCTCCAGGCCCATGCCCAGTTCGGCCAGGACCGCATTGGTGTCATCGCCCAGCTTGGGGGCTGGACTGCGCACCTGACCGGGTGTGCCCATCAATTTGGGCACGATGCCCGGCACGTCGATCTCATGGCCGTCGCGGGTTTTCTGCTTGAGGATCATGTCGCGGGCGCGGTAGTGGGGGTCTTCCACAATGTCTTTCGCGGTGTAAACCCGACCGGCCGGCACGCTGGCCTCGCCCAAAGCGAGCAACACATCGGCCACATGGCGGGTCTGCGTCCAGGCTTCGATGGCCGCGTCCAGCTCCTGAACGCGGGCGACACGGCCAGCGTTGTTGGCCAGCGCCGGGTCTTGGCCCAAGTCCTCACGCGCAATGACCTGCATCAGGCGCTTGAAAATGCTGTCCCCGTTGCCGGCAATCAAGACCACACCATCGGCGCAGCGGTAAGCGTTGGACGGGGCAATGCCCGGCAAAGCGGAGCCCGCAGGCTCACGAACGGCCCCAAAGGCGCTGTATTCAGGGATCAGGCTTTCCATCACGTTCAGAACCGCCTCGTTGAGCGCCACATCGATCACCTGACCCTGACCGCCATTGACCTTGCGGTGATACAGCGCCATCAGCACCCCAATGATGCCGTGCAGAGCCGCCAAGGTGTCCCCTATTGAAATGCCGCAACGCACGGGAATGCGATCGGCCTCGCCCGTCAAGTGGCGCAGTCCCCCCATGGCTTCGCCAATGACGCCAAAGCCCGGCAAATCGCGGTAGGGACCGGTCTGACCGTAACCCGAGATGCGCAGCATCACCAAGCCGGGGTTGGTTTTCGCCAAGGTCTCGTAGTCCATGCCCCAGCCTTCCATCGTGCCAGGGCGGAAGTTCTCGATCAGCACATCGGCTTGAGCAATCAATTGGCGGGCAATGTCCTGGCCCTCGGCGCTGCGCAGGTCCAAGGCGATCGAGCGTTTGTTGCGCGACTGCACTTGCCACCAGACCGACGTACCGTCTTGGAGCATGCGCCAATTGCGCAGCGGATCGCCCGCGCCAGGGGGCTCGATTTTGATGACATCGGCGCCAAAGTCGCCCAAGGTCTTGGCGGCAAAAGGCCCGGCAATGAGCTGGCCCATTTCGACCACGCGCAAGCCTTTGAGTGCACCTGGCGTCAGTTGTGGCATGTTCATGCGACTTGTCCTCAGTCGATGGTCGCGCCAGAGTCCTTGACAATCTTGGCCCAACGCGGCAGATCGTCGCGCACCAGCTGCGCAAACTGCTCAGGCGTGGACTTGTAGGGCTCACAGCCCACGCCCGCCAAGCGCTCCTGCGCATCTTTGGAATCGAGCGCCTTGGCGATGGCGGCATTGAGCTGCGTCACAATGTGTTTCGGTGTTCCTGCGGGCGCAAACACGCCATACCAAGGGGTGGAGCCAAAGCCCTTGACCGTCTCTGCGATGGTGGGCGAATCGGGCAGAGCGGGCAAACGATTGGGGTTGACCACGCCCAACACTTTGACTTTGCCCGAGCGAATGAAGGCAATCGACGACGGCAGGCTCTGAACGGACACCTGCACCTGCCCCGCCACCAAGTCGGTCACTGCGGCAGCCGCGCCCTTGTAGGGCACATGCACCAAGTCAATCCCTGTGGCTTTGCCCAGCATTTCGCCAATCAAATGGTTGAGCGTGCCATTGCCTGCCGAGCCGATGTTGATCTTGCCCGGCTGCTGTTTGGCCAAGGCAATCAGCTCGGCGGTGTTTTTGGCTGGAAACGCCGGGTTGGCCACCAACACATAGCCGGCCGTGGCGACCGTGCCCACAGGCTCGAAGTCCTTGAGCGGGTCAAAACCCGTGCTCTTGTAGAGCGCAGGGTTGATGACCATCGAACTGTCCGCTGTGACCATCAGGGTGTAGCCATCCGCTTTGGCACGGGCAGCAGCCACCGTCCCCACATTGCCGCCAGCGCCCGTGCGGTTTTCGACGATGAACGACTGGCCGAGCTGCTCGGTCAACTTCAGGGCGATCACACGGGCAATCGCATCGTTGGCACCACCTGCCGCCTGGGGCACGATGACCGTGACGGGCTTGCTGGGGTATTGGTCCTGCGCGGCGACCCCACCAGTTGCGGCCAATGAAAGGGCCAGGGTCACAAGGGTTCTGCGGCGGTTGAGCATGAGGCTTCTCCTTGAGGTCTTGGGTTCAGTTAACAACCAGGGGCTGGTGACACGCTGACGTGCTTCGCAGGCCCGAATATGCCCTGCATTGTGCCGCGTGATGCCCGTGACATCAAAGTTGCTGTGACCCCACAAAAAAACCGCCTGCCCCTTGCAGGGCAGCCGGGCAGCGACAGTCTGTGGGCCTGCACACGCAGGCCTGAACAGTTACAAAACCAGAACAAACCCTTTCGCGAAACGCGAAATGTAACAAAATTACAATAAATGTCTTAACATGGTTACATGGGCATACAGACAAATGCTGTGTCAACCCCCACCCCCCTGAAAGAGTCAAACATGAGCACCAAGATCGGTATCAATGGTTTTGGCCGCATTGGCCGCATGGTGTTGCGCGCTGCGGTGCAAAACTTCCAGGACGTCGAGATCGTTGGCATCAACGACTTGCTGGAGCCTGAATACCTGGCCTACATGCTGGAATACGACAGCGTGCACGGGCGCTTCAAGGGCACGCTGGCGGTGGAAGGCTCGACCTTGATCGTGAACGGCCAGCGCATCCGCCTGACACAAGAACGCGACCCGGCCAACCTGAAGTGGAACGAGGTCGGTGCCGACGTGGTGATCGAGGCCACGGGCCTGTTCCTGGACAAAGACAGTGCGGGCAAACACTTGGCCGCAGGGGCCAAGAAGGTGGTCATGTCAGCGCCTTCCAAAGACGACACACCGATGTTTGTGTTCGGCGTGAACCACGGCACCTATGCTGGCCAAGCCATCATCAGCAACGCCAGTTGCACCACCAATGCGCTGGCGCCCATCACCAAAGTGCTGAACGACAAATGGGGTATCAAGCGGGGCCTCATGACCACCGTGCATGCCACCACCGCCACCCAGAAAACCGTGGACGGCCCGAGCAACAAGGATTGGCGAGGCGGTCGCGGCATTCTGGAAAACATCATCCCCAGCAGCACCGGCGCGGCCAAGGCCGTGGGCGTGGTGATTCCCGAGATCAAGGGCCGACTCACCGGCGTGGCGGTGCGCGTGCCCACCAGCGATGTGTCGCTGGTGGATTTGACGGCCGAGCTCAGCAGCCCGGCGACCTATGCCGAGATTTGCGCCGAAATGAAAGCGCAAAGCGAAGGCGCGCTCAAGGGCGTGCTGGGTTACACCGGAGCCAAAGTGGTGTCCACCGATTTCAGGGGCGAGGTGTGCACCAGCGTGTTCGACGCCGAAGCCGGCATGGCTTTGGACAGCACCTTCGTCAAGGTCATGGCTTGGTACGACAACGAGTGGGGCTACTCGAACAAATGCGTGGAGATGGCGCGGGTGGTGGCGAACAAGGTTTGAAGTCACCCCAGCGCAGGACAGAACGGCGTCAAGCCACCTGCGTGACAAAGCAGGGGCGGTGCGCTGGCTAACATCGCGCATGCACCTGACCGCTTCATCTCCCGTTCAATCCCGCGCCGACCTCCAGCGCATCGAGTCCACGCCTTTGAGCCAGGCCATGCCCTGGTCCAGCACCTACGCGCTGATTCGCGCCAGTGCCGAGTTCCACGCCGAACGGCCCGCGCTCACCTTCTTGAGCACTGGCCTGCCCGGCGGACCGTCCACCACGTGGACTTACCGTGACTTGCTGCAAGGCATCCACCAAACGGCCAATTTGCTGCACGGCTTGGGCACAGGCCCGCAAGACGCCGTGGCCATCTTGCTGCCCGGCGGACTGGCTTACCACCTGGCCCTTTGGGGGGGCGAAGCCGCGGGCATTGTGCAGCCACTCAACCCTTTGCTGAGCGAAGAAAAATTGCTGTCGCTGCTGCGGGCCAGCCAGGCCAAGGTGCTGATCGCGCATGGCCTGGACGATGACAGCCAGATGCGTGACAAAGCGCTGCGTCTGCAAGCCCAATTGCCCCACTTGAAAAGCGTGCTGCTGGTCCACCCGGATGGGCAACTGTTGCCGCCAGGGCTGCCTGCAGCTGCCCAAGACTTCCATGGTTTGCGCCTTCAACAGGTCAACGACCGGCTGCTGAGCGGGCGGGTTTTCCAGCCGCGCGACATCGCGGCCTACTTCCACACCGGGGGCACCACCGGGGCGCCCAAACTGGCGCGGCACAGCCATGGTGCGCAGGTCTTCACCGCTTGGGCCAACGCCACCATGCAAGGCTTTCAACCGAGCGATGTGACGATCAATGGCTACCCGCTGTTCCATGTGGCCGGGGTGCTGCCCGGCGCACTGTGTTCTTTGGCGGTGGGCATGCACGTGCTCATTCCCACGCCCAGCCTGTTTCGCAACCGCGACGTGGTGCACAACTACTGGCGCTTGGTGGAGCACCACGGCTGCACACTGATGTCGGGCGTGCCCACGGTTTTGGCCGCCTTGGCGGGTGTGCCGCTGGATGGCGCTGACGTGTCTCGTCTGCGCGCCGTGCGCACAGGCGCTGCGCCTTTGCCACCCGAGCTGGCGCAACGCTTTGAGCACACCTTCGGTTTGCAGATCAACGAAAGCCTGGGCATGACCGAGACCGCTGGCTTGAGCACCGTCGCCCCACCGGGCCTGAGCGCCCCTGCGGGTTGCGTGGGTTGGCCTTTGCCGCACGCGCGGGTACGCATTGTGGCCTTGAACAGCGACGACCAGGCCACCGGACAAGACCTGCCTGCTGGCGAAAAAGGCATGGTGCTCTACAAAGGGCCGAATCTTTTTTCAGGCTATCTGGATGCGCTCGAGACCGCCCGCAGTTTCACGCCAGACGGCTGGCTCATCACGGGCGATGTGGGTTTTTTGGACAAACAAGGCCGCTTGCACCTGTCGGGCCGCGCCAAGGATTTGATCATCCGTGGGGGGCACAACATCGACCCCAAGGTGATCGAGGACGCCTTGGGTGCGCACCCCGCCGTGGAGTTGTGCGCCGCCGTGGGGGCGCCCGACGCCTACGCGGGCGAACTGCCGGTGGCCTTTGCCACGCTCAAACCCGGCAGCGTGGTGAGCGAAGCCGAACTGCTGGCCTTCACCGCCGCACGTGTGGACGAGGCCCCGGCACGCCCCAAATCCATCACGGTGCTGACACGCATGCCGGTGACCAACGTCGGCAAGATTTACAAACCCGAGTTACGCACCCTGGCCACAGCGGCGGTGGTCCAGCATCTGATCGACCAGGGGTTCGCGTCCGTTCAGATGCCCGCTGCGCACCGGCCTCACGTGCAAGCCGTGGGCGATGGGCCGGTGGCGGTGGACGCCCGTGCCACAGCCGCTGAAGTTTGGGCCGTCCTGCAACCGCAGCTCGCCGCCTTGCCCGCCAAGCTGGTGCTGTGGGGCCCGTGAGAGACTGCGTGGGCAGGCTCAGCTCAAGTGCTTGCCGATGATCCCGGCCAACTCGAACATGGTGGCGCTGTCCTTGCCAAACACGGCTTGGAGTTTGCCATCGGCCCGGATGGAGCGCTTGTCTGCCGGGTCCTGCAGGTTGTGGGCCTTGATGTAGTCCCAGATCTTCTTGACCACTTCAGTGCGTGCGTAGGTGCCGTCGCCGATCACCGCGGCCAGTGAGGCGCTGGGTTTCAAAGTACCCACAGCGGCTTTGCGCGGCGCTTTGGGTGCGGCGGTTTTGGCGGCTTTTTTGGCAGCGGGTGTTTTGGCCGCCGCTTTCTTCACCGCCACTTTGCCAAAAGGCGTCTTTTTGGCTGCCGTCTTGCGGGGTGGGTATTTCTTGCCCCCTTCACGCTGCTCAAACTCAAACGTCACCTTGCCCTCTTCGGGGTTCCAGGCCAACATGGCCTTGAAGCTGCGGCGCGTGCGGTTGCTGATGAACTTGTCGAGCACATCGGTCTTGCCGGTCGCCAGCAATTTGGCCACCTGATCCCGTTCGACCGATTGCTGCAAGATGATCTTGCCGCTCTTGAAGTCACAGCTGGGCGTGGCCTGCGCGTGGGTGGGCACGGCTTTGCTGCACACGTAGTTGCTGCCGTGCTCGTGCACCGGGCTGCCGCACTTGGGGCACACGCCCAGCGATTCGTCGGTGAATTCGACGATCTCGCCACTGTCCTCTTTCTTCTTGTCGTCACCGAAATCGAATTCCAACTTCCAGTTTTTCTCTTCTTCGTTGTACTTGAGCGCCATCTCCGCCACAAAAGGCCAGCCCGCTTTGGAGCGGAAGCCGTCCAATGGGCCAATTTTCTTGTCGCGCATGAATTGCTCGACTTCGGCTTGTTCAAAAGTCCTTCCCGCTGGCGATTTGCCAAACGAGAAGCCGCAACCGTCGCTGGCGCCGTCAGCCCCGTTGCAGGTGTACCTGCGGTAGTTTTCTTTGACCACGCCCCCACAGTTGGGGCAGGGTGCTGCCAATGTGGCGTAGTCGCCGGGTACGGTGTCGCGGTCGTACTCTTTGGCTTTCTTGACGATGTGCTCGGTCATGGCCGCGATCTCGGCCATGAACGTGGCGCGGCTCAACTTGCCTTGCTCCATTTGCGCGAGCTTGTATTCCCATTCACCCGTCAGTTCGGGCTTGGACAGTTCTTCCACCTGCAGGCCGCGCAGCAGCGTCATGAGCTGGAAGGCCTTGGCCGTCGGGATCATCTCGCGGCCCTCGCGCAACATGTATTTTTCGTTGATCAGGCCTTCGATGATGGCGGCGCGGGTGGCCGGCGTGCCCAGGCCTTTTTCCTGCATGGCTTCGCGCAGCTCGTCGTCGTCAACCATCTTGCCCGCGCCTTCCATGGCGCCCAGTAAAGTGGCTTCTGAATAGCGCGCCGGTGGTCGGGTTTTGAGGCCCTTGGCGTCGACCGACTCCACACCCACCTGTTCGCCCACTTGCACCGGCACCAAGTTTTGGCCTTTGTCACCGTCTTTGGCGTCTTCCACTTCGGCCGCGGCTTCTTTGCCATAAATGGCGAGCCACCCCGGCTTGACCAGCACCTTGCCCACGGTCTTGAAACTATGACCTGCCGCCACGCTGATGCGGGTAGTCACCTGGTATTCGGCGCTGGGAAAGAACACGGCCATGAAGCGACGCACCACCAGGTCATACAGCTTTTGCTCGGCCTCAGAGAGGCCGCTGGGCGCTTGCAACGTGGGGATGATGGCGAAGTGGTCCGACACTTTTTTATTGTCGAACACGCGCGGGATCTTGCGCACGTAGCTGTTGTTCAGCGCCGTGAGCGCGTGCGGGGCCAAGTGCTTCATGCCGGAGTCGGCCAGCATCTCCAACGTTTGTTTGGCCACCGGCACATAGTCTTCGGGCAAGTGGCGCGAATCGGTCCGCGGGTAGGTCAGGGCTTTGTGGCGCTCGTACAGGCTTTGCGCCAGCGCCAGCGTGGTCTTGGCCGAAAAGCCGAACTTGCCGTTGGCTTCGCGCTGCAAACTGGTCAGGTCAAACAAACCGGGGCTCGCTTGCGAGGTGGGGGTGGCCTCTTCGGTCACGCTGGCGGTCTTGCCGCGAACAGCATCGACAATGGCTTGCGCCTCAGCAGCCGTCCATTTCCGGTCGGCTTTCTTTTCGGCGTCTTCTTCTTTTTTCCACTTGGGGTCGAACCACTTGCCGGGGTAGGTGCCAGCAGCAGCGGCGAACTCGGCGTGGATTTCCCAATAGTCACGGCTGACAAACTTGCGGATCTGCTCTTCGCGTTCGACCACCACGGCCAGCGTGGGGGTTTGCACCCGACCCACGGTGGTCAAAAAGAAACCGCCATCGCGCGAGTTGAACGCGGTCATGGCCCGTGTGCCGTTGATGCCCACCAGCCAGTCGGCCTCCGAGCGGCTGCGGGCGGCGTCGGCCAAGCCCTGCATCTGCTGGTTGCTGCGCAGGTTGTCAAAACCGTCGCGGATCGCTTGGGGCGTCATGGACTGCAGCCACAGGCGCTGCACGGGCTTGTCCAGCGTTTTAGCGCCCCCAGCGTACTGCTCGATCAAACGGAAAATCAATTCCCCCTCACGCCCCGCGTCACAGGCGTTGATGAGGGCGTTCACGTCCTTGCGTTTGGCTTGTTTGACCACAGCAGACAGGCGGCTCTTGGTTTTGTCCACCGGCTTCAAGTCAAAGTGGGGCGGGATCACGGGCAAGTTGGCAAAGCTCCATTTGCCACGCTTCACGTCGTACTGCTCAGGCGCCTGGATCTCCACCAAGTGCCCCACAGCGCTGGTCACGACGTAGGTGTCGTTCTCAAAGTGGTCGTCGTGTTTTTCGAACTTGCCCGAGGTCGGGGTCAAGGCTTTGACGATGTCTTGAGCCACCGAAGGCTTCTCTGCAATTACCAATGTCTTCATGTCATTACAATCCGTTGTCTCGCGTGTGCGCACGCGCCCGGGCACGCGCTCACGCGCACGCCCACATGAATTCACCATAACAAATTTTTCACGCCGTGCCCAAAACCCCCGTTTCCTCCCCCAGCCGCTCCACCCCGAGTGCCTCAGGCAAACGCATCCAGGTGCGCCGCTCTGGTGTGCACGGCAAAGGCGTCTTCGCGCTGCAAGACATTGCCGAAGGTGAGACCCTGATCGAGTACGTGGGCGAAGTCATCAGTTGGGACGAGGCACAAGAGCGCCACCCCCATGACCCGAATGACCCGAACCACACCTTCTACTTCCATGTGAACGAAGACCGGGTCATTGACGCGCTGTTTGGCGGTAACTCCTCGCGCTGGATCAACCACAGCTGCAACCCCAACTGCGAAGCCGATGAAGACAATGACCGCATCTTCATCAAGGCGATCCGCAACATCGTTGCGGGTGAAGAGCTGAACTACGACTACGGCCTGATCATTGACGAGCCCTACACCAAGAAGCTCAAGGCCGAATACCCCTGCTGGTGCGGCGCCAAGAACTGCCGTGGCACGCTGCTCTCGCCCAAAGAGCGCAAAGACAAGCCCAAGATCCCCAAGCAGAAAAAAGCCAAGGCCAAAAAGCCTGTGAAAGACGCCAAAGTGGCCAAGCCCGCCAAGCCCGCCAAGGCGAAAAAGTCCCAGAAATCGGCCAAAAAGCGCTGACCCCTTTTGGCCTGCTGCCACTGCCCCTCGGATGATCACCCCTTGGCCCTCTGAAGCAATTTGGGAGCAGGTGTATCCCTTGTTGCCCGACTTCACGGTCGAGGTGCTGCCCGAAATCGATTCGAGCAACAGCGAACTGATGCGCAGGGCACGCGCAGGTCAGTACGAAGCCACCTTGTTGGTGGCCGAGCGCCAAACTGCTGGGCGCGGGCGTATGGGACGTGTCTGGGAAAGCCAGCCTGGCGGCTCACTCACCTTTTCCATCAGCCTGTCCATGGCACCCCGAGACTGGTCCGGCCTGTCCCTGGCCGTGGGCCTGAGTTTGGCGGAAAGCCTGCACCCGGGGGTGCGCCTGAAATGGCCCAACGACCTGTGGCTCGAGGACCGCAAGCTGGGCGGCATTTTGGTGGAAGCGGCCAGCATGGCCGGGCGCAGCCAAGTGGTGGTGGGTGTGGGCCTGAACATCCGACCCCGCGTAGCCGACGGCCTCAACACCGCGCCGGCGGCCCTGACCGAATTGCTGCCCGACTTGACGGCCACCGCTTGCCTGGCACGCGTGGCTTTCCCGCTGATCCAGACGCTGCGCACGTTCGAGCACGATGGCTTTGCGCCCCTGCAAGACCGGTTTGCATCGCGCGACGTGCTCAAGGGCCGCCGG
Organism: Limnohabitans sp. Rim8; assembly: GCF_945869175.1. Taxonomy (GTDB): domain Bacteria; phylum Pseudomonadota; class Gammaproteobacteria; order Burkholderiales; family Burkholderiaceae_C; genus Limnohabitans_A. The sequence goes on along the minus strand of NZ_CAMBNZ010000034.1, from coordinate 13,981 downwards.
GTGTATACCAGCGATGGCCAAGTGGGTGAGGCGCTCGGCGTCGGCCCCTCAGGTGCCCTGCGTTTGCAAACCGCTGCGGGTCTGCAAGAGATCCACAGCGCCGAAATCAGCGTGCGCCCCTTTTCTGTGCAGGACCCCCGCCCATGACCCGTTTTCTGATCGCCGTGTTGTTGCTTTTGAATGCCGCCACACTGGCTTGGCAGTGGGACGCTTTTGCACGCTGGGGCTTTGGCCCCCACACCGCACGCGAGCCCGAGCGGCTGGGACAACAGATTCGCCCCGAAGCCCTGACCATTGAAAGCCCTGAAGCCACCGCGAAACGTCTGGCCGCTGAAACCCCTTGAAAACCCACTGAAAACGGAGATTGCCATGAGCCTGAAACTTTATTTCGCCCCCGGTGCCTGCTCTTTTGTGCCCCATGTGCTGCTGGAAATGAGCGGCGCCGCGTTTGAGCCGAGCATGGTCAAGTTGCACAAAGGCGAGCAAAACAGCGCCGAGTACCAAGCCATCAACCCGCGCGGCCAAGTGCCCGTGTTGGTGAACAACGGCCAACCGATCACCCAAATTCTGGCCATCGCCCTGCACCTGGACCAGGTGTTCCCTGAAATGGGTTTCCTGCCCACCGAGCCGCTGGCACGCGCCCAAGCCTTGTCGACTTTGGCTTGGATGAACAACACCGTGCACCCGACGTTCACCCACATCTTCATGCCGCAAAAGTTCTCGGACCTGCCCGAAGTGCAAGCGGCGCTCAAGCCTTACAACATCCAATTGTTTCGGGGCATGTTGGGTGAATTGCAAGCACTGGTGCAAGCCGCTGCGAACCAAGGCCAAGCTTGGCTCAGCGGTGACCGCTTCGGCCCGCTCGATGCTTACAGCCTGACCCTCACCCGCTGGGGCACGATCGCCGGCATCACCGCCCAAGAGCACCCTGCGCTGTGGGCTTTTGTGCAAAAAGTGGCGGCAGAGCCTGCCGTCGCTCGGGTGATCGAGCGCGAACGCTTGCAGCTCAACATGGGCCAACCCGCTTGAACGGGTTCAAGCCATAGGACTGAAGCGCAGCGTAAAACAAGCGCCCGGCGGGTTGTGCCCAGGGTGTGATGCCTCCACGGTGATGGTGGCCCCATGCTGCTGCGCGATTTCCTTGACGATGGGCAGGCCCAACCCCGAGCCGTCCACATTGGTGCCCAGCATCCGGTAAAAGGGCTGGAACACCAAGTCTCGCTCGGCCACCGGAATGCCGGGACCGTTGTCCTCGACCTGCATGACCAAGGCTTTGCTGTAGGGGTCCACCAACACCCTTAACGTGACCACGCCTTGGCGCTCGGGTGTGCTGGGCGTGTAATGGGCGGCGTTTTCAACCAGGTTGCGCAACATTTCCTTGAGCAAGACGGGGTTGCCCATCACCTGTGCGCCCGGCGTGCCCACAAACACCCCCTCGTAGCCCAGGTCCAGGCCTTTGTCCATGGCACCCGGCAAGCAGTCTTGCAAGACATCTCGGGCCAGCGTCACCATGTCGCAACTTTGCTGCGACTGTTGCACACCGCCACCTTCTGCGCGGGCCAGTGACAACAACTGGTTGACGGTGTGGGTGGCCTGCACGCTGGCGCGGCCGATCTGCTGAAGTGATTTCTTCAAGTCCTCTTCACTGGAGCCCGAACGCTGCGCCAAATCGGCCTGCATGCGCAAACCGGCCAGCGGGGTTTTGAGCTGGTGCGCCGCATCGGCCAAGAAGCGTTTTTGCGTGACGATGGAGTCTTTCAACCGTTCCAGCAGGTCGTTCACCGACACCACCAAAGGAGCCACCTCCATGGGCACGGCTTTGTCATCCAATGGGCTCAGGTCGTCTGGTTTGCGTGCACGGATACGCTCTTCCAGCTGTGACAAGGGCTTGATGCCGCGCACCAGCGCCAACCAAACCAAAAGAACGGCCAACGGCAACAAGGCGAACTGGGGCAGCATCACGCCCTTGATGATCTCTGCGGCCAATACCGAGCGCTTTTCGCGGGTTTCGGCCACTTGCACCAAAGCCGGGTGCTTGCCTTCGGCATCGAGCTGAATCCAGGTGTAGGCCACACGCACTTCCAGACCGCGCATTTCATCGTCGCGGATGTGCACCTCGTAACTGCGGCCCTTGTCTTGTTCCCCGGGCGGCATGGGCAAATCACGCTCACCACTCAAATGCTCTTTGGCCGCACCGAGCACTTGGTAATAGACCAAATCGGTCTCGTCCGCTCGCAGCAACTCGCTGGCAGGCTGGGGCAAGTTGAACTGCACGCGTTTGTCGGGGCCGAGCTTGACCTGCTGGGCCAAGGCCTGCACGTTGTAGACCAAAGCGCGGTCAAAGGGTTTGTTGGCCAGGCCTTGCGCCACCAACCAGGTCAGCGCCAAGCTGATCGGCCACAGCAAGAGCAGCGGCGTGAGCATCCAGTCGAGGATTTCCCCGAACAAGGAGCGTTGTTCACGCTTGAAAAGACGCACATTCCAGCCGCGAGACTTCATGACCGTGATGCCCTGTCTGGTGCGGTGGAGCGGTCAGATCACCAAGCGATCAGCCTGGGATCTTTTCGAGGCAATAACCCAAGCCGCGCACCGTGGCGATGCGGATCGGGCCTTTTTCGATCTTTTTGCGCAAGCGGTGGATGTACACCTCGATGGCGTTGTTGCTGACCTCTTCGCCCCATTCGCACAGCCGCTCGACCAGTTGGTCTTTACTCACCAGACGGCCTGCGCGTTGCAGCAGCACCTCCAGCAGCCCCAACTCGCGGGCCGACAACTCGACCATCTTGCCGTCGATGGTGGCCACACGGCCAGATTGGTCGTAAATGAGCGGGCCGTGTTTGATTTGCGATGTGGCACCGCCCATGCCTCGGCGGGTGAGGGCACGCACACGGGCTTCGAGCTCTTGCAGGCTAAAAGGCTTGGCCATGTAGTCGTCGGCGCCGTCGTCCAGCCCTTTGACGCGTTCTTCCACGCTGTCGGCAGCGGTGAGTATCAGCACCGGCAGAACAGACCCACGGGAGCGCAAACGCTTGAGCACTTCCAGCCCGTGCATTTTGGGCAAGCCCAAGTCCAAAATCAGCAAATCGAATTCGTTGTTGGTCATCAAGGCCGCATCGGCCTCGCTGCCACTGGCCACATGGTCCACCGCCGCGCCCGCGCTGCGCAGCGTGCGCAACAAACCATCGGCAAGTACCTGGTCGTCTTCGGCTATCAGAATGCGCATGTCTGTCTCCTCTTGTTGTGGCTGCCGCTTGGGCGTTTGAGTCCCGCCTCGTTGATTCTAGTGTCAGGTTTAAGCCTTGCGGCCGATGGTCACGTTCTTTGCCTCAATGGGCGTAAGCCTCCAGACCCAGTGCGACCACCGTGGCCACGTCTTTGCCGACCGCTTCGCGGAACTCGGCCTCGGCTTGGGCCACCGCATCCTTGAAGGCTTGCAACCAAGCCAAACCCACGGGCGTGAACACCACACGCCGAGCCCGTGCATCCAAAGGGTCAGGTTCGCGTTGCACCAAACCCCAAGCCGAGCATTGGTCCACCAAATCGCCCATGGCCTGCTTGCTCATGCCAGCAGCGCGGGCCAAGTCGGTCAAACGCGAGCCACCCAAACCCAAATGTCGCGTGATGTGCACATGCGCAGCGCTGATCTGGTCACGCGAAGCCAAGTTGGCCAAGGCCAGCGGCACACCCTCGTTGCCCGCCATCAGGTGCAGTACGCGCTCGTCAAAACGGCGCATGGCGTGGCCCAGCAAACGGCCCAAATGCGTTTGGCGCCAGCGGTCGTCGTGCATCTCCAATCTTTCGGGTGGGGTGTTTTCTGTCGCGGCCAGGTTGGGATTGAGGGAAAATGTCATGGTCTCACATGGTAAGGTAAACTGACTAAAAATAGTGTTTACAGTTTTATACAGTCCGTTTACAGTACTGTTCAAACATCCAGTAAACAGCACATCGCTGCTGAACCCGGTGCCCCAACCCATTGATATTCAAGGAGATTCCCATGCGCGACGACAACAGCGAAAAGTCCAAAGCCCTGCAAGCCGCCCTGGCCCAGATTGAAAAACAATTCGGCAAAGGCACCATCATGCGCCTGGGCGAAGGCGAGGTCATCGCCGACATCCAGGTGGTCTCCACCGGCTCTTTGGGCCTGGACATTGCACTGGGCGTGGGCGGTTTGCCCCGCGGCCGCGTGATCGAGATCTACGGCCCTGAATCTTCCGGCAAAACCACCCTGACCTTGCAGGTCATCTCCGAGATGCAGCGCTTGGGCGGCACCTGCGCCTTTGTGGACGCCGAACACGCCCTGGACGTGCAGTACGCCCAAAACCTGGGCGTCAACCTGCAAGAGCTGCTGGTCAGCCAACCCGACACCGGCGAACAAGCCCTGGAAATCGTGGACAGCCTGGTGCGCTCTGGCGCGGTCGATCTGGTCGTCATCGACTCAGTGGCCGCCCTGACGCCCAAGGCCGAAATCGAAGGCGACATGGGCGACAGCCTGCCCGGCCTGCAAGCCCGCCTGATGAGCCAAGCCCTGCGCAAGCTGACCGCCACCATCAAGAAAACCAACTGCACCGTCATCTTCATCAACCAGATCCGCATGAAGATCGGTGTCATGTTCGGCAGCCCAGAAACCACCACCGGTGGCAACGCGCTCAAGTTCTACGCTTCTGTGCGCCTCGATATCCGTCGCACCGGCACCATCAAGAAAGGTGACGACGCGATCGGCAACGAGACCAAAGTCAAGGTGGTCAAAAACAAAGTCGCGCCGCCCTTCAAGACGGCCGAGTTCGACATCCTGTTTGGCGAAGGCATCAGCCGCGAAGGCGAAGTGATTGACATGGGCGTCACCGCCAAAATCGTCGACAAGTCGGGGGCTTGGTACGCCTACCAGGGCGAAAAAATCGGCCAAGGCCGTGACAACGCCCGCGAATTCCTGCGCGAAAACCCTGCGCTGGCGCGTGAAATCGAAAACAAAGTGCGTGAATCGCTGGGCATCCGCGTGCTCGAGTCGGCCATTGCCGTACCCAAAGGCGAATAAGAGGCCACGGACGGAGCCTGCGCTTGAACAAACCCGGTTTTCAGCCCTCGCTCAAAGGCCGCGCCCTGCGGCTTTTGAGCCAGCGCGAGCATTCGCGCGTGGAACTGGAGCGCAAACTGGCGCCACACGAAGAGGTGCCCGGCGAACTGGCCAAAGCCTTGGACGAGTTGCAAGCGCGTGACTTCATCAACGATGGCCGCGCCATCGACTCGGTGGTCCACCGCCGCTCAGGCAAGCTGGGCGCAGCACGCGTCAAGCAAGAACTGGCGGCCAAAGGCTTGTCCGGCGAGGCGGTGGCCTTGGCCTTAGAAGGTTTGCGCGAAACCGAGCTGGACCGCGCATGGGGGGTCTGGCGCAAAAAGTTTGGTCGCCCAGCCCAAGATGCGAACGCGCGAGCCAAACAAATCCGGTTTTTGCTGACTCGGGGGTTCAACGCCGAAGTCGTGCGCAAAGTGGTGCAGGGCGCAGAAGACGACCTGTGAGCGGCATGGGTTCACGCTCACCGGCACGTCCCAACCGACGACGTGCTTGTTACAAATCCAGCATCAACTGGATGTTTTGAACCGCAGCACCACTGGCGCCTTTGCCCAAGTTGTCCAAGCGGGCGATCACCACCGCATGGCGGGCCTCTTCGTTGGCAAACACCCTGATTTCAAGCTGGTTGGTGTCGTTGAGCGCAGTGGCATCGAGTTTGGCATCTTGCGTCGCGGGCAGCACGCTGACCCAGCCCCCTGCCGACTGGCTGGCTGCATAGTGCGCATGCAAAGCGTCGTGCAAGTCGGCCGCCGTCGGTTTGCCGGGCAAGGTGTCCAAGTGCAAAGGCAACTGAACCAGCATGCCTTGGCGAAAATTCCCCACCGCAGGCACAAACAAGGGGCGACGGGTCAGCCCGGTGTAGCGCATGATTTCAGGGATATGCTTGTGCTTGAGGGTCAGAGCATAGGCCTCAAACAGCGGCGCTCGGCCCGCTTCGTGGTCTTCGATCATGCTGCGGCCTCCACCGGAGTAGCCGCTCACTGAAGGCAAACAAAGCGGGAAATCCACCGGCACCAAGCCGGCATCGACCAAAGGCCGCAAGATGGCAATCGCCCCTGTGGCGTAGCAACCCGGGTTGGCCACGCGCTGGGCCTGACGTACGGCCGCCGCCTGATCGGCCGCCAACTCGGGAAAGCCAAACACCCAGTCGGGGTGGCAGCGGTGGGCGGTGGAAGCGTCGACGATGCGTGGCTTGTGGCCAGACAGGCTGTCGACCATGGCCACGGACTCGAGGGCGGCATCGTCATGCAGGCACAACACCACCAAATCGGCTGCCGCCATGCGCTCGCGCTTGGCTTCAGGGTCTTTGCGCCGGGCCGGATCGATGCTGAGCACCTCGATCTGGGGCATCTGCGCCAGCCGCTCGCGAATCTGCAAACCGGTGGTGCCTGCTTCGCCGTCGATGAATATTTTGGCCATGGGGGTGACTTTCTCAAGAAATCTGGTCTTCAGCGTCATGCCAATGTAAGACGCAAGGCTCAGGATTGGTGCATTGCAGCATGATACATTCCAAGGCTGCAGTGTCCAGAGCCTGCTGGCGGGCCCTTCTGAAGCAGGCGCCGCGGCGGACCGGTCGAGTTTCCACCCCTCTGAGAGAGCCCTCATGAAGATTCACGAGTACCAAGGCAAGGAAATCTTGCGTCAATTCGGTGTGCCAGTCCCACGCGGCATCCCAGCATTCACCGTTCAAGAGGCGGTTGAAGCCGCTCAAAAATTGGGCGGTCCGGTTTGGGTGGTCAAAGCCCAGATCCACGCCGGTGGCCGTGGCAAAGGCGGCGGCGTCAAAGTGGCCAAAACCATCGACGATGCCAAACGCATCTCTGGCGAGATTCTGGGCATGCAGCTCAAGACCCACCAAACCGGCCCCGAAGGCCAAAAAGTGCGACGCCTGTACATCGAAGACGGCGCTGACATCCACAAAGAATATTACGTGTCCGTGGTCACCGACCGCGCCTCACAAAAGATCGCTTTCATCGCTTCGAGCGAAGGCGGCATGGACATCGAAGAGGTGGCCCACAGCACCCCAGAAAAAATCATCACCGAGTTCATCGACCCCTTGACAGGATTGGGCGACGAACAAGCCAAGAAGATTGCCGACGCCATCGGCATGCCTGCCGACTCCACCGCACAAGCCGTGGACATCTTCAAAAAGCTTTACCAGTGCTACATGGAGACCGACGCTTCTTTGGTGGAAATCAACCCCCTGAACCGCGACAGCAAGGGCAACGTGATGGCTTTGGACGCGAAGTTCAACTTCGACGCCAACGCCTTGTTCCGTCACCCGGAAATCGTGGCCTACCGCGACTTGGACGAAGAAGATCCGGCTGAAGTGGAAGCTTCCAAATTTGATCTGGCCTACATCAGCCTGGATGGCAACATCGGTTGCTTGGTCAACGGTGCTGGCCTGGCCATGGCCACCATGGACACCATCAAGTTGTTCGGTGGCGAGCCTGCCAACTTCTTGGACGTGGGCGGCGGCGCAACCGCTGAAAAAGTGACTGAAGCTTTCAAAATCATGTTGGGCAACAAGAATGTCAAAGGCATTTTGGTCAACATCTTCGGCGGCATCATGAAGTGCGACACCATCGCCAGCGGCGTGATCACCGCTTGCAAGGCCGTGAACCTGTCCGTGCCACTGGTGGTGCGCATGAAGGGCACCAACGACGAGCTGGGCAAGAAAATGCTGGCCGAATCCGGTTTGCCGATCATCTCGGCCGACACCATGGCCGAAGCCGCGACCGCCATTGTGGCCGCCGTTAAGTAAATGTCTTTGTGGGACAGATCTTTAGCTCTGTCCTCAACTGATTAACTTTGCGGGACAGATCTTGAGCTTTGTCCCCAACTGATTAGGAAAACCCATGTCGATCTACATCAACAAAGACACCAAAGTCATCACCCAAGGCATCACCGGAAAAACCGGTCAGTTCCACACGGAAAAGTGCCAGGAATACGCGAACGGCAAGAACTGCTTCGTCGCGGGCGTGAACCCCAAGAAGGCTGGCGAGTCCATCTTCAACATCCCCATCTACGCCTCGGTCAAAGAAGCGGCTCACAACACAGGCGCGACCGTGTCCGTGATTTACGTGCCGCCAGCAGGCGCTGCCGCGGCCATTTGGGAAGCTGTCGAAGCCGACCTTGATTTGGCCATTTGCATCACCGAAGGCATTCCCGTGCGTGACATGCTCGAAGTGCGCAACAAAATGAAGGCCAAAGAAGCCGCAGGCGGCAAGCGCACTTTGCTGCTCGGCCCCAACTGCCCCGGTCTCATCACCCCTGATGAAATCAAGATCGGCATCATGCCCGGTCACATCCACCGCAAAGGCCGCATCGGCGTGGTGTCCCGTTCGGGCACTTTGACCTATGAAGCCGTGGCCATGCTGACCGAAGTGGGTCTGGGCCAGTCCAGCGCCGTCGGTATCGGTGGCGACCCGATCAATGGCTTGAAGCACATTGACGTGATGAAGGCTTTCAACGACGACCCGGACACCGACGCCGTCATCATGATCGGTGAAATCGGCGGGCCGGACGAAGCCGAAGCTGCTCAGTGGTGCAAGGCCAATATGAAAAAGCCCATCGTGGGCTTCATCGCAGGTGTGACGGCCCCTCCCGGCAAACGCATGGGCCATGCAGGCGCCTTGATTTCGGGCGGCGCCGACACGGCCGACGCCAAGCTCGCCATCATGGAAGAGTGCGGTTTCATCGTCACGCGCAACCCGTCTGAACTGGGCAAACTGCTCAAGGCTCAGCTGAAGTAAACTCTGTGCCGCAGACGGGCGGCTGTGGTTTGACACCCTACCGAAGCCGGATGTCCTGCAGGACCATCCGGCTTTCCGTTTTTTGAACACAAGTTTCGCCAAGTCTCAAAGTGCGATCAAAGGAACACCGTGGAAGAATTTCTGACCCCTCAATTCTGGTTCGCTGTCGGCCAGATCATCATGATCGACATCCTGCTGGGTGGCGACAACGCTGTGGTGATTGCATTGGCATGCCGCCAACTGCCCGATCATCAACGCACCAAAGGCATTTTGTGGGGCACTGCAGGCGCCATTGTCTTGCGCGTGATCCTGATTTTCTTTGCGCTGACATTGCTGGCCATTCCTTTCCTCAAGTTCGTGGGCGCGCTCTTGCTCATTTGGATTGGCGTGAAACTGCTGACCCCTGATGAAGACGACCACAGCAACATCCAGGGCAGCGACAAGCTCTGGGGCGCCATCAAAACCGTCATCATTGCCGACTTGGTCATGAGCGTGGACAACGTGATTGCCATCGCGGGTGCGGCCCAAACTTCTGGCAACGCCGACCACCAAATGCCTTTGGTCATCTTCGGCCTGCTGGTCAGCATCCCCATCATCGTCTGGGGCAGCCAGTTGGTCCTGAAACTGATGGACCGCTTCCCGATGATCATCACCGTGGGCGGCATGCTCTTGGGTTGGATCGCTGGCACCATGATCCAAACAGATCCAGGTTTGGTCAACTACATTCCCCAAGACAAAGCATGGGGTTATGGCTTGGGCATTGCGGGTGCTGTGCTGGTCCTTGCATTGGGCAAGTTCATCCAGTCGCGGCGCACAGGAAAGATCGAAGAGCCCTCTGCGTGATGGTGCCATGGTGAACTTTGGTTCTATCTATTACCATTGATCACCATTCACCAGGGAGGGAAACCATGGCCAAAAACCAGCAAGGTTTGACATTGATCGAGTTGATGATCGTGATCGCGGTCATCGGCATTTTGGGTGCACTGGCTTTACCGGCGTATCAGGATTACGCCATCCGGGCCAAAGTGTCTGAAATGCTGTTGGCGGCGAACGCTTGTAAAACGGCCGTCAATGAGGCCATCAGCTCTTCTGCCGATGCCAATGTGTCTGCGGCCTTGCCCAAGGTCTGCGACAGCCAGACCAGCAAGTTCGTGGCCAGTGTGGCGGTCGATGGCAATGGGGTGATCACCGTGGTGGGCCAGCATGAGGCGCTGCGCGGCAGCACCAGCGCTTCGGCCAATGCCATTGCCCTGACGCCCCTGCAAACGGGTGACACCCCGGTCAACGGCAACGCCGATGGGGGCAAAACCATCTCGGGTTGGCGCTGCGGCCCGGCCAGCAGCAATGGCTTGCCGGTCAAGTACTTGCCCGCTTCATGCAAAGCGTCTTGAACGATTTTTGCACCCCCCAACGCCCTGCTCAACCCAGGGCGTTTTGCATGGTGATGACCGCGTGTTGAGCACCCTCTCACACAGCAACGGCCAGAGAAAATTCGGCTTTCTGCAGACCCTTTTTTTGGGACTGCTGTTGGTGCTGCCGTGGGTTGCGCCTTGGTCACCCGGGCCACAAGCCAACACCGTGCCCTTGCTCGTCAGTTGGGGCTGCATCGGTGGTCTTTTGATCGTAGGCCTGCGCATCACCCCACTGGACATGGCCAGAGCCTGGGCCATCGCCGCCCTGATGAGCAGCGCCATGGGGCTGATCCAATACTTTGGGGCTGCCGAAGGCCTCAGCCCATGGCTGCATGCGTCAGCATTGGGTGATGCAGGCGCCAACTTGCGCCAGCGCAACCAACTGGCCACCTTGCTGGCCATCGGCGTCTTGGCCGTGCTGTGGTGGCAAGCCCATGGCCTCCCAACCCGGCACGCCTTGTGGATGCTCGCCCTTTTGGCCACAGGCCATGCCGCCACCTCGTCGCGCACCGGTTTGCTGCACATGCTGCTCATTTGCAGTTTGGTCGTGTACTGGGCCTACCGCTCTCGGCGGCAATGCCACCGGCTGTCAACAAGCTTAAGCCTTTGGGCCTTGGCCGTTTACTTGCTGTGCAACTGGGCCTTACCTTGGGGCTTGAGCATGCTGTCTGGACAAGACATCACCGATGCGTTGGCCCGCATGGGGGTCGATGAAGGTTGTGGCAGTCGTCGTGTGTTGTGGGGGAATGTGCTGCACCTGATTGGGCAAAAGCCATGGTGGGGCTGGGGTTGGGACGAGCTCAAATACGCCCACTACATCACGGCCTATGGCGGTGGACCCGAGCAACGGTTCTGCAATATTTTGGGCAACGCCCACAACTTGCCCTTGCATGTGGCTTTCGCGCTGGGCATCCCGGTCGCTGTCGCATGCGGTCTGTTGCTGCTGACCGCCTTGGCACGCGCGCGGCCTTGGATGAGCAACAGCACAAATCATCAGTTGGCCTGGTCGGTGCTGGCCGTGATCGGCTTGCACAGTCTGCTGGAGTATCCGCTTTGGTACGGCCCATTTCAAATGGCAGTGCTGTTGTGCGGGGTGTTGCTGCTGGATACCCAACCCGGGATCCAAGCTCGCACAGCACGCCGCTTGCAATGGGTGGGCAGCTTGATGTTGGTGGCCGTTTGCATGGTGGGCGCTGACTATGTGCGTGCACGCCAAATTTACATGCCCGCTGACCAGCGCTGGCCGATGTGGCGTAACGACCCCATGGGCGCCGCCCGCAGCAGCTGGTTTTTCAAGCGTGCAGCGACTTTTGCCGAAGTGACCACCACGCCCATCACCCCAGAAAACGCAGCGTGGATCTTGGCCACCAGCCAAGAGATGCTGCACTACTCACCCGAACCCAAGGTGGTGCGCCAGCTGATCTTGAGTGCGCACAGGCTCGGACGTCAGGACTTGGTTGAACTGCATGCAGCCCGCTGGCAAGCCGCATTTCCTTCAGAGCCGCTGCCTGGGCGAAAGCTCTGACACAAGACCCATCGGAGCGCTCACTTCCCCGCCACAAAGCTCCCCGACTTGCCCCCATGCTTTTCCAGCAAGGTCACGCCGTTCATGGTCATGCCCCGGTCCACGGCTTTGCACATGTCGTAAATGGTGAGCAGGGCGAATGGAGGAGCAATACAAATCAACAACTTAGCCTCCACAGGCTGAGCGTCTTGACCTGTTTTCTGTCGGGTTAGTGGGACAAAATTGGGACAAGATTTCCTGCCTGCTGTCAGCGTACGTTATCCGTTAAGTTTGTCGAGGTCGCGTTCAATGCCGATACTGGGTCAAATTTCACCAGCTGCGACCCCACCCCACCAAATTCTGAAATAGGGCCCCCTCAGACAAGGTGAACCACGATTCGCTCAAACGATTTGAAATTTGAGGAATCTCCATCTAATGTTGGACAACTGGGTAGTGTTGGTATGTAGTCCGGACATCATGGGTCAAGCCTTCAAAAAGAAGCCAAAACCATCTTCAGCTTACCCCCATCCAACTTAATTGGAGATGGATTAGTCCGACCACCTTTGCATTGTGTTGTGTTCTGACGATTGCAAAAGGGTTGGTAGCCGTAACCGAGTCTATAACCGCTTTAGAGAGGTCTAAGTTGCCAAGCGTATCTTTTCATCAACTACTGGATCATAACCATTGACTGCTCTTAAAATTACAGGTATTGTAAAGCTTATAAATATCAAGAAAGTCTATTATGCGTTCAAGAAAAAAATTCCATTACAAATCGCTATGTGTATTTTTAGGAATTACTTTATTATCAAGCAGCCTGATGGCAACTGATACTTATGACCCAATAACCAATCAGTTAAGTATTCCTTCAGTAAAAGTTGGAACATCGACATATAATAATGTTGTTATAACAGTAGGCAACATTGTTAGTGTTGGTGGTGCCTCAAGCACGCAAAGTGCTGAAGGCCTCTGGAGTGGCACTACATCTACTGGTTACGAATTAAATTCTTTAGTTCTTGAAAACAATGAATTCTGGACCATTGTTGGGAAAACAATTGGTGATGTCTTTTATGTTTTCGGTTTTAGCAATGGTGCGGCCTCAGTTAATGCCAATAGTTACTCCTCATTCTTTAGAGAGTACACCGCAACCACCTCTGTACTTGGTTACGGCACTGGAACGGTAACTACAAATACAAAAATATCGGGAACAGTAACAACAACATCTGGAAATACTACACAAAACACAACTATATCTATGACTCCTCCTAGCGCTTCTCTATACGACTACAACAAAAATGCAAATATAAATGAAGTTGTCGGCAACTGGACTGGCAGTTTTTTATCAGGCTATTCTGGAACAGTTCAAGTTTTAAGCAATGGACAAGTGACTGGCATAACAAATGGATGCAACTTCAGCGGGTCTTTTAGTCCAAGAAGTTCTGGTAAAAATGCTTTCGACTTCTCTTTGGTTAATGGCTCTGGTTGCTTTATTCCTGGATATAAATCATCTGGGATTGCGATTTCCTATATTACCAGTAGTGGAAAAAGGCAACTGATTGCTGCCAGCACTAACGATACTAAAACTCAAGGCGACTTGTTTTTTGCACAGCGTTGATTATCATCACTATATTTTAGATGAAGCTGCCAATAATCATCTCAAAACCCTGGGGAAAGCGATACTCTAAATATAACACTGAGCTTTGAAAATATAAAAATTTTTACCCGGAGTTTGCCGGATGTCTGTTTCCGACACACTGATTACATACACTAACTGAGCGGAGCTTTCGGACTTGATTATTCAACTGCCCTATCAGCATCTCTGGCACACCAATTTCATCAGCTAGGCATGACTTGATCGCACCTGATGCTCCATCAAAACGTCCCTTCACTTTGTATAACTGTGCAACTTCCAAAAGGTCTTGCACGTACGGTTCATGCGTTTTTCCAAGAATCAATGTCTGGGTAGCCTCGGCATCGAATGCGGCCCTGCCATCCATTGCCGTAATGTCTGAACGATGCCATCTCTGCTCCTGACTGGGACAGAAATGCGACAAGGCCTCAAACTCAAGATGAGTCCATCGTTGATTCTTAGGCGTTCACTTCCCCGCCACAAAGCTCCCCGACTTACCCCCATGCTTTTCCAGCAAGGTCACGCCGTTCATGGTCATGCCCCGGTCCACGGCTTTGCACATGTCGTAGATGGTGAGCAGGGCGACTTGCACGGCCGTCAAGGCTTCCATCTCGA
>NZ_CAMBNZ010000033.1 GCF_945869175.1 Limnohabitans sp. Rim8 | reverse complement strand
AGCCAAAGGTTTGTGGCTCGTTGCGGAAGTCTGCGGCTGCAGTCGCACCCGAAGCGGACACGTTCCAACGGGCGAATCTGGCGGTGGGGTCTGCGCCGGTCACGGTGTGCCAGCCTTGTGTGCGCGAAGTGGTGGCCGTGGCGGAAGTGGCGGTGTCCTGAACGCCGTAACGCTTGCGAGAAGCGATCAACTTAGCGTCAGTGGGTACAGTGGAGCCGGCAGGCATGGTGAAGTAAGTGGCCCAGTTCTCTTCGCAAGTGATCAGGGTGCCCCAAGGGGTGATGCCAGTACCGCAGTTGTTCAAGGTGCCACGCACTGTGGTTCCAGTGGGATCAAACTTGGTGACCATCATGGCTTTCAAATTGGCCAATTCAGCAGCAGGCCCAGTCACCGTCATGACGGTTTCAGGCGTGATTCTGCGGTTCAAGGACGATGTCGGGTTGTAGCCGGTGGGCTTGCCGTTCGCGTCCAAGTTCACTTCCACCAGAGTGACGCCGTGCATCAAGATTTCTTTGATGGCTTCGGAAGCAGGACGTGCGCCCAAGGTCCATTGGCCAAACTGATCGAATTTTTTGCCGATGGCAGCGCCTGACGTTTGGCCTGTTGGGTGAAAGAAGTGCGCTTCTGCAGAACTTTCATTGTTGACGGCCAGCACGGCCTTGTCGCCGGATGCATAGCTGTAGCTGCCTTTGGATTTGCCGTTGGAGCCGATGTAAAAAATCTCTGTGCCGTCGTGCTGGTCACCCACGCGGTTGGCCCAGCTTTCGGCGTCATCGGTGCCGGCATTGGAATAGGCAAGAACGCCAGTCTTCATGGTGTCGCCAGTGGCGTGCAAAATTTTGGCGGTGTAGCCTGCAGGAACCCAAACTTGGTCGGCCAAGCTCTTGGCGACCGGCGTGAATTTCATCAAGGTGCTGCTGGCAAGGGCTGGCAAGGCATTGCTCGCTGTCGTGGAGCCGCCGCAACCTGGCAGCATGGGCAAAGCAAACATGGACGCCAAGCCCAAACCGCCGCGCAAAATAGAACGGCGTGAAGGGTTGCTCAGGGCTTTGTCGAGAACTTCTTGGAAGTGCTCATTGTTGGATGTGTTGTCGATGGGGTCGAAAGAATGAGACATGAAAAGGTTGCTCCAAGTTGGGGATTTTTGAATTTATAGAGCGGATGTTTCATTTATGTGACGGTTAAATTGGCCGGACAAACGTCAGGGGATTTCAATGAATCTCCAGTGTTGGCACTCGTTAATTCTTTTGAATGAATCTCCCTGACCGTTTGGATGCCTGCCGTCTTCATTTCACTGCGAGCCAGGCAGTTGCAAACTCTTGGAGTTGCACACCCAATCAGCGCGGGCACAATCCATCCATGAAAACCCCCATCCCCTTCATCGCCCCAGAAATCTTCGACACCGCCGAATCCGCTTTGGCCCGCGTGCAAGCCATTTACGAGCAAAGCGTGACGCATTTGCGCCAAGCGATGCAAAGCTACGTGGCCGGAGATGACCTGCAAGACCGGGTGCGCGCTTGTTACCCTTATGTCCGCATCGAGACTGCCACCGACTGGATGCCTGCGCACGACGCCGATCAAGAGCCCTTGAGCTACGGTTTTGTGGCCAGTGCTGGTCAATACGCCGCCACCCTGACACGGCCGGAGTTGTTTGCGGGCTACTTGCTGGCCCAGTTTGACCTGCTGATCCGCAACCACGGCGTTCGCCTGGAAGTGGGGACCAGCAAAGACCCGATGCCGGTGCATTTCTCATTTGCAGAAAACGAGCACATGGAAGGCGAAATGACGGCCGCGCGCCGCAACCGTTTGCGCGATGTGTTTGACCTGCCCGATCTGACGGCGATGGACGACAGCATCGCCAACGGCACTTGGCACGGGGCCCATGGCCAGCCCCAACCACTGTCGCTGTTCACCGGGGCACGCACCGATTACTCGCTGCACCGCTTGCGCCATTACAGCGGCACCAACCCGTCTCATTTTCAGAACTACGTGCTGTTCACGAATTACCAGTTCTACATTGACGAGTTCATTGCACTGGGGCATGCCGAAATGGCCAAACCGGGCAGCCCTTATACGGCTTTTGTAGAGCCTGGCAATGTGGTCACCCGCCGCGCAGGTTCACCCGCGCAGGCAGGCGATGCTCTGGGTGCTGCCCCTCCACGCTTGCCGCAAATGCCTGCTTACCACTTGGTGCGCGAAGGTCACAGTGGCATCACCATGGTCAACATTGGTGTGGGCCCGGCCAATGCCAAAACCATCACCGACCACATCGCCGTGCTGCGTCCGCATGCTTGGTTGATGGTGGGCCACTGCGCGGGCCTGCGCACCACCCAGCAGCTGGGCGACTACGTGCTGGCGCACGCCTATGTGCGAGAAGACCATGTGCTCGACGAAGAGCTGCCGCTGTGGGTGCCGATCCCGGCGCTGGCCGAAATTCAAGTGGCGCTAGAACGTGCAGTTTCAGAGGTCACGGGAAGCCAAGGGGCTGAACTCAAACGCCTCATGCGCACCGGCACGGTGGCCAGCACCGACAACCGAAACTGGGAGCTGCTGCCCGACAACACCCCCCAACGGCGCTTCAGCCAAAGCCGTGCCGTAGCGCTGGACATGGAAAGCGCCACCATTGCCGCCAACGGTTTTCGCTTTCGGGTGCCGTATGGCACCTTGCTGTGCGTGAGCGACAAACCCTTGCACGGCGAGATCAAGTTGCCTGGGATGGCCAACCACTTCTACCGGGAGCGGGTCAACCAACACCTGCAAATTGGCATCCGAGCGCTCGAATTGCTGCGCGCTGCTGGCCCGGCGCAGTTGCACAGCCGAAAGCTGCGCAGCTTTGCCGAGGTCGCTTTCCAGTAACGCGACCCATCTCACCCTCCTCACCGAAGGCCCTGCCCTCCTACAATGTGCCCATGAAAACTCTCTTCATTGCCGACCCTCTCGAGTCCTTCAAGATCTACAAGGACACCACGTTTTCGATGATGCGCGAGGCGCAAAAGCGCGGCCACCAGGTGGTGGCCTGCGAGATGACCGATGTGCGTTGGCAGCAAGGCGAAGCCGTTTCAGCACAAGTGCGCGACATCACGCTCACGGGGCAGCCTGATGCCTGGTTCACCCAAACTGCTTCAAACCGTGCGGCGTTGAAAGACTTTGACGCGGTCATCATGCGCACCGATCCGCCGTTTGACAGCGAATACTTTTACGCCACCCACCTGCTGAGCCAAGCCGAGCGCGAAGGGGCCAAGGTGTTCAACAGCCCAGCCGCCTTGCGCAACCACCCCGAAAAGCTGGTCATTCTGGAGTTTCCGCAGTTCATCGCGCCCACATTGGTCACGCGCAACGAAGCCGACATCCGTGCTTTCCATGCCTCGCATGGCACCATCATCTTGAAACCGCTGGACGGCATGGGCGGCATGGGCATTTTCAAAGTGGGCGCTGACGGCCTGAATCTGGGCGCCATCATCGAGACCCTGAACCAAGGCGGTGCACAAACCGTGATGGTGCAAAAGTTCCTGCCCGGCATCGCGCAAGGCGACAAGCGGGTGCTGTTGATTGGCGGCAAGCCCGTGCCGTTTTGCCTGGCACGCATTCCGCAAGGCGGTGAAGTACGCGGCAACTTGGCTGCAGGTGGCAAGGGCGTGGCGCAACCGATTTCGATGCGTGACCGCGAAATCGCAGAAGCCTTGGGCCCGATCCTGTTCGCACGCGGCCTGATGCTGGTGGGCCTGGACATCATCGGCGACAGCCTGACCGAGATCAACGTGACCAGCCCGACTTGCTTTCAGGAAATCACCGACCAGATGGGCTGCGATGTGGCGGCGCTGTTCATGGAGGCGGTGGAATCGGCGCTTTGAAAACCATGCAACGGAGCAAGCGTTCAAGCAACGCAGGCTAAGGCATCAAATCACCGGCTTCAAAGGTGTACAAGCGACCTGGATCAAAAGCCACCCAAGCCTCATCGGTGGTCAAAGGGGCGGTCACCACCACGGCCACCCGGTCCCTCTCATGGGTGTGGTCGGCGAAATTCACGCTCAAATCGTTGTCGCTCAAGGTCGCTTGTGTGAACGGGTGTCTGCGCAGCACGTAATGCAATCCGGTGCTGGCGTGCGCCCACAGTGCTTGCCCATTGGAGAGCAAGAAATTGAAGGTGCCAAAGCGGGCGATTTGCGGCACCAGCTCACGCAAAGTCAAAGACAACTCATGCACGCTGGGCACACTGGCGTGCGACTTGGCCAGCTCTTGCATGAGCCAACAAAAGGCACGTTCACTGTCGGTCTGTCCCACCGGTTTGAAGCTGCCGTGCAGCCTGGGCGCGTAATCCAGCAAGTTGCCGTTGTGCGCAAAAACCCAGTAACGACCCCACAATTCCCGCACAAAAGGGTGGCAGTTTTCCAGACTCACCTCACCCTGCGTGGCTTTGCGGATGTGGGCAATGACGTTCTGGCTTTGAATGGGGTAGCGGCGAATCAGATCGGCAATTGGCGAAGTACTGGCACTTTGGTGGTCCACAAAGTGGCGAACGCCCTGCCCTTCAAAAAAAGCAATGCCCCAGCCATCGCCGTGGTGGTCGGTGATGCCACCACGCTGCGCAAAACCGCTGAAGCTGAAGGTGACATCGGTCGGGGTGTTGCAATTCATGCCGAGCAGTTGGCACATGGTCGCTGCTTTAAGCCCCTGCCTTGACCTTCAGACGCCAAGCGTGCAGCAGTGGCTCGGTGTAACCACTGGGTTGAGCCTTGCCCTTGAAAACCAAATCGCAAGCGGCTTTGTAGGCAGCCGATGTCGCGAAATGTCCCGCCATGGGCTGGTAAGCCACATCGCCCGCGTTCTGCGCATCGACCACGGCAGCCATGCGCTCCATGGTGGCCTTGACTTGCGCCTCGGTCACCACGCCGTGGTGCAACCAGTTGGCCATGTGCTGGCTGGAAATGCGCAGCGTGGCGCGGTCTTCCATCAGGCCCACGCCGTTGATGTCGGGCACCTTGGAGCAACCCACACCCTGGTCAATCCAACGCACCACATAGCCCAAAATGCCTTGGGCGTTGTTGTCGAGTTCCTTTTGCTTGTCATCTTCAGACCAGTTGGCGGCGTCTGGGGCCACCACCGGGAACTGCAGCAACTGGTTCAAGGTGTCGTCGCGCAGCGCCTTGGCGTCTTGCTTGGCCAACGCCTTTTCCATTTGCTTTTGCAGTGCAGGTACGTCCACCTGGTGGTAGTGCATGGCGTGCAGTGTCGCGGCGGTAGGGCTGGGCACCCAGGCGGTGTTGGCACCGGCCAGGGGGTGACCGATTTTGGCTTTCAGCATGTCGGCCATCAGGTCGGGCATGGCCCACATGCCTTTGCCGATCTGGGCGCGACCACGCAGACCGCAGGCCAAGCCCACGTTGACGTTGTTTTTCTCGTAGGCAGCCAGCCAAATGCTGTTCTTGATGTCGCCCTTGCGCATGACGGGACCGGCGAACATGCAAGTGTGCATTTCGTCACCGGTGCGGTCCAGGAAGCCGGTGTTGATGAAGGCCACGCGGCTCTTGGCTGAGGCGATACAGGCTTTGAGGTTGGCGCTGGTGCGACGCTCTTCGTCCATGATGCCCAACTTGACGGTGGAGGGCTTCATGCCGATGACCTTTTCGACGCGGCCAAACAACTCGTCTGCAAAAGCCACTTCTTTGGGGCCGTGCATTTTGGGCTTGACAATGTAGACGCTGCCGGTGCGGCTGTTGCGCAGCGGGTGCGACGACTTTTTCTTCAGGTCCACCAGAGCGCAGGTCACGGTGACCATGGCGTCCAAGATGCCCTCTGGGATTTCTTGCGTGCTGCCGTCGGCAGCGGTCCAGGTGATGGCCGGGTTGGTCATCAAGTGGCCCACGTTGCGCACGAACATGAGCGAGCGACCGTGCAGCTTCACTGAGCCCTTGCCTGCGGGCTTGGTGTACTCGCGATCACCGTTCATGGTGCGGGTGAAGGTCTTGCCGCCTTTGTGCACTTGTTCGCTCAAGGTGCCTTGCAAAATGCCCAACCAATTGGCGTAGGCCAAAACTTTGTCTTCGGCGTCCACCGCGGCCACCGAGTCCTCCAGGTCCAGGATGGTGGACAAGGCGCTTTCTGCCACCAGGTCCGAAACACCGGCCGGATCGGTTTTGCCAATGGGTGTGGTGGCGTTGATTTGCAGGTCCAGGTGGATGCCGTTGTGCACGAACAGCACCGAAGCAGGGGTCTTGGCATCACCGGTGTAGCCCACAAACTGTTTGGCATGGGCCAGCGTGCTGGTCTTGCCGTCGGCGAGCGTCACCACCAGTTGGCCCGCTTTCACGGCGTAGCCCTTGCTGCCCACATGCGAGCCCTTTTTGAGGGGCGCACAGCGGTCAAGCACATGGCGGCAGTAGTCAATGACTTTGGCACCGCGCTGAGGGTTGTAGCCCGTGCCTTTTTCACAACCATCGGCCTCGCTGATGGCATCGGTGCCGTAAAGCGCATCGTACAAGGAGCCCCAGCGTGCATTGGCCGCATTCAGGGCGTAACGGGCGTTCAGGATGGGCACCACCAATTGAGGGCCAGCGAGCTTGGCCAGTTCGGCATCCACGTTGGCGGTGGTGGCCTGAGCGTTTTTGGGCTCGGGCACCAAGTAACCGATCTGGCTCAGGTATTTGCGGTAGTCCTTCATGGCCTTGCCTTGACCGACCGGGCCAGGGTGGTCACTGTGCCATTGGTCCATGGCCGTCTGGATGCGGTCACGTTCGGCCAGCAGGGCCATGTTTTTGGGGGCCAAATCGGTGACGATGTCGCTGAACCCTCTCCAAAATTTAGCGGGGTCCACGCCGGTGGCGGGGAGCATGTGTTCGTTGATGAAACTCAGCAGGGGGTTGGCCACTTGCAGGTTATGGATCGCGGTGCGTGCAGTCATGGATGCCTCGACAAGATGTTGGATAACAAGAAAGCGGTGATGAAATCGGGCCTTCAGTGAAAACTGTGGAACTGATTTGGGCGTGAATGGACTTTATTCTAAGTTTGCATGTGGATAAAGAGGCATCAAAGCCATAAACCCATGACTTTTTTGCACAAATCAAGTGTTGTTTAATCCTGTGATGACAAGCATTCACGCCCCTGAGGTCCTGATCAGCGAAGTCGGCCCGCGCGATGGCCTGCAGTCGGTCAAGGCCACCATGCCCACCGCCGACAAGCTGCGCTGGATCGATGCCTTGGCCGCCGCAGGCTTGCGCGAAATCGAAGTGGCCTCGTTCGTGCCCGCCAAACTGCTGCCTCAAATGGCCGACGCCGATCGGGTGGTGCAACACGCTTTGCGCCACACTGGGGTAAGGGTGATGGCCCTGGTGCCCAACCTGCGTGGGGCTCAGGCAGCGCTCATGGCGGGGGCACAAAAGCTCACCCTGCCCGTGTCGGCCAGCGCAGCGCATTCGATGGCGAATGTGCGCAAAACACCTGAAGCCATGGTCGAGGAAGTCAAGGCCGTTTTGCGATTGCGCGACGAGATGGCCCCGGGCGTTCCGGTCGAGATCGGCATGTCCACCGCCTTTGGCTGTACCTTGCAAGGCAGTGTCCCAGAAGACGATGTGCTGCGTCTGGCGGTGTGGCTGGCACAGGCCGGTGTGGACGAGATTGGCCTGTCGGACACCACCGGCATGGGCAACCCTGCGCAAGTGCGCCGATTGTTCAAGCGGATGTTTCAAGAAATCGGATCCCTCACGGGCTCAGCCCACATGCACAACACCCGAGGCTTGGGCCTGGCCAACTGCCTGGCCGCTCACGAAGTGGGCGTGCGCACTTTTGACAGCTCGCTCGGTGGCCTGGGCGGCTGCCCCTACGCCCCAGGCGCATCGGGCAATGTGGTCACGGAAGACCTGGTCTTCATGCTGGAAGCCATGGGGGTGTCCACAGGGATCGATTGGTCCCTGCTCATGGCCGCACGCGAGTCCTTGCGCACCGGACTGCCAGGCGAGCCCCTGTATGGCATGACGCCCGAAGTGGGCCTGCCCAAAGGCTGGAGCATTTAATTACACTTTCCCAGCCAATCAAACGGTCCACACCCCCGATTGGAAACTTCAGACCGCATAATCTTGCGGCATGGACAAGTTCAAAGCCTTCGAAACCTTTGTCGCGGTTGCCACCAAAGGCAGCCTCACCGCTGCGGCCCGGGCTGAGGGCGTGGCCCCGGCCATCATCGGCCGCCGGCTCGATGCGCTGGAGGAAAGCTTGGGCGTGAAGCTGCTGGTGCGCACCACACGGCGCATCACCCTCACGCACGAGGGCAGTGCATTTTTAGAGGATTGCCAACGCCTGCTGTCGGATATGGCCAACGCCGAGGCCAGCGTGTCCGCGGGCGGCGTCAAAGCCAGCGGGCATTTGCGCATCACCGCCCCTGCCGGCTTTGGACGCCGTCATGTGGCACCGCTGGTGCCGCGCTTTCGCGAACTGCACCCAGATGTGACGATTTCTCTGAATTTGAGCGACCGTGTGGTGGACTTGGCCGCCGAAGGATTGGACTGCGCCGTGCGCGTGGGCGACTTGCCCGACTCCTCCTTGGTCAGCGTGCGCTTGGCCGACAACCGCCGCTTGTGCGTCGCCACCCCCTCTTATCTGGCCCAACGCGGCACTCCGCTTCAACCCGCCGATCTGTTGCATCACGACTGCCTGACTTTGTCGAGCGACGCCTCACAAACCCGGGGCTGGGCTTTTCGCAGCCCCAACGAAAGCGGCCACGAGGTGATGCACCTGCGCCCAGGCGGACCGCTCGACTGCTCGGATGGGCAAGTCTTGCACGATTGGTGCCTGGCCGGTTACGGCATCGCCTGGCGCAGCACATGGGAGGTGGAGCAAGAAATCCAATCTGGCCAGTTGGTGGCTGTGCTGGAAGACTTTGCCGCGCCACCCAACGGGATTTTTGTGGTCTTCCCGCAGCGCAAGCATTTGCCCTTGCGGGTCAGGCTGTGGATGGACTGCCTCAAGCACCATTACGCACAACCAGGTTACTGGCAGAAAGCCGGTCATGGGCCCAAGCCGTAAAATCGCCCCCTATGCTTTCTGCCAAACAACATTTGCTCTCGGCCCTGGCCCAAGAACTCGACAAACTCCAGGCGGGCGCCAGCAGCCGTGCCGCCTTTGAATCGCCCAAAGTGGCCGCTCATGGTGACTTGGCCTGCACCGCCGCAATGCAGCTGGCCAAAGCGCTGAAACAAAACCCCCGTCAGCTGGGCGAAGCCCTGCGCGAAGCCTTGTTGGCCACCCCCGCATTTCAGCGATGGGTCGATGCCATCGAACTCGCAGGCCCGGGCTTCATCAACATCCGGCTCAAAGACGCGGCCAAACAGGCCGTGGTGCATGAAGTGCTGCAAGCCGGTCCTGCCTTTGGCCACCAACCGGGCCAAGCCAACAAAGTGCTGGTGGAATTCGTGTCGGCCAACCCCACAGGGCCCTTGCACGTCGGTCACGGCCGCCAAGCCGCTTTGGGCGACGCCATTTGCAATTTGCTGGCCACGCAAGGCCAACAGGTCTACCGCGAGTTCTATTACAACGATGCGGGTGTGCAAATCGGCACCCTGGCCAAAAGCACCCACATGCGCGCCCTGGGTGTCAAGCCCGGCGACGAGGGTTGGCCGATCGATCCCGAAAACCCCGACAGCAAAGCGTTTTACAACGGCGACTACATCCAAGACATCGCAAACGACTTCTTGGCCCAAAAGACCGTCAAGTCCGATGACCGCGAGTTCACCGCCAGCGGCGATGTGAACGACGTGGACGGCATGCGCCAGTTCGCCGTGGCTTATTTGCGCCACGAACAAGACCTGGACCTCCAAGCCTTTGACGTCCGCTTTGACAACTATTATTTAGAGTCAAGCTTGTACACCAGTGGCAAGGTCGATGCGGCCGTGCAAAAACTCCGTGAGGCAGGCAAAACCTACGAGCAAGACGGCGCGCTGTGGCTCAAGTCCACCGATTACGGTGACGACAAGGACCGCGTCATGCGCAAGGGCGACGGCACCTACACTTACTTTGTGCCCGATGTGGCCTACCACATTGCCAAGTGGGAGCGCGGTTTTTCCCGCGTGGTGAACATCCAGGGCACCGACCACCACGGCACCATCGCCCGTGTGCGCGCAGGCTTGCAGGCCGCCAACGTCGGCATCCCCGAAGGCTACCCCGACTACGTGCTACACACCATGGTGCGCGTCATGCGCGCAGGCGTTGAGGTGAAAATTTCCAAACGGGCGGGCAGCTACGTCACGCTGCGCGACCTGATCGAGTGGACCAACAAAGACGCGGTGCGCTTCTTTTTGCTGTCCCGCAAACCCGATACCGAATACATCTTCGATATCGACTTGGCCTTGGCCCAAAACAACGACAACCCGGTGTATTACGTCCAATACGCCCACGCACGCATTTGCTCGGTGCTGGCCGCATGGGGAGGGGATGCGACCGCTCTGGCCCAAGTCGATCTGTCTGCGCTGCAAAGCCTGCAGGCCCACGCCCTCATGCTGGCCTTGGCCAAGTACCCCGAGATGCTGACATCGGCAGCCACCGACTTTGCGCCGCACGATGTGACATTTTACCTGCGCGATTTGGCCTCGCTGTACCACAGTTACTACGATGCCGAGCGCATTTTGGTCGACGACGAGGCGGTCAAACAAGCCCGCTTGGCCTTGGTGGCCGCTACTGCGCAGGTGCTGCGCAACGGCCTGAAAGTGCTGGGTGTGTCTGCCCCACAAAAAATGTAAAAGGACGGGTCATGCCACACCACAGCCAACGCGGCGGTACTTTTCTGGGCTTCATCATCGGATTGGTCATCGGCCTGGGCGTGGCTTTGGCCGTGGCCGTCTATGTGACCAAAGTGCCCACGCCGTTTTCCAACAAAAACCAGCCACGCACCAACGACCAAAACGTTCAGGAAACCGAGAAAAACAAGGACTGGAATCCCAACAGCATGTTCCAGCCCAAGCCGCCTGCAGAAGCCCCAGCGGCGCCTGCTGCATCTACAACGGAGGCGGCCAAAGACAAAACCCCCACAGGGGATGTTGGAAAAACCGCAGCCGATGCCCCCAAATCCGAACCACGCCCTGCCGTCACCGCTGACCCGCTGGGTGACTTGGCCAAGTCCAAATCTGGACTGTCCACGCCTGCAGCCAACGACAATGCGGCCGATCCGTTTGACTATGTGATCCAAGTCGGGGCCTACCGAACCCTGGCCGACGCCGATGCCCAGAAAGCCAAACTCGCCTTAATGGGCTTGGACGCCAAGGTTTCTGAGCGCGACCAAGCCGGCCGCACGGTGTATCGCGTACGCTTGGGGCCGTTCACAGACAAAACCGCCGCTGAACGCATCCGCACCCGCCTCGAAGGCAGTGGCTTTGACAACACCTTGGTGCGTGTCCAACGCTGAAGACGCACCGCCGATGAGAAAGACCGACATGAAACGCCGTTTGTTTTCAACCTTTGCATTGACCGTCAGCGCTGGATGGAGCGCTTCTGTGGCTTGGGCTCAAGCCGCTTTGTTCAAGTCCGGCAAGGACTTTTTGACCCTGGACCGCCCAGTGGCCACCGAGTCAGGCACCGGAAAAATCGAGCTGATCGAGTTCTTTTGGTACAGCTGCCCCCATTGCAATATGTTTGAGCCCAGCTTTGCCCAGTGGGTCAAAAATGCGCCCAAAGACGTGGTCGTGCGTCGCGTGCCCGTGTCATTCCGTGATGACTTTGCCCCACAACAGCGTTTGTTTTTCACGATCGAGGCCATGAATTTGATGGAATCGCTGCACCCCAAGGTGTTTGCCGCCATCCATGTGGAAAAACTGATGCTGAACACCGACGCCAGCGTGCTGGCATGGGCCGAGAAGCAAGGCGTGGACAAAGTCAAGTTCAACGAGGTGTACAAGTCGTTTGGCGTGGCCAGCAAACTCAAGCGGGCTGTGCAACTGCAAAACGACTTCAAGGTCGAAGGCGTGCCCTCCTTGGGCGTGGCTGGCCGTTTTTACATCGATGGCAGCTTGGCCGGCAGCATGGACCGGGCCCTGAAAGTGGCCGAATCCCTGATCGCTCAGACGCGCACAAGCTCGGCGCCGACCGCCTCGGCCAAAAAACAAAGCTGAAACGCGCCTTCTGACTGGCGCGGCCAGATGCAGCCCGATCAAGTACAGACTTGACCGGGCTTTTTTTTACGCACCATCCGCTGGCAAAAGGTCGATCGGGCCACGCTTGCGCCTACAATCAATTCCATCAAACAGCAAGATTCATGCCCTCAATAAATCTATTCCGCACCATCGGCCTCCTCGCCTCAGGGCTGGGCTTGTTGGGCTTGCCTGCTTGGGCAGAAAAAGCCGACCGAGACAAGCCGATGGTGATTGAGGCGGATGCCATGCGCCATGACGAAAACAAACTGCTCACCCAATTCACTGGGCAAGTGGTGGCGCTCAAGGGCACCATGGTGCTGCGCGGCGCACGCATGGAAGTTCAGCAAGACAAAAATGGCCAGCAAGTGGCACACATCTGGGCCGCCCCCAATGAACGCGTTTTCTTTCGCCAAAAACGCGAAGGCTTGGACGAATTCACCGAAGGTGAAGGCGAAATGGCGATTTACGACAGCCAAGCCGATATGTTGACCTTGGTCAAGCGGGCGGAAGTGCGGATTTTGCGCGGCACGGTTTTGGCAGATCAGATCACAGGCGAAAAAATCGTCTTCAACAACGCCACCGAAGTGATGACCGTGGACCGGCCTGTCCAAGGCGCCAAAGCCACAGACCCGCGAGATCAACGGGTGCGGGCGGTGCTGACCCCCCGAAAAACCATCCCCGCCACTGTGCCGCCTGCACAGCAGCCGTCCACCCCACCCCTTCCGGCTTTGAGGGCCAGTCCAGCCGCTGCAGAAGGCAAAAAACCATGACCGAACCCGTCATCGGCAGCAGCTTGGTGGCGAACCACCTAAAAAAAGCTTATGGCAGCCGCAAGGTGGTGCACGATGTCTCTGTACAAGTCGAAAAAGGCGCAGTGGTGGGCCTGCTCGGCCCCAACGGTGCAGGCAAAACCACCTCGTTTTACATGATCGTCGGCTTGGTGCGCGGCGATGGTGGGCAGATCTTGATCGACGGACAAGACGTCACGCGCATGCCCATCCACAAGCGTTCGCGCATGGGTTTATCGTATCTGCCACAAGAAGCCTCCATTTTTCGCAAGCTCACGGTGGCGCAAAATGTGCGCGCCATTTTGGAGCTGCAAACCGATGCACAGGGCAAGGCCTTGTCGGCGGTGGACATCGAAAAACGCCTGAGCGAACTGCTGGCCGATCTGCGTGTCGAACACCTGCGAGATTCGCCCGCCATGGCCTTGTCAGGCGGTGAGCGCCGCCGCGTGGAAATTGCCCGGGCGCTGGCCACCGATCCGCGCTTCATCTTGTTGGACGAGCCGTTTGCCGGCATTGACCCGATCGCCGTGATCGAGATCCAACGCATCATTGCTTTTTTGAAGCAGCGAGGCATTGGCGTGCTGATCACCGACCACAACGTGCGCGAAACGCTGGGTATTTGCGACCACGCTTACATCATCAGCGAAGGCCGCGTGCTGGCCGAAGGAACACCCGACGACATCGTGGCCAATGCCGAGGTACGCAGGGTGTACCTGGGCGAACACTTCCGAATGTGATGCACGCGCGCCACGTCCCCGCCATGAAAGTACAGCCATGAAGCCCGGTCTGTCGCTTCGGATGTCCCAGCACCTGGCGCTCACGCCCCAGTTGCAACAATCCATCCGCCTGCTGCAACTGTCCACTTTGGAGTTGTCGCAAGAAGTCGATCAGATGCTGGACGACAACCCATTTTTGGAACGCAGCGAAGAAGAAGCTGCCTCAGAAGCGTTTGGGCTGGAACAAACCGACACCCCTATGAGCTTGGGCGACCGCGTCAGCGAAAGCGCCAGCACCTCCAGCAGCAGCGAAGACAATGCCAGCGAAAGCAGCGATGAAGCCTTGACCGATGTGGCCGAGAGTTGGGACGGCGACGGCAGCGTGGACATGCGCCCCGATGACAGCGAATGGGGGGGAGACGCGGTCCCACGTCAAAACAATGGCGAGGAAACCGCCGACGCCATCGACCTGGCCCGCAGCAGCGGCTCATTGACTGACTTTTTACACCGCCAAGCGCTGTCGCTGAGGCTGTCCGAAGTGGACAGCGCCGCGCTGCGCTTTTTGATCGAGTCGCTCAACGACGACGGCTACCTGACCGATACCCTGCCCGAGCTGGCTGCCAGTTTGGCGGGCAGCGACGATTACGAGGAGCTCGACGAACTGGTGCACCGCTTCACCGTGGCACTGGGTTTGCTGCAGTCGCTCGAACCTGTGGGTGTGGGTGCCCGTGACCTGGCCGAGTGCCTGCGCATCCAGATCAAAGCCTGGCTCAAAGACGATCCCGATGACGAGGTGGCCCAAGCCGCGCTGGCCGTTTGCGCCCAGCCTTTGGAGATGTTGGCCAAGCGCGACTTCAAGCGCCTGGCCGTGTCCTGCGGCCTGGATGAAGCGCTGGTCAAAACGGCCATCCCCTTCATCGCCCGGCTCGAGCCCAAGCCCGGTCGCCCCTTTGTGCAGGCTGAGCAAAACATCATCATTCCCGACGTGTTGGTGATCAACACCAGCAAAACCGCCACGCCCAAATTCCGAATTCAGCTCAACCCGGATGTGATGCCCAAACTGCGTGTGCACGACATTTATGCCAACGCCCTGCGCGGCAGCAAAGGCTCGTCGCACGCGGGCTTGCAGCAACGGCTGCAAGAAGCGCGTTGGTTCATCAAGAACATCCAGCAGCGCTTTGACACCATCTTGCGTGTGTCCACCGCCATTGTGGAACGCCAAAAGAACTTCCTCACACACGGTGAGCTGGCCATGCGCCCGCTGGTGCTGCGCGAGATCGCTGACGAACTGGGCATGCACGAGTCCACCATCAGCCGGGTGACCACGGCCAAATACATGTCCACGCCACAAGGCACCTTCGAGCTGAAGTTTTTCTTTGGCTCGGGCCTGGGCACCGACAGCGGCAGCGCTGCATCGAGTACCGCCGTGCGGGCGCTCATCAAACAGTTTGTGGCCGCTGAAAAACCCGCCAAACCGCTGTCGGACAACCAGATCTCCGAAATGCTGAAAGAGCAAGGCATCGACTGCGCCCGCCGCACGGTGGCCAAATACCGCGAAGCCCTGAAGATCGCCCCTGCGAACCTGCGCAAAACTCTTTGAGAACATTTGAGTGAATTCATTGAACCTGTTCATGCCTTGCGCCGCGGGCGTCGAGGGCTTTTTGGCCGACGAGGTACACGCCATCACAGGGCTCACAGGCCATGACCTGATGACGGGCCGCGGCGGCGTGATGGCCCGGGCCTCTTGGCGCGATGCGATGCGCATCAATCTGTACAGCCGCCTGACGCAACGCGTGCTGGTACAACTGTCGGTGACCGATTACCGCAACGAGAACGACCTGTACCGTGCCGCCAGTGAAGTGGCCTGGGAAATCTGGTTCACGCCCAAGCAAACCTTCAAAATCGACATCACCGCCCAGCACAGTCCGCTGACCAGCCTGAACTTTGCAGCCCTCAAGATCAAAGACGCCGTGGCCGACCGCTTTCGCGCCAAGCGCGGCGAGCGCCCCAGCGTCGACACCAGCTGGCCCGATGTGCGCATCTATGCCCACCTCACACCCGAAACACTCACGCTGTACATCGACACCTCGGGCGAGCCCCTGTTCAAGCGCGGTTGGCGCACCGACAAGGGCGACGCACCCCTGAAGGAAACGCTGGCCGCCGCCATGATCGCCGCCAGTGGATGGGATCGCACGGTGCCTTTGTACGACCCCTGCTGCGGCAGCGGCACCCTTCCGATCGAAGCGGCGCAAATCGCCTGTGGCATCGCGCCCGGTTTGCAGCGGCGCTTTGGTTTTGAAAAGCTCCTGCCCTTCCAGAACCACGTCTGGCAAGGCCTGGTCGAAGAAGCCCGCAACCAAGAACACGAACCCACCGCGCCCATCTTTGGCAGCGATGTGGCTTTTCGCATGGTCGACTTTGCCGAGCGCAATGCCGAGCGTGCGGGCGTCTCGGGCGTGATCGAGTTCCGGGGTGGTGACGCGCTGCAGCGCATGCCACCCAGCGAGACACCCGGCGTCATGCTGCTCAACCCGCCTTATGGCGAGCGCATTGCCGCAGCCGGTGTGGCGGGGCGTGGGCGAGAGAACTTCCAGCCCGGGGCTTTGGCCGATGCGCGCTCAAGCGCACGCGCTGCGGATCAAAGCCACCACCGCGAAACCGCCCAAACCCAAGACGGCGACGACAGCGTCGACTTTTTTGCCCAGCTGGCCAGCCATTGGAAGAAGAACTACAGCGGCTGGAGCGCCTGGATGCTCACGCCCGACCTGAAATTGCCCAGCAAGATGCGCCTGAAAGAATCACGCCGCGTGCCCATGTGGAACGGCCCCATTGAATGCCGCCTGTTCCGCTTTGACATGGTCAAAGGCAGCTTGAAGCGCAACGCACCCCCCGGCGCCGACACACCGGGGGCTGAAGAAACTCCTGCGCCATGAGTGCTGGCCCGGATGCACAAGCCCCAACCCGGCGCGTGCTGGACACCAACATCGTGCTCGACCTCTGGGTGTTTGACGAACCCCGGTCCGAAACGCTTCGCCTGAGCCTTGAGCGCGGCGGCACACAATGGCTGGCCACCGCCGCCATGCGCGAAGAGCTGGCCCGTGTGCTGGCTTACCCACAAATTGCCAAGCGCCTCACCGCCCGAGCCCTGCCCGCTGATGCCGTACTGGCCCACTTTGACCGCCTTGTGCAACTCCAGCCCGATGCACCCAAAGCCCCATACGTCTGCAAAGATTCCGACGACCAAAAGTTCATCGACCTGGCGGTCGCCCACACGGCTGCCCTGCACACCAAAGACGCGCAAGTGCTGTGCATGAAAAAACGCCTGGAGCGCTGTGGCGTGGCGCTGAACCCGGTCATACCCTGAACCCTTGACCAGTCTGCCCCTCAGGACCACACATCAAACCTTTTCGCCGCCAAACAAGCTCACCAGCTTGGCTACCTCTGGGCTCATGCCCATGGTCTTGAGGCGGATGTGCGGGTGTGCCGTGGCAAAGACGCGGAACACCTCGTCCACGAAGGCCTGGCCCACATGGACCACGCTCTCAAAATCGAGAATCACAGTCTTGAACTGGGTGGCGCGGTTCATCACCCATTTGGCTTGGGAACGAGACACCAACTCGCTGCTCAATTGGGCCAAGCGCACCGGAATTTCAGTGGTGTGAAAAGCCTCGCCGGGCTCGGCATCACCCACATTGCTCGACTCAAAATACTTGAAGTACACATCATTGCCCGTGCGGGTGCTGTCCAACGCAATGGCCATGCGCACCATCGTTTGCGCCTGTGCGGGTTTAAGCTGCGCATTGATGTCAATCCAGTCAAAAACCGGCAGCGGGGCGCTGGCTTCATGCGGGTCGAAACGCAAACCACTCGACTCAATGGCAAAGCCATCCATCATGCGCGACGACACAAAAATGCCCATGCCGGAGTGACCTATTGGCGCAGTGGTGTACTTGCCTTTGGCCAACTCCAGAATGGCCAAACGCGGATCGAATAAATCCGCCGCTTTGGCGATCTTGCGAAAAATCCCCTCGCCGTCATCACATACCAACATTTGCAATTGCCCGCTCTGCACATGCATGCCCATGACCACATGCTGGCCATTGGAGTGGTCCAAAGCGTTGTTCAGCATTTCCGTGAAGGCGGTGTAAGCCAGGTTTTTGACGTTGGCCGGCAAGTCTGCCATCAAAGCCGCCAAATGCTGCTCCCACACCACCATCTCGCCACCGCGTTGCACGATCGGGTCTAGGGGCTCAACGCGCAACCAAAACCGCTTGTCGCCCAAGCTGTAGGTTTGCCGCGTGCCCGTGCCGTGGCGCTGCAAGTAACCTGTATCAGCCAGCTTCTTGATTCGCCTCGAAACCGCCACCCGCGTCAAACCCGTTTGCTCGGTCGCTGCACTGGCCATGGGCCCGCCTTGGGCTGCACACCCCAGGATGATTGCATCGTTGATGTCCAACATTTGTATCGCGACTTGGTATTTAGATCGTGTTTATTGTATATATTTTGTTATTTTATTGTTGCGCTCAAATTTCAATGACGGAACATTCAGTCGGCAACCGCATGTCACCGTCTGTGATCACGGCCTCGGCCTGTCCCCTCCTACAATCCTCAACTGATGACAGGAACACCGCATGAACACGACCGCTGGCTTGGAAGCCGAAGACTTTGACACCCTGGACAACATCCTGGACGACCTGCGTGAGCGCTTTGAAGAAACGCCGCAGTGGGAGTTTTGCGAGGGCTTCATGGCGGCGCTGGTGTGCTGCCGCCGCGCCATTCCCGAGGGTGAATGGGTGCCAATGCTGCTGGGCATTGACCCCACTGAACCTGAGGGTGGCCGATTTGCCGACGAGACCCAGCGCCAGCAGTTCATGGCTTTGTGGCAGCGCCGTTTTGACGAAATCCAGCTCGCGCTCGACACCCCGGTGGAAGCACTGGACGACGACAAAGCCTACGCCCCGGAGGTGATGGACGTGCGTGGCGCGATCGCCTCGCTGCCCCCCGAAGAACGCGAAGAAATCGACGACAGCGAGATCCCGTCTTTTGCGCAGGTGTGGGCGTTGGGCTTCATGTTCGCCGTCGAGAACTGGCCTGACGAATGGGCCACACCCAAGGACAAAGACGCCGCCAAATGGTACGACCTGTCGCTCGAAGCCGTGGTGGCACTGACCGAAGACGACAGCGATGTGCCCACCTTGTCGGCCCTGTCGGAAGACGGCCCGCTCAGCGTGAGCGAAAACCGCCTGAACGCCTACGGCGAAGCGCTGTGGGCGGTGTACGACCTGCGAGAAATCTGGCGCAACATCGGCCCGCGTGTGGCCCAAGTCATCAAGACCGCCACGCCCGGGCGCAACGATGTTTGCAGCTGTGGCAGCGGGAAAAAATACAAGAAGTGCTGCGGGGCCTGATCAGGCCAAGAAATCGCGCAAGGCCTGCGCGGTCTGCTCGGGCAGTTCTTCTGGAATGAAGTGGCCCGATGGCATGACCTGGCCACTGACTTGGCCAGAACATTGCGCTTGCCAGAGCTCAACCGGTTTGAACATGCGGTTGACCACACCCCGTTCGCCCCACAGCACGAAGGTGTCACAGGCGATCTTCTCGCCGCGCTCGCGGCTTTCCCGGTCGTGCTGCAGGTCGATGCCCGTGCTGGCGCGGTAGTCTTCTGCCGCGCTGTGGATGGCCGCTGACCACCCCTTGTTGTTCAGGGTCGGGTTACAAAAGGCACGCTCGTATTCGGCCAGGGCTTCGGGCTCGATGTAAGCCAGCCCTTGACTGCCCCAGCCGCCCAGCTTGGCGTGCAGATAGGCTTTGGGGTTGCCACCGACCATGAGCTCGGGCAGCGGCGCTGGCTGCGTCAAATGGAACCAGTGGTAATACGCTTGCGCAAAGGCGAAATAAGGGTCTGCCACCGGGCCGGTAACTGCCGGCGTTTTGCCCCAATGCCCGCTGTACATGTCGAGTGTGGGCGCGATGTCGATGACACACAGTTTCTTGACCCGCGTCGAATGGTCCAGCGTCAACCGATGTGCCACCCGGCCACCCCGGTCATGGCCACACAAGAAAAAGTCGTCCACGCCCAAGGCATCCAGCAGGCCCACCACCTCTTGCGCCATGGCGCGCTTGCTGTAGTGCGCGTGCTCGGCATCGCCCACGGCGTGCGACGAATCGCCATAACCCCGAAGGTCGGGCATGACGATGCGGTAGCGACCCCGCAATTTTTGCGCGACGCGCTGCCACATGACGTGGGTTTGCGGAAAGCCGTGCAGCAGAACCAGCACGGGCAAATGCCCTTGCCCTGCCCAATCGGCCGATCGCCGAAAGCACACCGGCAAGCCTGCCACCGAAAGCGTTTGCTGCTCGAAACTGTCAAACCAAGGCATGTCAGTCGACCTTGGCACCCGAGGCTTTGACCACCTCGGCCCACTTTTTGTGCTCGGCGTCAATCAAGGCCGCAAATTGTGCGGGCGTATTGCCGCTCGGAATCGCGCCCAGCGTGGCCAAGCGCTCTTTCAAAGCGGGCGTGGCCAGTGCCTTGGCGACTTCTTGCTGGATGCGGTTGACCACATCAACCGGGGTGCCTGCGGGGGCCAGCAAACCAAACCAGCTGCTGGCTTCAAAACCTTTGAGCCCAGCAGCCTCTTCCACGGTGGGCAGCTCAGGCATGGCTGCCGAACGCTGTGCACTGGTCACGGCCAAGGCTTTGAGTTTGCCGCCCTTGATCAATGGAATGGACGAAGGCAGGTTGTCAAACATCACGTCCATGTTGCCACCCGACAAATCCAGCAAGGCCGGGCCAGAACCCCGGTAAGGAATGTGGGCCATAAAAATCCCGGTCTGGGACTTGAACAACTCACCCGCCAAATGGATCGAGGTGCCGTTGCCGCTGGAAGCCATGTTCAGCTTGCCGGGGTTGGCTTTGGCATATTTGATGAAATCATTGACGTTGTTGATTTTGTTCGCTGCCGCTTTTTCGGCGTTGACCACCATCACGTTGGGCACACCCGCGACGAGCGTGATGGGCGCGAAATCTTTGAAGGGGTCATAGGGCAGCTTGGCGTACAGGGCACGGTTGATGCCGTGTGTGCCCACAGTGCCCATGAGCAGGGTGTGGCCGTCACCCGCTGACTTGGCCACGATTTCAGCGCCCAGGTTACCCCCCGCGCCGCCTTTGTTCTCGATGACGAATTGCTGGCCAAAGGCTTTGCCCAATTCCGGCGCAATCGCCCGGGCCAAGATGTCGGTGGTGCCGCCAGGCGCAAAAGGCACCACGATCTTGACCGGTTTGTTGGGCCATGCGGTTTGGGCCCACGCTGTGGGTGCCAGCGACAACAACATCGCAGCGGCCAAGCCCAGAATGGGACGGCGTTTGAATGGGCGGGACATTGGGACCATGCGTATCTCCTTGATTTTATGCATCAAATGATGATGCCATGCAGGGCCGAAAACCCTGTCGCTCAAGCGAAGAAAGTCGCTGTTTTTAAGGGTTTGTCCCGGTCAAAAGAGCCTGCAAGGCGGGCTTTTGTACTTTGCCCAAGGCGCTCTTGGGCAGACTGTCCAGAAAGACCACGCGGCGCGGCAACTTGAAGCGGGCAATGCGGCTTTGCAGATGTTGCAACACGTCTTCAGCCGTCAGGCTTTGTCCTGCTGCGTCCAGCGCAAGCACCAGCACCGCCACGGGCACTTCGCCCCAGCGCGCATCGGTCACGGCGACCACCGCACTCTCGGCCACGCCGGGCAAGGTGACGAGCTGGTTTTCGATTTCAGCGGGGTAGATGTTCTCGCCGCCCGAAATGATCATGTCCTTGCTGCGGCCCACGATGGTGATGCATCCGTCTTCGGCCCGTTGACCCAGATCACCGGAGTGGAACCAACCGTTTTGCAGGCCGCAGTTGGGCTCGCCGTCGGCAAGCCAATAACCGCGCATCAGGTTGGTGGCGCGTATGCAGACCTCGCCAGTCTCACCAGGGCCGACGTCTTGACCTTGCGTGTCAATCAGTCGAACCTGAGCCTCGGGATGTGGCCAGCCCGAGGCGCCCACTCGGGCCATGGCATTCGGCAGGCGCAGCACGATGGATACAGGGCCGGTTTCTGTCGTTCCGTAAACCTGGCCCACCGGCACACCCCGTGCGTGCAGTGCTTCGAGGTACGCCACGGGCACGGTAGATGATCCCGTCATGATGCCGCGCAGGCAGGCCAGCGGTGTGTTGACCCATCGCGGGTGTTCAAACAGGGCGCGCATGGTCGCGGGCACCAAAAGCGACAGCGTGGGGCGACTCGTGTTCATTTCATCGAGCCAAGCCGACGGGTCAAAGCGCGGATGCAAGACCACCTCCACCCCCGCCAGCAAGGCAGGCAGGGTCTGGATGCACAAGCCCCCCACATGGAACATCGGCAAGGTGGAAAGCACTTTGTCGCCGGACACGAAGTCGTGGGCCCATGCGCTGGCCCGGGCGTTGGCCAGCAGCGCCGCTTGCGTGTGCACCGCACCCTTGGGCACACCCGTGGTGCCTGAGGTGTAGACCAGCAGCAAAGGTCGCTCGCTGTGCACATCGGGCAGCGACAGGTTGCGTGGCGATGCCTGGGTGATCAAGCTGTCGTGGTGGATGTGCCGGAGGCCTTCCGCGTTCAGCGCCTGCGCTGAGTTGGCATGTGGGGTGTCGTACACCAGCAGGCGCGGCTGCGCATCGCTCATGACCTGCTGCAACTCGGGCACCGCCAGGCGAAAGTTCAGGGGCAAGAAGACCGCACCCAAGCGGGCGCACGCCACCAGCGTGACCAATTGCAGTTCGTGGTTGAGGCCCAACCATGCCACGCGGTCGCCGCTCTGCACGCCCCAGGTGGACTGCAGGTGTGCGGTGACGCGCTGCACCCGGCGCCAGAACTTGGCGAAGTCATACGCCAAGGTGCTGCCGGGTTTGCACTCTTCTCCCCGAAAGGTCATGGCCGGTTGTGCACCGTGCTCCTGCGCCAGCTGCGCAAAACGCGCCGCCAGAAGGCTGGTTTCCTTGCCGGTCATCACTCGTCTTTTTCGCCAGCTTCGTACAGCGCTTCGCGGCCAATGCGGTCCAGGCACAACTCGGCCGTCCAGGGCAGCATGAGCGAGCCGCAGCGCGCATCGCGGTACAGGCGCTCCAGCGGCAAGCTTTTGAGCATGGACTGGCCACCGCAGGTGCGGATCGCCAAGCGGGCCATGTCTTGGGCGTTTTCCATGATGGTGTACTGCGCGGCATAGGCGCGAAGGCGGGTGGACTTGGCTGGATCCACCTTGGCGTCTTCAATCGCACGCAAAAACAGGTTTCGGGTTTGTTCGAGCTTGATGAACATCTCGGCCAAGGCGATTTGCTTGGTCGCGAACTGGCGGCGCTTGACGGGGCCCGTGCCCGCAATCTCGCCACGCAGGTAGGCGACGGTGAAGTCATACGCCGCTTGGGCGATCCCCATGTAAGTGGGCGAGAGCGTCATGAACATGTGCGGCCAGCGGCTGGCGGCTTGGAAGTACAGGCCCTGCGGCATCAGCGCCGCATCGTCGGGCACGAACACGTCTTTGAAAACAAGATTGCGTGACACCGTGGCGCGCATGCCCAGCGGGTCCCAGTCGCCTTCGATGGTAAGGCCTGGCGCGGTGCGGGGTATGGCCAGGTACAAGGTGTCGCGGCGCGACAGGTCGACATCGGGCTTCTTCTCCGTGCACAGCACGCCAAAGTAATCGGCCGCGTCCGACAACGAGGCAAAAATCTTCTTGCCGTTGACCTTCCAACCGCCCTCCACCTTGACCGCCAGGGTGCCAAAGGGTTGCGCCCCTGAGGCCGCAGCGCCGCCTTCAGAAAACGGTTGGGCGTAGATCGCGCCGTCTTTCACCACACGGGCAAAGTGCGTGGCTTGGTGCTGGCGGTGGGTGGCGCGCTGCTCGGGCGTCATCTCCAGGTCTTCGGACAGCAAGCCGCTCCACAGCATGGTGCAGACATGCATGTTGAAAGTCAGCGCCGTGGCGCCGCAGTAGCGCCCGATCTCGGCCGAGACCATCGCATACGTCGCGTAGTCGGCACCGTGGCCGCCATGCGCCTCAGGCACACACAGCGCCAGCAGACCCGCCTCGCGCATGTCGTCGTAGTTGGCAAACGGGAACTGGGCGTCGCGGTCGAGCTGCGCTGCACGCGGAGCAAACTTCTCGCGGCCCAATTGCCGGGCCAGCGCCATCAGCTTTTGCTGTTTTTCGGTCAAGGGGTAGTCGTCACCACAAATCGGCATGACGGTGGGCATGGCTTTCGTCATGGTCTTGTTTGGCACATCGGTCATCCAAATCTCCACAAAAAAGGCAGCAGTGTTTGGGCAAAGCTGTCGGGTTGCTCAAACGTCAGCAAATGGCCCACGCCCGGCAGGCACAGGTATCGCGCATCAGGAATTTTCTCGGCCATGCGTTGCACCACCGAGGGCGCGGCAGTACGGTCGTGTTCGGCCGCAATGCACAGCGTGGGCACGGTGATCGTGGGCAGGGCGCTGCGCTGCTCAAACTGCACCAGCGCGCTGAGCGCCGCCTTGTAAGCGGCTGGGGTGATCGATCCCATGCAGGCTTTGGCCTGCGCCAGACCCGGGCCGTCAAAGCCCGGGGCCACCATGCTTGGCACCAGGGTATCGGCCACATCGGCCATGCTTTGGCCTGCTTCCAATGGGGCCAGGCGCTGGGCGATGAACGCTTTTTGAAAATCGCCGCTGCCTTGGCCAAAGCCCGGACTGCTGGCGGCCAGCACCAAGCCTGCCACGCGTTCGGGGTGGCGCGCCCACATTTGCAAGGCCACCATGCCGCCCAGACTGTGGCCCACCAAGACCGCCTGCTGCAAACCCTGTGCGTCCATCAGCGCGGCCAGCGCATCGGCCAAACCGTCAAATGTGCAAGGCTCGATCATCGGGCTGTCGCCGTAGCCCGGCATGTCCCAGGCCACACTGGCGTAGCCCGCTTGGGCGCAGGCTTGCTGGATGGGCGCCCACGCACTGGCACGCCCGCCAATGCCGTGCAAAAAAACCAATGTGGGTTTTGTAGGAGCCGCGCCCTCGCGGCGATCAGCCGAAATTTTCGCGATGGGGGCGTCGCTCCCACAAGCGGGCACGGCCACGCAAGACATCAGCGTGCTCATGCCAGCGCCGCGCTCACGACCTGACCGGCATCCACCACCACGGTGTCGTCGAGCCGAATGGTGCAGCCACGCATGGGCAAATCGAAATGGCCCAGCGTGTGGCGGCCTGCCACTTCGTTGGCCCCGGTCGAATACAAAAAGTTGCCCGCAAAGGCCCGCAGCTCGGTGCCGTTGCAATCGCGCTTGTCGTAAAACGCCATGGCGTCCCAGCGTGCAGCCGGGTTCAAGCCAAAGCCCACATGCGAGACGGCGTAGCAGGCGCGGTGGCCCTCCAAGTCTTCCCAAGCTTTGTAGTAACCGCGCATCATGTCCACATCCACACCCTGCCCGTCGATGGCGACCACGCTGTCGTTCTCGATGGTCAGGCGAATCGTGTCGCGCAAATAGCTTTTGAAGGTCAGGTTCACATCACCCGGCGCCATGACCAGCGTGCCGTTGACGCTGCCCGCAGGCGGAAACGCCAGCGCCAAGCCCGCAGGCCAGTGCGACACCATGCCGGGCTTGGGGCAGAACCCCCAGACACCGCCCACTACGGCTTGTTTGTCGCCCTGTTTCAGGTTCACGCGCAGGTCGGTGCCTGCGGCAGACGTCACATGCATCTGCTGCGCGGCGCGAAGCTTTTTCATGGCCGCGCGCACCACGCCTTCGATCGCTGGATCGGGCACGGTGCGTTCCAAAATTTCGGGGTGCTCGTTCGACACCATCAACAAGCGCGGCATGTGCCCGTCCACGCCCTTCATGATGGTGGGCAGTTCGGGGGCGTGCAGCAGGCCCTCGACGGTGCAGTCCACCACCATGTCGGCGCGGGCCAGCGCGGCCACCACCGGGCCCAGCTGACCAATGGCGTCGCTGGCGCCGGTGGAGCGCACCGGCGCGGGTGCGGTCAGCGGGGGCGTGGTCAAAGTGACCTCGAACACACGGGCCCCCATGGCCTCCAGCGCCAGGCGGGCCAAGTCCACGTTGACCCGGCGTGATTGGGTTTCGGCCAAAATCGCCACCACCTCACCTGGCTGCACCTTGCACAGCGTGAAGGTGCGGGTAAACGCCGCGAGCCACCTGTTTTCGATTCGTTCCACCAGCATGCTTGTCTCCTTGGCCTGCAGTGCTGAACGGCTCACCTGCAGACATGAACGATCAGTTTATATGAAAATTCATGCAATTCAACTATGATCAACCTATGTACCCAGCCCCCCCATTTCACATCAAAGCGCTGAGCCCAGACTTTGAAACGAAGCATTTCAAGCAAGCCCTGTCGCGCTTTGCCACGGGAGTGACCGTCATCACCACGTTCGCGCCAGGTGCACGCAAAGGTGATTCGGCCAGCAGCAGCTTTGTGGGCATCACGGCCAGTTCATTCAACT
>NZ_CAMBNZ010000032.1 GCF_945869175.1 Limnohabitans sp. Rim8 | reverse complement strand
TCGAGCCCACATGCGCCAGGCTGTCCCATTGGGTGCTGTACTGCAAATGCATGATCACCAGGTCGTCGCACACCACATCGGTGCAGGCCGGGTCGTCGCACCACAGCTGGTAATTCATGTTGGGTTGATCGCCGCGCAAGGTGGGGCGCAGCACAGGCGGCTGGCGCCTGGGGTTGAGCACATTGCCGCCCGGAAAATCCAGCGGCAGGCTCAGGTTGAAGGTCTGCCCTTGGCGCACCTCGGCCATCCCTTGGAGCACTTTTTCGGCTGTCAACAAGTTCATGCGCCCATATTGGTCATCGGGGCCAAAGTCTCCCCAGTTTGAGCCGGGCGGGCGTTGTTTCCAGCGGGGGGAAGAAGACATGCAGGACTCCTGTGATGACAACCCAAGCGCAACACACACACCGTGTATCTTGTGCGCGGGTCTGCGGGCTGGGTGTCACCGATCTGACTGAGAAACAACTGGGTCAAGGGGGCGCTGCAGAGCTTGACCGTTCACGTCCATCACCAACCACGACTTCAGTGTTGCCGGGTTCAGCCCTTGGCCGGTGCCTCGAGACCGCCGGTGTAGAAGCGGTTGAAGGTGGGGGAGATGACCAATTCGTTGATGCAGGTGCGGGCGGGCATCTGCGCCACAAACAGGATGGCCTGGCCCATATCGTCGGCCTGCACCATCCGTTCGCGCTGCTCGGCAGACGGCGGCACGGGCCGCTTGTCCAGAATGGGGGTGGCCACTTCGCCGGGCAAGAGCGAGGTGGCACGGATGCCGTGCGTGCATTCTTCCATGTTGATGGACTCGGTCAGGGCCAGCACGGCGCGTTTGGTGGCGTTGTAGGCTGGGCCGGTGAGTTTGGACGCGTACAGCCCAGCCCATGACGACACGTTGATGATCAAGCCGCCTTGCTGCTGGCGCATCACGGGCAGCACCGCGAGCACGCAGTAAAACAGGCCCGACAAGTTGATGGCGACCACATCGTCCCAGGCCTCGGGCGTGACCACGTCGAAATTGCGTTGCGTCGCATTGGTGCCTGCGCTCGTGACCAAGATATCGATGCGACCGTGCCGTTCCAGAATTTGCTGAGCGGCCATCTTCACGGCGTGTTTGTCGGCCACGTCGAGCAGCAAGGCTTCGGCACTGCCCAGCGCCTGCAGCGTGGACAAAGCGCTGGCGTTGGTGGCGGCATTGCGACCGGATATCACAACATGGGCGCCTGCCTTGGCCAGCGCCATCGCGCCGGCCAGTCCGATGCCGCTGCCTCCACCTGTGATCCAGGCGACTTGTCCGGTGAGTGTGGTGTTCATGCGTTTGTCCTGATAGGGTGGTGGAGGTCTTCCGTGAAAAGTCACTTGGGCAAGTCGCGTGCACCGCTTTCAGGGCGGTACATCTTGAACAGCTGTTCAGGCCCAATGCTGAAGTAATCTGCCGGCCCGCCGCCACGCAAAATGTGGCCGGCGTTGGCGGTGTCGTAAATGCCTTCAGGCACCAGCCGTTTGTCGATGTGCACCCCCACCACTTGGCCAAAAATCATCCAGGTCTGGAGTTTTTGACCTTCAAGGTTTTCCATTTGCAGGATTTGTGTGCAGCGGCACTCAAAACTCACCGGGCTTTGTGCCACGCGCGGCACCGCCACCATTCGGGAAGGTTCGGGGGTGAGGCCTGCTAGAGCAAACTCGTCCACTTCGGGGGGCACCGCCTCGCAGGTTTGGTTCATCACTTCAGCCAGATCGCGCGTGACCAGATTCCACACAAACTCACCTGTGGCCTCAATGTTGTTGAGCGAATCCTTGCGCCCAATGCTCGAAAACCCGACCAGAGGCGGCACATAGTTGAAGGCGTTGAAAAAACTGTAAGGTGCCAGATTCAACACGCCGTCTGCGCTGCGGCTGGACACCCAGCCAATCGGGCGGGGGCCTACGATCGAGTTGAACGGGTCGTGTTTGAGGCCGTGGCCGAGGTGGGGTTCGTAAAAGTGCATCATAGGAGACACTTTATAAGCCATTGAAAACCCTGCCTATCCCAACGGGGACTGTCCCCAAAGACGGTGACCAAAGCTGTGGACAAGTCCATGAACAACTGCGCCAAGGCCCGTTTTTGCTGGATGGGTCAAGGGTGCTTAAAAAACAGGCAGTAAGAGGCGCTTGGCTTGAGCCTGGCATCGGGCATATTGCGGCTATTCTTGTTGCTTTGTCTTCATCTGCTGCCCAAACCCTGTATGCCTGCTTCCATCATCACGCCCGGCTTCATCGCTTTGCACAGTCACCGCTCTGAGGTGCTGGCAGATGCCCTCACGGGCTGGTTGCGTGCGCATCCGCTGCACCCGCTCGAGAATGAAGTGGTGCTGGTGCAAAGCAACGGCATGGCGGAGTGGATCAAGATCGAGCTCGCCCGTCAGGGCGGCGTGTGTGCAGCCACAGGGGTGGAGCTGCCCTCGCGTTTTTTGTGGCGCACCTACCGGCAAGTGTTGGGCGCTGCCCATGTGCCGTCCGATTCGCCGCTGGACAAACTGCCCATGACCTGGCGCTTGATGACTTTGCTGCCGACGTGCCTCCAAGACCCGGTGTTTGGTCCTGTGGCCGGCTTCTTGAGAGGCGACGAGCCCGACCGTCTGCTGCAACTGGCCAACCGCCTGGCAGATTTGTTTGACCAGTACCAAATCTACCGCCCCGACTGGCTGCATGACTGGGCCGCCGGTCGCAACGTGCTGCGGCAAGTTTCTGGGCAAGATGAGCTGGCCAAAGACCAGCTGTGGCAGGCCGAACTCTGGCGTCGCGTTCTCGCCACACTGGATGAACCCCAGCGCCAGGCCACCCGCCCGGCGCTGCATGCGCGGGCGCTGGCGCACCTGCAGTCGGGCCAGCCCTTGGCAAGCCCCGTGGCGCGGCGCGTCTCGGTGTTTGGCATGAGCCACATGCCCGGACAACTGCTGGAGATGTTGGCGGCGCTGGCCGCACACAGCCAGGTGATGCTGGCCGTGCCCAACCCTTGCCAATACCACTGGGGGGACATCATCGATGGGCGCGAATGGCTGCAGGCTGAACGCCGCCGCCACGCCTACCGGGGCGAGGCCTTGGCGGGTCTGCCGCAGGCACAAATGCACTTGCATGCGCCCACGCTGCTCGCCGCCTGGGGGCGCCAGGGGCGCGATTTCATCCGCCAGCTCGACGCCTTTGACGACCTCCAGGCGGCCCAGCAAGTCACGCAGTGGCCCCGCTTGGATTTTTTTGACGATGTGCCTGGCGAAGATGGCACACGCTTGCTGGCACAGCTCCAGCGGCGCATCCGTGACCTGGAGCCGTCCAGCGGTGGCACCCCAGCCTTGCCTTTGCGCCAAGGCGACGCCTCGGTCACATTCACCGTGGCCCACAGCCCTGTGCGCGAACTTGAGGTGCTGCACGACCAGCTGCTGCAGTGGTTCCACACGCCGCCGGACGATCGGTCTCTGTCGCCGCGCGATGTGGTGGTCATGGTGCCCGACATCGAGGTCATGGCCCCAGCGATCCGCGCCGTGTTCGGCCAATACAAGCGCAGCGATGCGCGCTTCATCCCGTATGACATTGCCGACCTGGGCGCACAGGCCACAAGTGCGTTGATCCACGCGGTCGAATGGCTGCTGGCCCTGCCCCAGCAGCGCACCCGGATGAGCGAACTGGTGGCGCTGCTGGAAGTGCCCGCGCTTGCCGCCCGCTTTGGCCTCAAAGACGAACATCTGCCCACGCTCACACGCTGGATGGCGGGCTCGGGCATCCGTTGGGGCCTGTCGGCCGAGCACCGTGCTGGCTTGGGCTTGGGCGTGTGCGGCGACGACAACTCGGCGCTGTTTGGTGTGCAACGCATGTTGATGGGTTACGCCTGCGGAGCCGACCCTTTGCAGGCCCAGGGCATTGCCTCTGGTGTGTCGCCTTACCCGGAAGTGGGCGGTCTCGATGCCGAGTTGGCGGGCTCGCTGGCGCACCTGCTTCAGGCCTTGATCGGCTGGTGGACAACGTGCACGCAAAGCGCCACGCCCACCCTGTGGGCCGATCGTTGCCGCGCTTTGCTGGTTGAAATGTTCAAGCCGCGGGATGACAACGACCGCAACGCGCTGTCTGCTTTGGACCAGGCGCTGACCGACTGGGTGCGTGCCTGTGGCGAAGCCGGTTTTACAGACGCCGTTCCGCTGGCCGTGGCCCGATCGGCCTGGCTCGAAGCGCTCAAAACGCCCCGTCTTGAGCAACGCTTTCGTGCCGGGGGCGTGACGTTTTGCACACTCATGCCGATGCGGGCGATCCCCTTTCAGGCGGTGTGCTTGCTGGGTATGAACGACGGAGACTACCCGCGCCGCAGCCCGCGTGCAGATTTTGACCTGATGGGCCTGCCCGGCATGAACCGCCCCGGTGACCGCTCGCGCCGTGACGACGATCGCCAGCTCATGCTCGAAGCCTTGCTGTCGGCGCGGCAGGTGCTGTATGTCAGCTGGAGTGGCCGCAGCGTGCGTGACAACAGCGAGCAACCGCCCTCGGTGCTTGTTTCACAGCTGCGCGACGAGATCGACCTGTTGTGGGGCAAGGACACCGCCAAAGGCCTGACCACGCAGCACCCACTGCAACCCTTCAGCCGCGCTTACTTTGAAGAAGGCAGTGGCTTGCACACCTATGCCAAAGAGTGGCGCGCCGCGCACAACAGCCATCTCGGCAAGGACGCGGCTTCGACAGGAGATTGGGTGGGATCGGCGCCCTTGCCCAGATCTTTTGCCTTGTTGCCACCGCTGGAAGTCGCTCAAGGCGTGCCCGTCATCACCTTGTTGCAATTGGCGCGCTTTCTGCGTCAACCTGTGGGTGCGTTTTTCCGCGAACGTCTGCAGGTGCATCTGGACGACGAACGCAGCGATCTGCGCGACGAGGAACTCTTTGGTTTGGGCGGGCTGG
Organism: Limnohabitans sp. Rim8; assembly: GCF_945869175.1. Classification (GTDB taxonomy): domain Bacteria; phylum Pseudomonadota; class Gammaproteobacteria; order Burkholderiales; family Burkholderiaceae_C; genus Limnohabitans_A. Next base: position 21,257 of record NZ_CAMBNZ010000032.1, on the reverse strand, counting down.
ATTTGTACCAACTGCTCGACCACGAACTGCAGCATGCGCCCACCGAACTGAATACCGACACACTGCCCGCGCATGTGCAGCAGGTGGTGCAGCGCCTGCGCCTGGCCGGGGCTTTGCCACTGGCAGGTGTGGGCACGCTCGAAGCGCAAAAACTCAATGCCCGTCTGCTCGCCATGCTGGGCGCGGCGCTGCGCGAGTGCGAGGCTTACCCCCATACCGCTGAACGCGTGCTGGTCGACGTGCCGCATGCAGAGGTCGCCTTGCGCGACACGCTGGGCGATGTGTTGACGGGCGAGGGGGGGCAGATGTCCTTGCACTTGCGCGCCAACGATCTGGTCAACTTCAAAAACAAAAAACCGGTGGCCTACCCCGAAAAATTGATCGACATCTGGCTGATGTCGCTTGCCGCTGCCGCCATGGATCAGCCATTCCGATGCGTAGTGGTGGGGCGCAACGCAGTGCTGCGTGTGCCCCAGCAGCCGCCTGAAGCGGCGCGTGCCCAAATGGCTGAACTGCTGGCCACCTGGACGGAAGGCATGCGCTGGCCTTTGCCACTGCCGCCCGGTGTGGCCTTGTTGTGGCTCAAAGACAAGGGCAACATCCATGCGCTGGCCGATGCATACGAAGGCAGCGAATTCAAAAGCGCCGAGAAGGGCAAAGACCCGGCGCTGGCCCGCACCTACCCCACGGTAGAGGATTTGCTGGCCACGCAAGGGTTCGAGCGTCTGGCCCAAACGGTCTATGCGCCTTTGAAAGCCTGGGCCGAGCAGCTGGGCATTGAGCCTCTGCCCGATGCGCCCGAAGAGGACAGCATTGACGCAAATGGGGAACAGGCATGAGCACCACCCACTCTCTCAGCGCGCGCACCTTCCCTTTGCACGGCAGCCACCTGATCGAGGCGAGCGCTGGCACGGGAAAGACCTGGACGATTGCCGCGCTCTATGTGCGTTTGGTGCTGGGCCACGGCAGCGATGGCAACGCACCCGTGCGCCCCATGTTGCCGCAAGACGTGCTGGTGATGACCTTCACCCGCGCTGCCACCCGCGAGTTGTCGGACCGCATCCGCGCACGCCTGACCGAGGCGGCACAGGTGTTCCGGGGCATGGCAGCAACGGACGATGATTTCCTGAATCAGCTCAAGGGTGAATACCCCGAAGGCGAGCTTCGTGAGCAAGCGGCGTATCGGCTTGCCTTGGCCGCACAGGCCATGGACGACGCGGCGGTTTACACGATTGATGCTTGGTGCCAGCGCATGCTGCGTGAACACGCCTTTGACAGCGGTAACTTGTTTGAAGAAAACCTGGTGGGCGATGAAGCTGCGCTGCGACTCGAAGCCGTGCAGGATTACTGGCGTCAACAGCTCTACCCCATGGCCACAGACCTGGTGGCGCAGGTGCAGCGCGTCTGGCGCGATGTGTCTGCGCTCGACAAGGACATGCGCGCCCTGATGGCGGTGGCCTTGGACGAACCAGCCCCCGGCACGCTGGTTCAGGTGTTTGGTGCGGCGCTGGTCGAACGCGAAACCAAGCTGGCAGCACTCAAGCAGGGGTGGGTTGCAAAAGCCGACAATTTGTTGGGCTGGATCGAGGCGCAACTCGCCGGGCAGAACCATGGCTGGAACGGCACGATGCTGCAGCTGGGGCGTTCCCGGAAATGGCTCGAATCGTTCAAGACCTGGATTGAATCCAAAGACGATTTCAAGGCACTGAAGGACACGATGGGCAAAGGGTGGAACCGTTTCACGCCCGAAGGTCTTTTGGCGTGCCGCAATGACCGTGATCTGGTGGATTTTCCTCCCGAAAGCCAGGCGTATGCCCAACTGTTGGAAGAACTGGGGGCCTTGCCCATCCCGGCTCAGGCCGCCCGTCTGCACGCCCGCACGCATGTGATGCAGCGCATGGCCGAACTCAAGCGGCGCAGTGGTTTGTTTGGTTTTTCCGACATGTTGCAGCGCCTCGATGTGGCGCTGGCCGACCCCGATTCGGGCGAACGACTGGCGCAGCGCTTGCGCCAGCAGTTTCCTGTGGCGATGATCGACGAGTTCCAGGACACCTCCCCGCTGCAATCGCGCATCTTTGACCGTATTTACCGTATGGCGGACAACCGGACAGATATCGCGCTTCTGTTGATCGGCGACCCCAAGCAATCGATCTATGGCTTTCGGGGGGCAGACATTCACAGTTACCTGGACGTGCGCCGCGCCACTGCCGGTCGCCACCACATGCTGGGCACCAATTTTCGGTCCACCCAGGCCGTGGTCGATGTGGTCAACCGCTGGTTTGAGATGTCTGAAGACGCTTTCGGCTACCGCCAAGGCGCTGAAGACCCGCTGCCTTTCCAATCCGTGGACGCGAAGGGGCGCAGTGAAGTCTTCAGCACGAGTTCGGGCGATGTCAAAGCCATGACCGTGGTGCACGACGCGACCCTGCGCAGCCAAAGCGACGCGCAGACGCATCTGTCTGCGCTTTGCGCCGAGCAGATCGTGGCCTGGATCAGTGACCCGCATGCACGTTTTGTCGATAGCGCCAAAGGTGACACGGCCCTCAAACCCCAAGACATCGCCGTGCTGGTGCGCACGGGCAAAGAGGCTGCCGCCGTGCGCGACGCGTTGCGTGTGCGCGGCGTGGCCTCGGTATACCTGTCAGACCGCGACTCGGTATTTGCCAGCGCCGAAGCGCAAGACTTGGTCCTGTGGATGCGCGGCGTGGCTGAGCCACAAGACATGCGACGCGTGCGCGCTGCTTTGGGCACGCGCACGGTGGGTTTGTCGCTCCCCGAGCTGTACGACCTGGCCACCCAGGACGAATTGCTGGACACCCGCGCCGAGCAAATGCGCGAGTTGCACCTGACCTGGCAAAGCCAGGGCGTGCTGGCCATGTTGCGCCAGTCGCTGCATGTGCTGCAGCTGGCTGGACGTTGGCGTGGCCAACTGGATGGCGAACGGCGTTTGACCAATGTGCTTCACCTGGCCGAGCTGCTGCAAGCGGCCAGCAGCCAGCTTGATGGTCAGCAGGCCCTGATCCGCTGGCTGACCCAGCAGATCGACGAAGCGCAGTCTGCGAACGCCGGTGCCAGTGGCTCGGGCAGCGATGAGCAAACCGTACGTCTTGAAAGCGATGAGGACCTGGTCAAGGTCATCACCATCCACGCCAGCAAGGGCTTGGAGTACCCGGTGGTGTGTCTGCCCTTTGCGCACAGCCACCGTGTGATGGAAGCGCACAAAACGCCCGTCCTGCAGTTGGAGGACAGTGAGGGCGAACGCCACTGGACGCTGGACTTTGACCCAGACGACACCCTTGCCGCTGACCGTGACCGCCTTCGTGAAGACCTGCGCCTGTGGTACGTCGCGCTCACGCGTGCGCGCCATGCGCTTTGGTTGGGTTGGAGCGCGGTCAAGCGTGGCAATGGCAAGGCCTGCGTGAACCACCACAGCGCGGCGGGCCATTTGCTCGGCGGTGAAAACGAACTGGAAGCTGCAGTCTGGCTGGAAAAGCTGCAACAGCTAAAAGCGAATGACGCAGGCAAGCCCTTGTCTGTGATGTTGGCACTGGCCCCTGAGACTGTGCCGCTGACACTTTGGCCAAAGCCCGCACAGACCACCAAACTGCTCGAGGCCCTGAACTGCACCGCCCGCATCGACAAGTCGTGGACGATCGCGAGTTTTTCGCGTTTGACGCGAGACCTGTCTTCACAAGCTCTGGCGCAGATGAGTTTGCACATGTCTACGCCGCGCCCGGCTGACGACGAGCCACCCGAGGACTCGCCTGAGCTGCCTGCGTCTAGCGCCACAACAGGTGCTCCGGCGCCATGGCATGGTTTTGCCAAAGGCCCAACGGCAGGCAACTTTTTGCACGACCAGCTGGAATGGCTGGCCACCGACGGCTTTGCCCTGGATGTGCAAAAGGCTGAACGCCTCAAAAAGCGCTGTGAAAACTCAGGCTACAAGGCCCAGGCCGAAGACCTGGTGCAGTGGCTCAACCGCGTGGTGGCCCAGCCATTGCGCGGACCCAACGCACCGCTGAACGCCTTGGGTGCCCTGCTGCCCGAGATGGAATTCTGGTTGCCCGCTGGGCGGCTGCACGCACGCGATGTCGATGCCTTGTGCCGGCAACACCTCTTGCCCGGCTTGAGCCGTCCGCAGCTGCCCGACGCACAACTGCACGGCATGCTGATGGGTTTTGCCGACTTGGTGTTCGAGCACGAGGGGCGCTATTGGGTGCTTGACTACAAATCTAACCACTTGGGCGCTGATGACGCGGCCTACACTGCACAAGCGATCGATGCCGCCATGGCACACCACCGCTACGAGGTGCAAGCTGCGCTTTACATGCTCGCGCTGCACCGTCTGCTGCGCGCCCGCTTAGGAAGTGCCTACAACCCGGCGCAGCAGTTTGGGGGCGCGGTTTACCTGTTTTTGCGTGGCATCGACGGACCCGCTGGCGGCTGCTGCACCTTGCCAGCGCCACGGGCATTGCTGGATGGCTTGGACGCCATGCTGAAAGCGGAGGTGACATCATGAATTTGAAGTCAAGCTCACGAACAAGGGCTGTGCCCGCCGTGCAAATCGACTGGCTCAAGGACTTGCCCACCCTAGGCCTGAACGCCGTGCAAACCCTGCAGTGGCTCAATGGTTGGACCGGGCAGGGCCTGCTGCGCCACATCGACAGCGCACTGGCAGCTCAGTTGCTGCGGCTTGATGCCTCAGCCAGCCCAGCGCTGCTGGTGGCCGCAGCGGTACTCGCGCAGATGGAAGGACGTGGTCACACCTGTCTGCCTTTGGCCGATCTGTGCCAGCCACCCGTGGCCTTGCTGGGATGGCCTGCGGCGGCGGTTGAAGGTGCTCAGGGGCTCAAGGCTTTGTGGGCGCAGCTGCCTGCCACGTTGACCGATTGGCAAAGTGCTTTGCATGGCACATCGCCTGGTGTTTGTCTGCGTGAAGCCGACGCCTCCGATCAAGGTCAGCCGCTGGTGCTGGGCGGTCCGGCCGATGCCCCGCTTTTGTACCTGCGACGTTATGCAAGCTATGAGCAGCGCGTGGGCCAGAGCTTGCTGCAGCGTGCGGGCGAGCCCTTGGCCGTGCCTGAGGTCGCCGCACGCGAATGGCTGGACCGCTTCTTTGCGCCCAAGCCCGAAGAACCCACCACCGAATGGCAAAAGGTGGCCTGCGCCGTGGCTCTGCGGGCGCGCCTGGCGATCATCACGGGCGGTCCCGGCACAGGCAAGACCTACACCGCTGCCCGTTTGTTGGCGCTGTTGCTGGCGCTGCACAAGGGCAGCAGCCCCCTGCGCGTGTCACTGGCTGCGCCCACCGGCAAGGCGGCGGCGCGCCTCAAGCAGTCGATCGACGACGCTCTGACCCGCTTGCCCGTGCCCGCCGATCTGGACCTGAGCGCACTGATCGCCCGAATGGGGCCGGCGCGCACGCTGCACGCGCTTTTGGGGGCGCGGCCCGATACACGCCAGTTTCGCCACCACGCGTCCAACCCGCTGGATGTGGATGTGTTGATCGTGGATGAAGCCTCGATGGTGCACCTCGAAATGATGGACGCGTTGCTGCAAGCCTTGCCCCCCACGGCGCGGCTGGTGCTGCTGGGGGACAAAGACCAGCTCGCCTCGGTCGAAGCGGGTGCGGTGATGGGTGATCTGTGCCGCCATGCCATCGCTGGCCGCTACAGCGCAAGCACCGCACAGTTTGTTCAGGCCGTGACCGGACAAACGCTGGCCGCCGAGCTTGTGGTGCCCGATCCAGCCCCCGTGCTGGCCCAGCAAACCGTCATGCTGCGCCAAAGTCGCCGCTTCAAAGCTGCCATTGGCCAATTGGCGCTGGCCGTCAACCGGGGCGACGCCGCTGCTGCCCGAGCCGTGTTGTCTGGGGATTTTGTAGGCGCTGAGCCCCTGTCGCGATCCGGTGAGGATTCGCCTGCCTTGCTCGCTCTCCAACCGTCCAGGCCACAGGACGTCTGTGCACTGGCGCTCGGCACATCCGGAAAACCTTCCTATGCCGACTACTTGCGCCAACTGCACAATGGCCCTGCGGGGCAGGGCGTACAAGCGCACGCCAACTGGGTCAGCGGTGTGCTCAAGACCTACGAACGTTTTCGCATCCTGTGCGCGGTACACCAAGGCGACTGGGGTACGCAGGGGCTTAACGCTGCCGTGCAAAAGGCGCTGGTTGATCAAGGCTTGCTCAAAGTTACAGGCGAATGGTTTGCCGGGCGGCCCGTCATGGTCACGCGCAACGACGCGCAGCTGGGGGTGTTCAATGGTGATGTGGGCGTGGTGTTGCCCAATCTGGAGAACAAGCTCAAGGCCTGGTTTCTCGACGGCGAGGCGCTGCGTTCGGTCAGCGTGATGCGACTTGCGCAGACCGAGACCGCGTTTGTGATGACGGTGCACAAAAGTCAGGGCTCGGAGTTCGAGCACACCGTGTTGGTGCTGCCGCCTGGTGGGGCAGAGGTTCTGAGCCGTGAACTGGTGTACACGGGCATCACCCGGGCCCGAGAGCAATTCACCCTGATCGAGGCCGAGGCGGGGTTGCTCGAAGCGGCCATCGACCGCCCCAGCTTGCGGGCCAGCGGCTTGGCCCACTGGTGGCGCTGAGCACCTTCAACCCATTCGAGCGGGGGATGCCCACAATGGCGCGAGTCCAGCGCGATGAGGCTCAGCTGCCGTACCCCTCACAAGCCCCCGCATTTGGCTTGCCTTTGCATTCCCGCAAAAGGCGTTTGTCGCGTTCGACCTTGCTTTCACCGTTGACGGGGCTCGCGGGTGGCTTGGGGGCTTTGGCTTGTTTCGGTTTTTTGGCCTTGGTCGCTGTCTCGGCAGCGGTGACTGCGGTGAAGTTGTCTGCCGACCAACTGGCGGGCGCCGCCAGCAACATGCCAAGTCCCAAACCGAAGCTGGCCAACATCGACGATAAATGCCCTGTGTTCATGGCGTCTCCCTGACTATTTTTGTGCTCCTTATGATAGGCAAGCCTGGCACAACTGCAAGCATTTTTGCCAGAACTGTGCAACCAGCGACTTGTTCGTGGTGCGACAGCCATTACGATGCTGGCATGATCAAGAACACCGCTCCTTTCATGCGCCAGGCCGTCATGGACCTCGAAGAGTCCCGCATCCGCGAAGTTGCCAATGCCGGAATGGGCCGGCCCGATGTGCTGGCATTCTGGTTTGGCGAGTCTGACGAGGTCACGCCCGACATCGTGCGTCAAGCGGCAATCGATTCCATGCAAGAGGGGGAGACTTTTTATTCCCACAACCTGGGCCTGCCTGAGCTGCGTCAGGCGGTGTCGGATTACATGTCGGCCTTGCATGGCCAAACGAAAGTGATTGGCGTGGACCGGCTGGCCATCACCTCTGGCGGTGTCAATGCGCTGATGCTGGCCGCGCAAGCTTTGATCGATGCCGGTGACGAAGTGGTCGCCGTCACCCCCGTGTGGCCCAACCTCACCGCACAGGCTTTGGTGATGGGTGCGCAATTGAAATGTGTGCCGCTACGCCCAGTGAGCGGCCAGTGGCAGCTGGACATGGCCGCCCTCAAGTCAGCCATCACCTCGGCCACGCGCATGCTGATCGTCAACTCGCCCAACAACCCCACGGGCTGGACCTTGAGCCGCGCCGAGCAAGCGGAAATCCTGGCGCATTGCCGCAGCACAGGCACCTGGGTGCTGGCCGACGAGGTGTACGAGCGCCTCTATTACGAAACCGACACGGCCAACGGCTGCGCGCCCTCTTTTTTGGATGTGGCGCAGCCCGATGACCGCTTGGTGGTGGTGCACAGTTTTTCCAAGAGTTTTTTGATGACCGGCTGGCGTTTGGGCTGGTTGGTCATGCCCGCAGCCATGACTCCCCACATGGGGAAATTGATCGAGTTCAACACGTCGTGCGCTTCGGTGTTCACACAAAGGGCCGGCTTGATCGCTTTGCAAAACACCGCCGATATCACGCCACGTGTGGTGGCGCACCTCAAAACGTGCCGCGACACGCTCTTGCCTTTGTTGCAAGCGGTGCCCGGCGTGCAGGTGGCGCCTGCCAAGGGCGGCATGTACGCGTTTTTCAAACTCGAGGGGCATCCCGATTCGGTGGTCACCGCCAAGCGCTTGGTGGCCGAAGCCGGTTTGGGCCTGGCCCCGGGCGAGGCCTTTGCCCTCGAAGCTGCGGGTTGGCTGCGCTGGTGCTTCGCTTCCAAAGATGTGTCGCGGTTGACTGAAGGCGTCGAACGGCTCAAAAGCTGGCTGGCCAAGAATGAATCGGGAGCTGACCCCCATTGATTTAATTGGGGTCAGATCCCGATTTTGGGGCCGGCGCAGCAGATGAAGGGTGTGTTGCTTTCATCATTCAAGGTCAATAAGCGCTGTTTCGGGCTATAATTGATCTGTTTTGCGATTTGCAAAGCGCACGCTAGAGGCTCTTCCGGCCCTTGGCGCAAGTCATAAACCCGCCAAATTCACCCTTGAACGCAGGCGAAACAACAAGGAAAAAACCATGATTGCATCTTCAATCAAGGCAGAGGTCGTCAAGGCCAACGCACGTGCCGCCAACGACACTGGGTCCCCAGAAGTCCAAGTGGCTTTGCTGACAGCCCGTATCAACGAGCTGACACCTCACTTCAAAACACACGCTAAAGACCATCACGGTCGCCGCGGTTTGCTGCGCATGGTGAGCCGTCGCCGCAAACTGCTGGACTACCTCAAGTCCCGTGATGCTGACCGTTACGTTGCGCTGATCGCCAAGCTTGGCCTGCGTAAGTAATCGTCTCTCCAGATGAAAAGCGCCTGAGTTAGTTCACTAGCTCAGGCGCTTTATTCTTTATTTCAGTCGGAATTTGTCAGGGCGATCTCGCGCTGTGTCATTCCACAAGGCTTTCACCCCAAGGTTTTGTGGAATGGCATCGAGTTCAGAGCGTCAATTTCCGGGCCCACTGCGCAGCCTCATGTGCATTTGTTTTCAGGAGTTCTGAACATGTCCATTTTCAATAAAGTTAGCAAAACATTCCAGTGGGGCCAGCACACGGTCAAGATGGAAACCGGCGAAGTTGCCCGCCAAGCTGGCGGCGCCGTGCTGCTCGACATGGAGGGCACTGTGGTGCTGGCCACCGTCGTGGGTTCCAAGATCGCCAAAGCCGGGCAAGACTTTTTCCCGCTGACGGTCGATTACATCGAGAAGACTTACGCCGCAGGCAAGATCCCTGGCAGCTTCTTCAAGCGTGAAGCCAAGCCCAGCGAGCACGAAACCCTGACGAGCCGCCTGATCGACCGCCCGATCCGCCCTCTGTTCCCCGAAGGTTTCTACAACGACGTGCACGTGGTCATCCACACTGTGTCGCTGAACCCTGAAGTTGATGCCGACATCGCTGCGATGATCGCTGTGTCTGCTGCCTTGTCCATCTCGGGCATCCCGTTCAACGGCCCCATCGGCGCGGCCCGTGTGGGTTACATCAACGGCGAATATGTCTTGAACCCTGGCCAGACCCAGCGCAAAGACAGCGTGATGGACTTGGTTGTGGCAGGTACCGAAGCCGCTGTGCTGATGGTCGAATCCGAAGCCCTGCAATTGTCAGAAGAGATCATGTTGGGTGGCGTTGTCTACGGCCACGAGCAATCGGCCATCGCCATCAACGCCATCCACGAACTGGTGCGCGAAGCCGGTAAGCCCGTTTGGGATTGGCAAGCGCCTGCCCGCGATTTGGCTTTCGAAGCCAAGCTGGCCTCCTTGGCCGAAGAAAAATTGCGCACGGCTTACCAGCTGCGCAACAAACAAGCCCGAACGCACGCTTGCCGCGAAGCCTACGCTTTTGTCAAATTGGCTTTGGCCGAAGAGGGTGTGGCGTTTGACAGCGTCAAGCTCGACGGGTTGATGTTCGAAATCGAAGCACGCATCGTGCGCAGTCAGATTTTGGCCGGTGAGCCCCGCATCGACGGCCGCGACACACGCACTGTGCGACCCATCGAGATTCGCAACAGCGTGCTGCCCCGTACCCACGGCTCCGCCTTGTTCACGCGTGGCGAAACCCAAGCCATGGTGATCACCACTTTGGGCACTGAGCGTGATGCACAACGCATCGATGCTTTGGCTGGCGAGTTCGAAGACCGTTTCATGTTCCACTACAACATGCCTCCCTTTGCCACGGGCGAAGTGGGTCGCATGGGTTCAACCAAGCGCCGCGAAATCGGCCACGGCCGTTTGGCCAAGCGTGCTTTGGCCGCTGTGCTGCCGACCAAAGAAGAGTTCCCCTACACCGTGCGTGTGGTGTCCGAGATCACCGAGTCGAACGGTTCATCGTCCATGGCTTCGGTCTGCGGCGGCTGCCTGTCGATGATGGACGCTGGTGTGCCGATGAAAGCCCATGTGGCCGGTATTGCCATGGGCCTTATTAAGGAAGACAACCGCTTCGCGGTATTGACCGACATCCTGGGCGACGAAGACCACCTGGGTGACATGGACTTCAAAGTGGCCGGTACCACCAACGGCATCACCGCTTTGCAGATGGACATCAAGATCCAGGGCATCACCAAGGAAATCATGCAAGTCGCTTTGGCCCAAGCCAAAGAAGCGCGCATGCACATTCTGGGCAAGATGCAAGAAGCGATGAGCGAAGCCAATACCGAGGTGTCAGATTTCGCACCCAAGCTCTTCACCATGAAGATCAACCCCGAGAAGATCCGTGACGTGATCGGCAAAGGTGGCGCGACCATCCGCGCCCTGACCGAAGAAACCGGTTGCCAGATCAACATCTCGGAAGACGGCACGATCACCATCGCTGCCACCGATGGCGATAAGGCTGAAATCGCCAAGAAACGCATTGAGCAAATCACGGCCGAAGTCGAAATCGGCAAGGTCTACGAAGGCCCTGTGACCAAGATTTTGGACTTTGGCGCCCTCATCAACTTGCTGCCTGGCAAAGACGGCCTGCTGCACATCAGCCAGATCGCGCATGAGCGTGTGGAAAAAGTGACCGACTACCTGAGCGAAGGCCAGATTGTCAAAGTCAAGGTCATGGAAACCGACGAAAAGGGCCGCATCAAGTTGTCGATGAAGGCATTGCTCGATCGTCCCGCTCAGGGTCCTCAATAAGCGTCATGGGAACCTCGAGAGGTCGATGACTCCTTGAGCCCGAGATGCCAACCGTCTTGCACCATGAACGTCATTGAAATCCAAAGTTTCGGCGCGCCAGCGGTGCTGGTGCCTTCAACCCGCCCCGACCCTGTGGCTGGGGCAGGTGAGTTGCTGATCCGCGTGTCGGCCAGTGGCATCAACCGTCCCGATGTGCTTCAACGCATGGGGCATTACCCCGTTCCACCGGGTGCTTCCGATATTCCAGGCTTGGAGGTGGCTGGTGAGGTGGTGTCTGGTGATGCGGGTGCCATGGCCCAAGCCGGATTGGCGGTCGGTGACCGTGTCTGCGCTTTAGTGGCTGGTGGTGGTTATGCTCAGCTGTGCGTGGCCCCTGTGGCCCAGTGTTTGCCTGTGCCCAAAGGCTTGACCGACACCGAAGCGGCTTCATTGCCAGAGACCTTTTTCACCGTGTGGAGCAATGTGTTCGACCGTGGCCGTTTGCAAGCCGGTGAGACTTTGTTGATTCAAGGTGGCACCAGCGGCATTGGTGTCACGGCCATTCAGATGGCCAAAGCTGCGGGCGCGACCGTGATCGCCACTGCGGGTTCCGATGAAAAATGCCAAGCATGCTTGGCATTGGGGGCGGACCACGCCATCAACTACAAAACCACAGATTTCGTCGCCGAGGCCAAGCGCATCACGGGTGGCGTGGGCGTGAATGTCATCTTGGACATGGTGGCGGGCGACTATGTGGCGCGTGAAATCGAGGCCTTGGCCGAAGATGGCCGTTTGGTCATCATCGCCGTGCAAGGCGGCATTCAAAGTGGTTTCAATGCCGGGCTGGTATTGCGCCGCCGATTGACCATCACGGGCTCTACCCTGAGGCCACGACCGGTGGCCTTCAAGGCTGCGATTGCCCAATCTTTGCACCAAACGGTTTGGCCCTGGCTCGAGTCAGGTCGCATCAAGCCGGTCATTCACAGCGTTTTTGGCGCGATGGATGCCAACGGCGATTTGCCCTCGGGTCCAGCACAAGCACATGCCTTGATGGAAACGAACCAACATGTGGGCAAACTGGTGGTGATCTGGTGATGAACAACCCCCGCAATTTGATGGTCGGCAACTGGAAGATGAATGGCAGCCTGGCTGCCAATGCCTCTTTGCTGGCAGACATCTTGGCGGGCCTAGCGCAGGTCCATTGCCGCACTGCTTTGTGCGTGCCTTCGGTTTATTTGTCGCAACTGCAAACCTTGTTGGCCGGCACAGCCATCGAGCTGGGTGCTCAAGATGTTTCTGCCCATGAGTCAGGTGCTTACACCGGCGAGGTGTCTGCCGACATGTTGCGTGATTTCTCGGTGCGTTATTGCGTGGTGGGTCACTCGGAGCGTCGGCAGTTCCATGCGGAATCCGATGGGGTGGTGGCAATCAAAGTACAACGCGCACTGGCCGCAGGCATCACCCCCATTGTGTGTGTGGGCGAAACCTTGGCTGAGCGTCAAGCGGGGCTAACCGAAGCGGTGGTCAGGCGCCAGATGGCTGCGGTGATTCACGCCAACGGTCATTGCATCAGCGAAATCGTGGTGGCCTATGAGCCGGTTTGGGCCATTGGTACCGGTTTGACGGCCACCCCTGAGCAGGCGCAGCAGGTGCATGCGGTTTTGCGCGCGCAATTGCAAGCCGCCACAGCGCAGGCGGAGCGTGTGTCCATTTTGTACGGTGGCAGCATGAATGCTGACAACGCTGCTCAACTGTTGGCCCAACCCGATGTGGATGGCGGCCTGGTGGGTGGTGCAGCGCTCAATGCGCATGAATTTTTATCCATGTTGAAAGCAGCTTCGCGCTGAGCTTTCAATGTTTGCAATTGGTTTTATCGGAGTATCGAAATGAGCATGGTGTTGACTTTGATTTTGGTGGTTCAGATGCTGTCGGCATTGGCCATGATTGGTTTGATCTTGATCCAGCACGGCAAAGGTGCCGACATGGGTGCGGCCTTTGGCAGTGGTGGTTCTGGCAGCCTGTTTGGGGCCACAGGGGGGGCCAACTTTCTGTCGCGCACCACGGCCGTTTTGGCCGCGGTCTTTTTTGTCTGTACCTTGCTGCTGGCCTATTTCAGCAATGTCCGTCCAGCGGCCTCGACGGGCAGCGTTTTAGAGGGTGTTGCCGTCACAGCACCTGCCGCGCCATCGGGGCCTGTGGACAGCAGTACGGCCGCTCAAATTCCGGGCAATGCCCCTGCCGTCAAGCCTGACAACAGTGTGCCACCGGCACCCTCCAAGTAAGCCGTCATTCAGCTTTGTTGATCTGAGCAAATTTCCCGTTTTTTGAAAGGAAAAGGCGGGTTTTCAGAGTAAAATTTCAGATTGTCCGGAGAGCAAAATGCGCCGCTTGGCGCACCTCATGCAAACTGGTCATAAGTATCCAGCCGTCGTGGTGAAATTGGTAGACACGCTATCTTGAGGGGGTAGTGGCGAAAGCTGTGCGAGTTCGAGTCTCGCCGACGGCACCAGATAAACGCAATGGCTCAAGCTGTAATGCTTGGGTCATTTTTCGGTGATACGGTTACCAAATGAACCTCGAGCAATACCTTCCGATTCTTTTGTTCATTTTGGTCGGCATCGCTGTCGGCATCATTCCCCAAGTTTTGGGCTATGTCCTTGGCCCCAACAAACCCGATGCGGAAAAAAACTCCCCTTACGAATGTGGCTTCGAGGCGTTTGAAGACGCTCGCATGAAGTTCGATGTGCGCTACTACTTGGTGGCCATTTTGTTTATTTTGTTCGACTTGGAAATCGCCTTTCTTTTTCCTTGGGCTGTGGCGCTCAAAGAGGTGGGTATGGCGGGCTTTGTGGCCGTGGTCATTTTTTTGGCCATTTTGGTTGTGGGCTTTGTCTACGAGTGGAAAAAAGGCGCCCTGGACTGGGAATGATGGTTCGCATTAATGACAGCATTCAGCCTGCTTGAGGACTAAAAATGATTGAAGGCGTGATGAAAGAGGGCTTTATCACCACGAGTTACGACTCGGTGGTGAATTGGGCTAAAACCGGTTCGCTCTGGCCCATGACATTCGGTCTGGCTTGCTGCGCGGTCGAGATGATGCATTCGGCAGCTGCCCGTTATGACTTGGGTCGCTTTGGCGCCGAAGTGTTCCGTGCCAGTCCCCGTCAGGCTGATTTGATGATTGTGGCCGGCACCTTGTGCAACAAGATGGCGCCTGCTTTGCGCAAGGTCTATGACCAAATGTCCGAACCTCGATGGGTGATATCCATGGGGTCTTGCGCCAATGGCGGTGGTTACTACCACTACAGCTATTCGGTGGTGCGCGGTTGCGACCGCATTGTGCCGGTGGATGTGTACGTGCCAGGCTGCCCACCAACGGCAGAAGCGTTGATCTACGGCATCATCCAACTGCAGCAAAAGATCCGTCGCACGAACACCATCGCGCGAGTTTAAAGGGACGACGATGACCGATTTCGCTATTCGTCCCGAAGACCTGCAAAACACCTTGTCTGAGGTTTTGGGTGATCGGGTGCAGAAAATAACACTCGCCTTGGGCGAGTTGACTGTTCATGTCAGTGCAGCCCATTACCTGGATGTGATGCAAACCCTGAGGGATGCGCCGGGCTGCCAATTTGAGCAGCTTGTAGACCTGGCAGGCCTGGATTACTCGGCTTACCGTGAAGTAGGCACCGATGGCCCCCGTTTTGGTGTCACGGTGCATTTGTTGTCGGTGAGCTTGAACCAGCGCGTTCGGGTGAAAGTGCTTTGCCCCGACGATGACCTGCCTATGGTGGCGTCGGTCAATGCGCTGTGGAACTCGGCCAACTGGTACGAGCGGGAAGCCTTTGACTTGTACGGCATCGTGTTTGAAGGCCACAACGACTTGCGCCGCATTCTCACGGATTACGGCTTCATTGGTCACCCCTTCCGCAAGGACTTTCCTTTGTCGGGCCATGTCGAAATGCGTTACGACGCGGAGCGTAAGCGCGTGATCTATGAGCCCGTCAGCATTGAGCCACGCGAAATCACGCCGCGCATCATCCGCGAAGACAACTATGGAGGCCTGAACTGACATGGCCGAAATCAAGAATTACACGCTGAATTTCGGTCCCCAACACCCGGCCGCGCACGGTGTGCTCCGTTTGGTTCTGGAGTTGGACGGCGAGGTGGTGCAACGCGCTGACCCGCACATTGGTTTGTTGCACCGTGCCACGGAAAAGCTGGCGGAGAGCAAAACCTACATCCAGTCGCTGCCTTACATGGACCGACTCGATTACGTGTCGATGATGTGCAACGAGCACGCGTACTGCTTGGCCATCGAGAAGATGCTGGGTCTTGAGGTGCCCATGCGTGCGCAGTTCATCCGCGTGATGTTCTCCGAAATCACCCGCGTTTTGAACCATCTCATGTGGCTCGGCTCACACGGCAACGATTGCGGCAGTTCCACCATTTTGATCTACACCTTCCGCGAGCGTGAAGACCTGTTTGACATGTACGAGGCTGTGTCCGGCGCGCGCATGCATGCGGCCTATTTCCGTCCGGGCGGCGTTTACCGCGACCTGCCCGACAGCATGCCGCAGTACAAGGTCAGCAAGGTCAAAAATGCCAAGGCCATCGCTCAGCTCAACAGCAACCGCCACGGCTCCTTGTTGGATTTCATTGACGATTTCACACAACGTTTCCCCAAGTGCATAGATGAGTACGAAACCTTGCTCACCGACAACCGCATTTGGAAACAGCGCACGGTGGGTGTGGGTGTAGTGCGCCCCGAGCGGGCACTCAATTTGGGCATGACCGGTCCCATGCTGCGCGGCTCGGGCATTGCTTGGGATCTGCGCAAAAAGCAGCCTTACGACGCTTACAACCAAGTCGAATTCGATGTGCCCGTGGGCAAAACCGGTGACAGCTACGACCGCTATTTGGTTCGCATGGCCGAGATGCGGGAATCGAACCGCATCATCCAGCAGTGCGTCAAGTGGTTGCGCGCCAACCCTGGCCCTGTGATCACCGATAACCACAAAGTGGCGCCGCCCTCGCGCGAAGGCATGAAGTCCAACATGGAAGACTTGATCCACCACTTCAAGCTGTTCACAGAAGGTTTCCGCGTTCCCGAAGGCGAGGCCTACGCGGCCGTCGAGCACCCCAAGGGTGAATTCGGCATCTACATGGTCAGCGACGGTGCCAACAAGCCCTATCGCCTGAAAATTCGTGCCCCGGGCTTTGCCCATTTGGCCACTCTCGATGAAATGGCCCGTGGCCACATGCTGGCCGATGCGGTCGCGATCATCGGGACCATGGACATTGTTTTTGGAGAGATTGACCGATGATCTCTGAGTCAACCAAAGCACGCTTTGCGCGTGAAGTGGCCAAATTCCCTGCGGATCAAAAGCAGTCGGCCGTCATGGCCTGCTTGTCGATCGTGCAGCAAGAACTCGGCTGGGTCAGCCCCGATAGTGAGCAAGTCGTGGCAGAGGTGTTGGGCATGCCCGTGATGGCCGTGCACGAAGTCACGACGTTCTACAACATGTACAACCAAAAGCCGGTGGGCAAGTTCAAGCTGAACGTGTGCACCAACCTGCCTTGCCAGCTGCGTGGTGGTGCCCAGGCCCTGGCCCATCTGGAACACAAGTTGGGGGTGCACTCCGGTGAAACCACAGCCGATGGCCTTTTCACCCTTCAACCCAGCGAGTGCCAAGGTGCTTGCGCAGATGCCCCTGTGTTGTTGGTCAATGACCGCCACATGTGCAGTTTCATGAGCCACGAAAAGCTCGATCAGTTGGTCGACAGCTTGAAGAAAGCCGAGGCCGCCTGATGAAAGTCGAACAAATTCTGAGCCAATTCCAAGCCACGGGCGTGGAAAGCTGCTTCCATGACCGCCACATCAACCCGCAAATCTATGCCGGTTTGAACGGCCAAAACTGGGGCATCCAAGACTACGAAGCGCGTGGCGGCTACGCGGCATTGCGCAAAATTTTGGGCAAAGACGGTGCTGAACCCCATGCCGAAACCGGCGTTGCAGGCATGACCCAAGACCAGGTGATTGCCACCGTCAAAGAGTCGGGTTTGCGCGGCCGCGGCGGTGCTGGTTTTCCTACGGGCCTCAAGTGGAGCTTCATGCCCCGACAGTTCCCCGGCCAGAAGTACCTGGTGTGCAATTCGGACGAAGGTGAGCCCGGGACTTGCAAAGACCGTGACATCATGGAGTACAACCCCCACACCGTGATCGAAGGCATGATCATCGCCGCTTACGCCATGGGGATCAGCGTGGGTTACAACTACATCCACGGCGAAATCTTCCACACCTACGAGCGTTTTGAAGCCGCCTTGGAAGAAGCCCGTGCAGCCGGTTATTTGGGCAACAACATCCTGGGCAGCACCTTCAGCTTCCAGTTGCACGCTTCGCATGGTTTTGGCGCCTACATCTGCGGTGAAGAAACGGCCTTGCTGGAATCGCTCGAAGGCAAAAAAGGCCAGCCGCGCTTCAAGCCACCGTTCCCGGCCAGCTTTGGCTTGTATGGCAAGCCGACCACCATCAACAACACCGAAACTTTCGCGGCGGTGCCCTGGATCATCCGCAACGGTGGTCAGGCTTACCTAGAGTGCGGCAAGCCCAACAACGGTGGCACCAAAATTTTCTCGGTCAGTGGTGATGTGGAGCGTCCCGGCAACTATGAAGTGCCCATGGGCACGCCGTTTGCCAAGTTGCTCGAACTCGCCGGTGGGATGCGCGGTGGTCGCCAACTCAAGGCGGTGATCCCTGGCGGATCGTCGTCGCCGGTCGTTCCTGCCGACTTGATGATGAAGCTCACGATGGACTACGACAGCATCGCCAAAGAGGGGGGGTCGATGTTGGGATCAGGCGCCGTCATCGTCATGGACGAGACGCGTTGCATGGTCAAGGCCTTGGCAAGGCTGTCTTACTTTTACTCCCACGAGTCTTGTGGCCAATGCACCCCATGCCGCGAAGGCACGGGATGGTTGTGGCGCATGGTGGACCGCATTGAAAACGGGCAAGGCCGTGCCAGCGACATCGACATGCTCGACAGCGTAGCCGGCAACATCATGGGCCGCACGATTTGCGCTCTGGGCGATGCTGCGGCCATGCCTGTGCGCGGCATGCTCAAGCATTTCCGTCACGAATTTGTACACCTCATCGAGCACAAGACCTCCATGGTCGCTGCCGATGCAACAACGGTGAAGACCCATGGTTGAAATAGAACTCGACGGTCAGAAAGTGGAAGTTGCCGAAGGCAGCATGGTGATGCATGCGGCTGAAAAAGCCGGCACTTACATCCCGCACTTCTGCTACCACAAGAAACTCTCGATTGCGGCCAACTGCCGCATGTGCCTGGTGGAGGTTGAAAAAGCCCCCAAGCCCATGCCTGCATGCGCGACGCCCGTGACACAAGGCATGATCGTTCGCACCAAGAGCGACAAGGCCATTGCGGCGCAGAAGTCGGTCATGGAGTTTTTGCTGATCAACCACCCGCTCGATTGCCCGATTTGCGACCAGGGCGGTGAGTGCCAGTTACAAGACTTGGCTGTGGGCTATGGTGGCAGCAGCTCGCGCTACGAAGAAGAAAAACGTGTCGTCTTTCACAAGGAGGTCGGTCCGCTGATTTCCATGGAGGAAATGAGCCGCTGCATCCACTGCACCCGTTGCGTGCGTTTTGGTCAAGAAGTGGCCGGCGCCATGGAATTGGGCATGTCACACCGTGGCGAGCACGCCGAGATCGAAACCTTTTTGGGCCAGACGATCGATTCCGAGTTGTCGGGCAACATGATCGACATCTGCCCCGTTGGCGCTTTGACCAGCAAGCCATTTCGTTACCAGGCTCGTACCTGGGAAATGTCGCGCCGCAAATCGGTCGCGGCACACGACTCCTCGGGTGCCAACCTGATCGTGCAGGTTAAGAACAACCAGGTCATGCGCGTCGTCCCGTTGGAAAACGAAGACGTCAATGAGTGCTGGATTGCCGACCGGGACCGTTTCTCTTATGAAGCCTTGAACGGCAGCGATCGCCTGACCCAACCCATGCTCAAGCAAGGTGGCGAGTGGAAAGAAGTCGATTGGCAGACCGCTTTGGAGTATGTGGCCAATGGCTTGCGCAACATCCAGCGCGACCATGGTGCCAGCAGCATCGGTGCCTTGGTCAGCCCACAAAGCACGATCGAAGAGCTTTACCTGGCAGGCGCTTTGTTGCGTGGCCTGGGTTCCGACAACATCGATTACCGCCTGCGCAACGCCGAATTTGGCGCTGCTGAAGGCGTGCGCACTTTGGGCAGATCGATTGCATCGCTGAGCACCTTGCAACGCGTGTTGGTGATCGGCTCCAATCTGCGCAAAGACCATCCTTTGTTTGCCCTGCGCGTGCGCCATGCCGTGCGCCATGGCGCTCAGCTGAACGTCATCACAACACCCGCAGCATGGAGCCACGCCGACGCTTGGGCCATGCCTGTGTTGCAGGCTGTGCTGTCTGACGCTTCGGGTTGGGCGCAAGCCTTGGCCGATGTGGCCACAGCCATCGCCGCAGAAAAGGGCGCTACTGCTCCCGCCGCGGGGCAGATCACATCACAAGCGCAAGCCATCGCCAAATCTTTGTTGGGTGGTGAACGCAAGGCCGTGCTGTTGGGCAATGCCGCAGCGCACGCTGCCAATGCGTCCAGCTTGCTGGCCTTGGCCAACTGGATTGGCGAGCAGACCGGCGCGAGCGTGGGTTACCTGACCGAATCTGCCAACACCGTGGGTGCGCAGTGGGTGGGTGCGCTGCCTCAAACGGGCGGCAAAAATGCTGGACACATGTTGGCCGGTGGTTTGAAAGCCGCCTTGTTGCTGAACACCGAACCCGAGTTCGACAGCGCAGCCGGTTCGGCTGCGGCCCATTCTTTGGGCCAGGCCGAGATGGTGGTCACGCTCAGTCCTTTCAAAGCCAATTTGGCTTTCAGCGACGTGTTGCTGCCGATTGCACCGTTTACAGAAACATCGGGCAGCTTTGTCAACGCCGAGGGTCGGCTGCAAAGTTTCCATGCCGTGGTCAAACCTTTGGCAGATACCCGGCCCGCCTGGAAAGTGCTGCGCGTGTTGGCTAATTTGCTCGACATTCCCGGTGTGTCTTTTGAAACATCGCAAGACGTGTTGGCCCGTGTCACGGCCAAACCGCTCGTGGCATCCAACGCCACTGTCGCCGCAATCAGTTTGTCGCCCACAACGGCTGTGCCAGTCGTGGCATCCATTTACCAGCTTGATGGCATTGTTCGCCGTGCGCCGTCCCTGCAGTTGACTGCAGACGCCCGCCAGGAGGTGGCCCCATGATTGACGCTCTGTACAACGGTGGCTTGAACTTGGTGGCCGCCAGTTGGTGGGCCACATTGGTCTGGCCGGTGCTGTGGATCTTGCTCAAGATCGTTGCCATCTTGGCGCCGCTGATGGGCGCAGTGGCTTACCTGACACTTTGGGAGCGCAAGCTGCTGGGTTTCATGCAAGTGCGCCATGGCCCCAACCGTGTGGGTCCCTTTGGTTTGTTGCAGCCGATTGCCGATGCGCTGAAGTTGTTGACCAAAGAATTGATTAACCCCAGTGCCGCCAGTTTGGGCTTGTTCCGCTTGGGCCCCATCATGGCCATCATGCCGGCGCTGGCCGCCTGGGTGGTCATTCCCTTTGGCCCCGAAGTGGCCCTGACCAACATCAACGCCGGTTTGATGCTGGTGATGGCCATCACCTCCATCGAGGTCTACGGCGTGATCATCGCGGGTTGGGCGTCCAATTCCAAATACGCTTTCCTGGGAGCATTGCGCGCCTCAGCACAAATGGTCAGCTACGAAATCGCTATGGGTTTTTGCTTTTTGGTCGTCTTGATGGTCTCCGGCAGCATGAACCTGACCGAGATCGTGTTGGCGCAAGGCAAGGGCACTGCCGCGCAAATGGGCTTGGGCATATTCTCTTGGAACTGGCTGCCCCTGTTGCCCATCTTCATCGTCTATTTGATCTCAGGCGTGGCTGAAACCAACCGTCACCCCTTTGATGTGGTGGAGGGCGAAGCCGAAATCGTGGCCGGTCACATGGTCGAGTATTCGGGCATGGGCTTTGCCATCTTCTTCTTGGCCGAATACGCCAGCATGTGGTTGGTGTCCATCTTGGCTGTGATCATGTTCTTGGGCGGCTGGATGTCACCCATCGACAGTGCTTTGTTCAACTTCATTCCT
>NZ_CAMBNZ010000031.1 GCF_945869175.1 Limnohabitans sp. Rim8 | reverse complement strand
TTCGACGTCAGATACGCTGGAGGGCAGCAAGTTCAGCCGTGACAAGCGCGCATAAAGGTGACCCAATTGCTCGCCAAGGGGCAGGCGGTAAACCACATGCCCATTGAGCTCACGCGCATCGATGTTCACGCGCCAGGTGTTCCCTTCGCGCACGCCACCGGCCACCACTTGGTTCAAGGAGCGGCCATCCGACAGGAGGGTGTTGGCTTGTAAGCCGATGCGTGTGGGCGCATACGCTTGCCAAGCGCTGGCCGTTGCCTTGGCTTGGCGTGTGGGCGTGCCGGAGTCACTGGGCAGCAGGTTTTGCCAATCGTCCAGTGACAATTTGTCCACCGCCACGGTCGCACTCACGCCCGTGGCGGGCATGGCCGGTGCTTGGGAGGCCGGCAAACCCAAGCTCAAACTGCCGCGCAACACCACAGGGACAGGGCCCGACACATCGCGCACATAGTGTGCAGAGGCGATGCTCCCCCACTCCAGCTGCAGTTGTTCCCGCAAACCTGAGCCTGTGCCTTGTATGCGTGTGCGCAAGGAAAGGGGTGTACTGGTTGCGGCGGGTTTGCCCAAGGGGGCCGGTAAGTTCAGGGCCAAGCCGTCCAGTGGGCTTTGCACCGTGAACTCGGGCAGCCCTTGTCGCCAGCCCAGTTGTGCGGTGTAGCTGGTGCTGCCGCTGGCGTGCTTGGCCCACTCATTCAAGGGGTTCAGCTCTTGGGCTTGGCGCAGCCCTTCGGCGGTCACTTGGCCTTGAGCGCGCAATTGCAAGCCGACGTCGGTGTGGGGTGCGCCCGATCCACTGGGCGCAGGCTGCATGCCGCCTTCGATGCGCACCGCCCCGCCCAGCATCCGTGCTTGTGCACCGCTGAGGCTGAAGCCCGATTCGGTAAATTGCACGCTGCCCTGGAACTTTTCCAACAAGGGTGCTTCGGGCGTTATGCGCACGTCGTTGCCGGTCAGTGCCACCGTGCCTTGTACTTTGGTGTAGTTCGGCGTGAGCAAGGGCACCGTCAACTTGAAACGGGTTTGCAGGTTGCCTGTCGCCTGTGTTTGGCGCAATGCACCCGACAGCAAGGCGTCCAGCGGAGACTTTTGCACCAAGCCCAGTACCTGTGCAGCAGGGCCTTTGTTTTCTGCCGTGACGACCAGCACGGCCGCGTTGGCTATGTCGGCGATCTCGACCTCGCCTTCGTTCAAAGTCAGGCCCGTCTGGGCGTCGTCCAGCCTGGCCGAGGCTTTGCTCAATTTCATGCCCAAGCGGTCAAAGACCAGTTGGCCGGTCAGTTTGTGCAAACGGGGCCAAGGCAAGCTTTGGGGCGCCAGCAAATCGGCAGGCCAATAATCCAGCTCCAGGTCTTGGATGCGCCCTGCGAAGCGGAGTTCACCCTCTTGCGGGTTGGTGAAAGGAAGTTTGGCCAAGTCGCCTTTGACCCTGACCTGAACATCCGAATACACCCCTTTTTGTACCGCGTCGCGCACGTATTGGCGCACATCCTTGGGCAGCGTCAGCGGCAGGTAGCGGTAGGCTCGGGACGCGTCGATTTGTTTGAACTTGCCCTGCAGGTCCAATTGGCCAGGCCCATCTCCTGCAGCTGTGGGGTGCCACTGCCCCTTCCATTCGCCTTGCAGGTCTGCGTTGCTCAACTGGAGCTTCCACTCGGGCACATGCCACTGCCCGGCGTCGTGTTTGAACAAGGCTTGCGCGCGCAAAGCCTGCACACGCACTTCAGCCTCGTCCAAAATGCCTGGCAAAAACACGGCCCCGTCGGCCCCCATGTTCAGGTCTATTCGCCCATTGTCTTGGTTGAGATTGAGTTTGACCTGTGCGTTTTGTACGCCGGGCCAGGGCAAAGCCGTTGGGGCGGGGGTCACATCCGAGGGCGCCAGCGTCAGTTTTTGCAGCGTGACTTGGGCGTCGTAGGTTTGGGGCTTGTCCCAATCGCCTTGCCAGCGCCACTGCAGCGCATCCACTTGCCCACTGACCCGATGTTGCTGCAAAACCGCCTGCCAAGCTTCGGGCAAGGGCATGCGCAGGGCGATTTCGCGCAGGCTCAGCAGGTCCAGCTGATCGGCCTGCAGTTGACCGCGTGCCGGGGTTTGGTCTTGCGGGTGGGTGAAGGCCAAAGTCACGTTGCCGCCGGGCCAGGTCAAGCCTTGCGCACTGACAAAGGCCAGTTCTTGGGTCGAGACTTCAAAATCCAGTGGGTTGACCTTGGCCCCCAAACGGCCAGACAAGCGGTCAAAAGCCAATGGGGTTTTGCCCTGTGCCCAAGCCGCTTGAAGTCCGGTGAGGCTGACATCGGCCAAACCACCGGCCCATTGCCCTTGGGCCACATCGCTCCAAAGGCGAACGCTGCCTTGACCTGAGGCCATCTGGACGTTCCCGGGCATGTGGGGGCTCAAATGCGCCAGATCGATGTGCGGAAAAAAGCCGTAAACCTGCCCAGACCAGTCGGTCCATCGGCCCGGATGCAGTGACAGCAGGTTGCGTTTGAAGCGCCCCATGGCGACAAAGCGCTCGCCCCAATCGGCGGGCGGTGTGGCGTCCACGCGCACATCGTGGTGCCTGGCTGAATTGCGCAACAACACATCCACATGGCTCAAAGTCAAGGTGTTGGCGGCGATCGGCGTTGCAGCTTCTTGGGGGTTTTCTCGGCTCCAGTGCAAGATGCCGCCGCGCACGATCACTTCGCGTTGAGCGAACAACCAATCGGCGACCGCGTTGTCATCGCCTGTGCTTTGCGTCCATTCGAGCCCTGCGACGCGCCAATGGCCGTTGGCCAGGAGCCGAATGTCCAATTCCGGCGCATCCAACACCAGTTGTTCCAACTTAAGGCCCAAGACCGAACGCACGCTGATGGCGATCCACACTTTGGGCAGACTCAAAGCCGTGCGACCTTCCGGGTCCAGCAAAGCGATGTCTCGCAATTCAAATGAAGGGGCCCAGCCGGTGGATTTGGCCGAAATCTGACCGATGCGCACAGGAACCCCAAGGGTTTTCTGGGCCAAGCTTTCCAAGGCCGGGCGGTACTCGCCAATTCGCGGCACAATCCAAAAATGCAGGGTTGCCCAGCCCATGCCCAGCACAAGACCCACAGACAACAAGACCCATGCGGCGAGCTGCACAAGGCGCGACAGCACATGGATCAGGCGGTGGAAAAGTGGCAAAGACGGTGCAACCATTTGAATCAGAAAGTCAGCAGGAATTATGACCCGCAGCCAGCCGATGGACGTGACCGCCTTAACAAATGATGTCCGTCTGAATGATTTGCCCCTTTACTCGCGATTTTTGCAGCGCCTGCACCGCCGTTACAACGATGTCTTGCCCCTCTTGCCCCCGGGGCCCCCTGCCCTTGAAACCCTGAATGCGGCATTTGCAGCCTTGCAGGCCACAGGTCTGGACACCACTGCGGCCTTGCGGGTGCTGCGCCAACTGACCCTGGAGCGCTTGGCCCAGCTCGACTGCACGGGTCAGGCGAGTTTGGAGGTGGTGACTCACGGCATGACGTGGTTGGCCGAAGTCACACTCGACATCGCTTGGCAACGGGTCTCGGCTGACCTGGACGCTTTGCATGGCGCCCCCACCAAGGCCTGTGGCCAACGTGCCCAGATGTGGATCGTCGGCATGGGCAAGCTCGGTGCCCGCGAGCTGAACGTGTCCAGCGACATCGACTTGATTTATGTTTACGACGAAGATGGCCAAAGCTTGGGCAACAGCGAAGGCCGCAACAAGGTGTCGTGCCAGGAGTACTTCACCCGCGCCGTCAAACGCATGTACGCCTTGATCGGCGACACCACCGAGCACGGCTTTGTGTTCCGGGTCGACCTGGCCTTGCGCCCCAATGGCAACTCCGGCCCCAGCGTGGTGTCGCTCGGTGCACTGGAAGAGTATTTGCAGGTGCAAGGCCGAGAGTGGGAGCGTTTTGCCTGGATGAAGAGCCGCGTGGTGGCCCCCCAAAGTGCCGTGGTCAATGGTTCTTCTCAGGCGCTGCGTGCGGTGGTGCTGCCCTTTGTGTTCCGCCGTTACCTCGATTACAACGTGTTCGAGTCCCTGCGCACGCTGCACCAGCAAATCCGTGACCACGCCTCCAAACGCAGCGCTGGGCACCCCGAGCGCGCCAACGATGTCAAGCTGTCTCGCGGTGGCATTCGAGAGATCGAATTCACCGTGCAGCTCTTGCAGGTGGTGCGCGGTGGACAATTTCCGGAGCTGCGCACCCGTCCTACGCTGGACGCCTTGCAGCGCATGGCCAGAGCCGGGCTCATGCCGCAGGCCACGGCCGACGCCTTGGGCGAAGCCTATTCGTTCTTGAGAAAGGTGGAGCACCGCATCCAGTACCTGGACGACCAGCAAACCCATGTGTTGCCCACCCGCGACGACGATTTGGCTTGGATCGCGCAGACGCTGGCCTACACCGATACGGGCACATTTTTGGTGGACTTGGATGCGCACCGCGAAGTGGTGGCGCAAGAGTTTGACATCTTGTTGGGCGGGGACCGCGACTGCAAGACTTGCCAGGGCAAAAACGGCAAGACCAACCGCGAACACCCTGAACTGGATGCGGTATTGACCGATTTCAGCGGTGCGGTGCGCGAACGTTTGGTGCAATGGACCGACAACCCCCGGATTCAGGCCTTGCGCGACGACGCGCGAGGGCGTTTGATGCGCTTGCTGCAACGCACCGGCCAGTGGCTGGCTGCCGGGCGAGTGAGCGAAGAAGCCGTGTTGCGCATGGTCGATTGGATCGAACCCCTGCTGCGCCGTGAAAGCTATTTGGCCCTCATGCTGGAGCGCCCCTCCGTGCACGAGCGCTTGCTGCGCTTGCTGGGCGCTGCCAAATGGCCTGCACGCTATTTGTTGCAGCACCCTGGCGTGATTGATGAGCTGGCGGGGGGCAACCTGTTTGACACCCGATTTGATGCCCCCGATTTTGAAGCCGAATTGCAAGCGCGGCGAAAAGCCTTGCAAAGCACGGGCGAAGACGATGAAGAAAACCTGCTCAATTTGATCCGCCGCGCCCACCACGCCGAACAGTTCCGCACCTTGGCGCGAGACGTCGAAGGCGTGCTCAGTGTCGAACAAGTGGCCGACGACCTGAGTGCCTTGGCCGACGCCGTCCTGCGTGTGACGGCTCGCTGGTGTTGGGACCGCCTGAAGACCCGCCACCGCGAAGAACCGGCGATTGCCATCATCGGCTATGGCAAGCTGGGGGGCAAAGAATTGGGCTATGGCAGTGACCTGGACATCGTGTTTGTTTACGAAGACCCCGACGAGCGCGCGCAAGAAATTTATGCCAGCTATGTGCGTAAGATGATCAACTGGATGACGGTGAAAACCGCCGAAGGTGATGTGTACGAAATCGATACAGCCCTGCGCCCCAATGGCAATTCTGGCTTGTTGGTCACGCGCTTTGAAGCGTACGCCGACTACCAGCAGCAACGCGGCAGCAACACCGCATGGACTTGGGAGCACCAGGCCATGACACGCGCACGTTTTGTCATGGGTTTGTCCAGCTTGGCCGCCCGTTTTGATGCCGTGCGCCTGGCCGTCATCAGCGCCCCGCGAGATGCGGTCAGCCTCAAAGCCGAAATCGTCGCCATGCGCGAGCGTGTGCGCCAAGCCCATCCCGTCAAGGCCGATCGGTTTGACGTGAAGCACAGCCCTGGCGCCATGGTGGACGCCGAATTTGTCATGCAATACCTGGTGTTGCTGCACACCGCGGCGCACCCAGTGCTGGCTGAAAACGCGGGCAACATCGCTTTGTTGCAACACGCCGAGAAAGTGGGCTTGTTGCCCTCAGGCGTCGGACAAGCTGCGGCCAACGCGTACCGAGCGATGCGCCGAGTGCAGCACCGGGCCCGTCTGAACGAAGAGCCCACAGACCTTCCCTTGGACGTGTTGGCCTCAGAACGCGACGCCGTGCTCACCCTGTGGCGACAGGTGATGGGCTGAATCGGCACCAGACCCACGCCAGACCTGCGGTTGACTTTCTTTTGCCAGAAATGCCCGGTCTTGGTCGGCGTGTCATCTCGCCCATGACACCCTGACGCTAAACTTGTCGCACGTCGCAGGGGCGTGCAGTCAAAAGAGAAGTGTCATGAAAAAAGCAGGTGTTTGGTTTGGGGTGTGTGCGGTGGTTGGCTTGGGGCTGGGGCATATGTCGTTGATGGCACAAGAGAGTAAACCGCCCCAAGCTGCCAAACCCTCCTTGAGCGTGACGGTGGCGGTACCCCAGATGCTCAACATGGCGCAAAAAATCAGCGCCAACGGCTCATTGGCCGCTTGGCAAGAGGCCATCATTGGTGCCGAAGCCAATGGTTTGAAAATCACCGACGTTCGGGTGAATGTGGGTGACCGGGTGCAGCGCGGTGATGTGCTGGCAGTATTACAGGCCGACACCTTGCGTGCCGAATTGGCGCAGGCCGAAGCGACCCTGGCCGAAGCCACCGCCAGTGCCCAAGAGGCCCAGGTCCAATCCGAGCGTGCCCGCAGCTTGCACCAGCAGGGGTTTTTCAGCCATGCGCAGCTGAGCCAGACCTTGTCCGCCGAGGCTTCTGCCGTGGCCCGCGTGCAATCTGCTCGCGCCATGGTGCAACTGCAAAACGTGCGCCTATCTCAAACCCAGGTGCGAGCTCCGGATGCAGGCGTGATCTCGGCGAGGCAGGCCACCGTGGGCAGTGTGGTGGGCGCGGGCACCGAGTTGTTCCGATTGATCCGTCAGGGCCGCATCGAGTGGCGGGCTGAAGTGACCGCCGCCGAGATTGGCCGCATCCAGGTGGGGACAACAGTCCAAGTGAAGGCCGCGAGCGGCCAGGTGCTGCAAGGCAAGGTGCGCATGATTGCGCCTTCGGTGGATGCGCAAACCCGCAACGCCTTGGTCTATGTGGACCTGCCGACCCAAACCGGCAGCGCCCGCGCAGGCATGTACGCCCAAGGCGAGTTGGCCTTGGGACAAAGCCAGGCCCTCACCGTGCCCCAAACGGCTGTGGTGGTGCGCGATGGTTTCAGTTATGTGTACACCGTGGGCGCCGACCAGAAAGTCAGCCAGCTCAAAGTGCAAACCGGACGCCAATCGGGTGACCGGGTGGAAGTGACCCGTGGCCTGAAAGCCGACGCCCGCGTGGTCGCAGCGGGTGGTGCCTTTTTGAACCAGGGTGACACGGTGCGTGTGGTCGATGCGCCTGCACCGGCTGCGGCCGGCAAATAAAGGGACGCCATGCTCAACGTCTCCTCCTGGTCGATCCGCAACCCGATTCCCGCCGTCATGCTGTTTGTCCTGCTGACGGTGGCGGGCTTCATCGCCTTTGGGTCCATGAAAGTGCAAAACTTTCCGGATCTGGATGTGCCCACCATCACCGTGACCGCCAGCTTGCCCGGTGCTGCGCCCACACAGCTTGAAACCGATGTGGCCCGCAAACTCGAGAACGCGCTGGCCCCTTTGCAAGGCCTCAAACACATCACCACCAAGGTGCAAGACGGCGTGGTGTCGATCACCGCAGAGTTCCGCATGGAAAAGCCCACCCAGGAAGCGGTGGACGATGTGCGCTCGGCCATTCAGGGTGTGCGCGCCGATTTGCCGGGTGATCTGCGCGACCCGGTCGTGCAAAAGCTCAACCTGGCCGGCACACCCGTCCTGGCCTACACCGTGCGCTCCACACGCATGGACGACGAAGCCTTGTCATGGTTGGTCGACAAAGACATCACCCGCAAGCTCTTGTCACTGCGCGGCGTGGGGGCGGTCAACCGAGTCGGTGGCGTGACCCGCGAGGTGCAGGTGGCTTTAGATGTGAGCCGTCTTCAAGCGTTGGGCCTCACGGCCGCTGAAGTGTCGCGCCAGCTCAAGCAGGTGCAGCAAGAAGGCTCGGGCGGGCGCATGGACTTGGGCGCGGGCGAGCAACCGGTGCGCATCTTGGCCACCGTGAAAACGGCGCAAGAGCTTGGCCAGATCGAGTTGGCGACATCGCGCGGTGCGCGTGTCCGCTTGGACCAGGTCGCTGCGGTGAGCGACACCTTGGCCGATGCGCGGTCTGCAGCCAGCCTCGACGGCCAAGCGGTGGTTGGCTTTGAGGTGGTGCGCAGCAAAGGCGAGAGCGAGGTGGCCGTAGGCCGCCTGGTGCGTGAAGCCCTGGCCGATTACCGGCTGCAAAACCCGGACGTGGAAATCACCGAAGCCTTTGACTTCGTGACCCCGGTGGAAGAGGAGTACAGCGGTTCCTTGTTGCTGCTGTATGAGGGCGCTATTTTGGCGGTGTTGGTGGTTTGGCTGTTTTTGCGCGATTGGCGGGCCACCTTCGTGTCGGCCGTGGCGCTGCCCTTGTCGGTTATCCCTGCCTTCATTGGCATGGCGTATTTGGGCTTTTCCATCAATGTGGTGACCTTGCTCGCGCTGTCTTTGGTGATCGGCGTGTTGGTGGACGACGCGATCGTGGAGGTGGAAAACATCGTGCGCCATTTGCGCATGGGCAAGTCACCCTACCAAGCGGCCATGGAAGCGGCCGACGAGATCGGGCTGGCCGTGATCGCCACGACCTTCACCCTGATCGCGGTGTTTTTGCCCACGGCCTTCATGAGTGGCATTCCAGGGAAATTTTTCAAACAGTTTGGTTGGACGGCGTCGCTGGCGGTGTTTGCCTCCTTGGTGGTGGCCCGTGTGCTCACACCCATGATGGCGGCCTACATCCTCAAGCCCATCGTCACGGCCGCGCACGAGCCGGGTTGGCTCAAGCGTTACATGGTCTGGGCCACCTGGTGCATGAAGCACCGTTTCGTCACCATGGTGCTGGCCACGCTGTTTTTCATCGGCTCCATCATGCTGGTGCCTTTGTTGCCCAAGGGGTTCATTCCGCCAGATGACAACTCGCAAACCCAGGTGTATGTGGAGCTGCCCCCTGGCGCCACCTTGTCGCAAACCCAGGCCAGTGCCGAACACGCCCGCCGGCTGTTGATGACCGTGAAGGACGTGACCAGTGTTTACACCACAATAGGTGGTGGCAGTGCGGGCTCTGACCCGTTTACCGGTGGTGGTGCGGCCGAGGTGCGCAAGGCCACGCTCACCATTCAGTTGACCGAGCGTGGCACGCGCCCGCGAAAGCAGGCGATTGAAAACGACATCCGCACGGCTTTGCAACCTTTGCCCGGTGTTCGCACCAAGGTGGGTTTGGGCGGCTCGGGCGAGAAATACGTCTTGGTGCTCACGGGCGAAGACCCGCAGGCCCTGCAAACGGCTGCCATGGCGGTGGAGCGGGACCTGCGCACCATCCAAGGCCTGGGCTCGATCGCGTCCACCGCCAGCTTGGTGCGACCCGAGATTGCCGTGCGCCCCGACTTTGCCAAAGCCGCCGATTTGGGGGTGACCAGTGCGGCCATCAGCGACACCTTGCGCGTGGCCACACTGGGGGACTACGACGCGGCCTTGCCCAAGCTCAACCTGTCCGAGCGCCAGGTGCCCATTGTCGTCAGGCTCGGCGACGAATTCAGGCATGACCTGGCCACACTTGAACGCCTGATGGTGCCCGGCAGCCGTGGCCCGGTGATGCTGGGTCAAGTGGCCAGCATCGAGGTGGCCGGTGGACCCGCGGTCATCGACCGTTATGACCGCCAGCGCAACATCAATTTCGAGATCGAGCTGTCGGGCATGCCACTGGGTGATGTGACGCAAGCGGTGCAAAAGCTGCCGGCTTTGCAAAGCTTGCCGCCGGGGGTGAAGGTGGTGGAGGTGGGCGACGCCGAAGTCATGGGTGAGCTTTTTGCCAGTTTTGGCTTGGCCATGATGATTGGCGTGCTGTGCATTTACATCGTGCTGGTGCTGCTGTTCAAAGGCTTTTTGCACCCGATCACGATTTTGGCGGCCTTGCCACTTTCTCTGGGAGGTGCCTTTGTGGGCTTACTCATCGCGCAAAAGAGCTTTTCCATGCCTTCGCTCATTGGTCTGATCATGCTCATGGGCATCGCCACCAAGAACTCCATCTTGCTGGTGGAGTACGCCATTGAGGCGCGCCGAGGTAAGCCCGCTGAAGGCGATCACCCTGCCGTGCCGCCCATGAGCCGCTGGGACGCGATTTTGGACGCCTGCCACAAACGCGCCAGACCCATTGTCATGACCACCATTGCCATGGGCGCAGGCATGCTGCCCATTGCCGTGGGCTGGGGCGCGGCCGATGCGAGTTTCCGCTCGCCCATGGCGATTGCCGTGATTGGCGGACTGCTGACGAGCACCGTGCTCAGCTTGCTGGTGATCCCGGTGGTGTTCACTTACTTGGACGATTTGGGGCAATGGTCGGGTCGGATGTACAGAAAAATCACACAAACCAGGAGCAAGGCATGAGCAACAAAGTGGCGATGGTGGTGGGCGGTGGCAGTGGCATGGGGGCCGCTGCGGCACGCAAGTTGGCACAGGACGGTTTTCAGGTGGCCGTCTTGTCCTCGTCCGGCAAGGGTGAGGCGCTGGGCCGTGAGTTGGGCGGCCTGGGGCTGACCGGTTCCAACCAGTCGAGCGACGACCTGCAAAAGCTGGTCGATCAAACCATGGCGCGTTGGGGCCGCATCGATGTGCTGGTCAACAGCGCAGGCCACGGCCCCAAAGGCCCCTTGCTGGAGTTGAGCGACGCGCAATGGCACTTGGGGCTCGACATGTACTTCCTGAACGTGGTGCGTGCCATACGGGTGGTGGCGCCCATCATGGTCCAGCAAAAATCGGGGTCCATCGTCAACATTTCGACCGCCTGGGTGGTCGAGCCCAGCGCGATGTTCCCGACGTCTGCGGTGGCCCGTGCAGGCTTGGCCGCTTTCACCAAGCTGTTTGCCGATGAGCACGCCCCGCACAACGTGCGCATGAACAATGTCTTGCCCGGCTGGATCGACAGCTTGCCTGCCAAAGAAGAGCGCCGCGAAAGCGTGCCCATGCAGCGTTACGGGACCAGCGAAGAAGTGGCCGCAACCATCGCCTTTTTGGCTTCGCAGGGCGCGGCCTACATCACGGGTCAGAACATTCGGGTCGATGGTGGTTTGATGCGCTCGGTCTAAGGGCGCACACAAAGGGTCCAGAATTCTCAGACCTCATCCAGCCGTGACCGCACAGCCTGGGCTTGTTCTGTGATTTGTGCCTTGTCGTCTGCGCCCATCTTGTTCACATGCTTGACCATCAACGCCGTGCGCGGGTTGCTGGCAAAGTCCTGTTCGTGGCGAATCAAGAAATCCCAATACAAGGTGGTCATGGGGCAGGCGGTGGGGCCAATGCGCACTTCGGGTTGGTAGCGGCAACCTTTGCAGTAGTTGCTCATGCGGCCGATGTACTGCCCGCTGGCGACATAGGGCTTGCTGGTGAAGCGCCCGCCGTTGGCGTGCAAGGCCATGCCCAAGGTGTTGGGTGTTTCCACCCACTCCACCGCGTCCACGTACATGGCGCGGTACCAGGCGCTGACCTGCTGCGGTGACAGGCCCGCCAGCACCGCAAACTGACCGGTGACCATGAGCCTCTGGATGTGATGGGCGTAGCCGAACTGCAGACTCTGGCCAATGGTGGCTTGCATGCAGGCCATGTGCGTTTTGCCCGTCCAGTACCAAGCGGGCAAGTCGCGTGTGTGCCCGTAGTGGTTGGCTTTGGCCATGTGCGGCATGTCCAGCCAATACACCCCGCGGATGAATTCGCGCCAGCCCAACACTTGGCGGATGAAGCCTTCGACGCTGGCCAGAGGAAGGCCGCGCTGATGGTAGGCCTCTTCGGCAGCGGCGACCATTTCGCGCGGCTGCAGCAAATGCAGGTTCAGGCTGCTGCCCACCAAGGCGTGCCAACCGAAGGGCAGTGTGGTCCACATGGCGTCTTGCCAAGCGCCAAAGTTTTCAAGGCGCTGGTCGATGAAGTGCTGCAGCGCCACCAAGGCGTCTTCGCGGGTCACGGGCCAGGCAAAGTGATCGAGTGTGCCGGGGTGCTGGGCAAAACGGGTCTTCACCATGTCGATCACATCTTGTGTGATGCGGTCGGGCGCAAAGCGAGCGGGCGGCGGCACGGTACCGGGGCCTTTGGCGCCAAAGCCTTTGCGGTTGTCGGCATCAAAATTCCATTGCCCACCCAAAGGGTCTTTGCCGGCCATCAACACTTGGTGGCGTTTGCGCATTTCGCGGTAGAAAAACTCCATGCGCAGCTCTTTTTTGTCGCCCGCCCATTTGGTAAATTCCGCGCGGCTGCACAAAAAGTGCGTGTCATCCACCCAATTCAATGGCACCTGGGCTTGCGCTGCGGCGGCTTCGATCAAGCGCTCTATGCGCCAGGCGCCCGCCTCCATCACCACCAGGGTTTGGGCTTGCAGGCTGTGCAAGGCGTGCATCAACCGCCCAGAAAAGTCACCGGGCAGGAGTTCATCGTCCAGCCGCATGTAGGTGCAAGGCCAGCTGCGGCGGTGCGCCTCATTTGCAAAGTGCCGCATACCCGACAAAAAAATCGCAATGCGGGCTTGGTGGTTCCAGACATCACCGGCTTCGCTGTCCGCCTCGATCATCAACAACCGGTCTTGTGTGGGGTCAAAGTTGTTGAGTGCAGGGTTGTCCCAGCCCAGCTGGTCGCCCAGCACCAAAATCAGGTGA
This sequence comes from Limnohabitans sp. Rim8, assembly GCF_945869175.1. Classification (GTDB taxonomy): domain Bacteria; phylum Pseudomonadota; class Gammaproteobacteria; order Burkholderiales; family Burkholderiaceae_C; genus Limnohabitans_A. Next base: position 14,526 of record NZ_CAMBNZ010000031.1, on the reverse strand, counting down.
CGTGTCATGTTTGTGTCTTTGTCGATGCTGGTCGATGCTCAGCGCGCGCTTGGGGCCGAAGATTTTGCGGCTCGGCAACGGTCACTGCAGTACAAAACCTGGTCCCAGTTCTTGGCCCAACTCTTGCGCCAACTCATGGGCCGACCGCAAACCTGACAAGTTTTTTGCGGCAAGCTTTGTTTGTTCCCTTTGAAACCTGAGGGTTTGATCATGGTGCTTTTCTCGGGCGTAAGGGTAAAAGTGACAATCTGAGGAATCGAGTTTAAACTGACCGGTCACAAAATAGTTTTTTAAGTCCAAATGAACAACTTACAAGTCAACTCTTGGGTCCGCAGCCTGACTTGGGCCATTTTCGCGGCCGTTCTAGGCTTGGCGGTTCAGGTGGCCCAGGCCTCCACGCCCCCCGCCGCTTGCCCCGCCATCTTGAACCACTCGTTTGACCGCTTGCAAGACGAAAAACCCCAGTCCCTGTGTCAATACGCGGGCAAAGTGGTGCTGGTCGTCAACACCGCCAGCTTTTGCGGTTTCACAGGTCAATACAAAGGCTTGGAGGCGCTGAACGCCAAATACAAAGAGCAGGGCTTGGTGGTGTTGGGCTTTCCGTCCAATGATTTTGCCCAAGAAAAAGGCAGCAACAAGGACATTGCTGACTTTTGTGAAAGCACGTTTGGCGTGAAGTTCCCGATGTTCACCAAAACCCAGGTCACAGGCGATGGTGCGGCCCCTCTGTTCAAACAACTCACCGCACAAACCGGCCAAAAGCCCCGCTGGAACTTCCACAAATACCTGATTGGCCGGGACGGCAAGGTGATCGACCAGTACAGCAGCATGACGGGGCCAGACAGCAAATCGTTGGTGGCAGCGATCGAAAAGTCGTTGAAAACCAAACCATGAAGCCTCGCATGAAACTGGCCATTGTGGGCTCGGGTATATCGGGTTTGGCCGTGGCCCACACGCTGAAAGAACATGCCGACATCACCGTGTTCGAAGCGGGCGACTATTTTGGCGGCCACACCCACACGGTGGACATCACGCTGCCCACGCCGCAGGGTCCGGTGACGCACGGCGTGGACACGGGTTTTCTGGTTTTCAATGAGCGCACCTATCCCAACTTGATCAAGTTGTTTGCCGAACTTCAGGTGCAAACAGCGCCTTCTGATATGTCGTTTTCGGTAAAGGTGCCGGGCGCGCTGAGGGGCAATACCCTAGAGTGGAGCGGCACCGACTTGAACAGCGTGTTCGCGCAGCGCAGCAACTTGGTCAACCCGCGCTTTTGGCGCATGTTGGCCGACGTGATGCGCTTCAATGCCCTGTGCACACGCATCGCCCAAGAGCAGCGCGAAAAAGATTTACAGCAACCGCTGGTCGACTTTTTGCGCACGCACAATTTCAGCGAGCCATTTCGCGATTGGTACTTTTTGCCCATGTTGGGCTGCATCTGGAGTTGCCCGACCGACCAGATGCTGCAGTTTCCGGTGGCGACCATGATCCGGTTTTGTCACAACCATGGCCTGATCCAGGTGACGAACCGCCCGCAGTGGTTCAGCGTGGTGGGCGGCGCCCGACACTACGTCGACAAGATTCTGGCGGGTGTGCACGACAAGCGCCTGAACACCCCCGTCCGTTTGATCGAGCGCGATGCGCAAGGCGTGCGCATCGTCACCGACGGCCATGCGGAGCGCTTTGACCAGGTGGTCATCGCCACCCACACCGACCAAGCGCTGGGCATGTTGCGCGAGGCCAGCACCTACGAGCGCAGCTTGCTGGGGGCCATTCGCTACCAAGAAAACCGGGCGGTGCTGCACACCGACGCCAGCGTACTGCCGACCCACCCCAAAACCTGGGCAGCGTGGAATTACGAACGCGCAACCAGCAGCGAGCGCGAGTCCTCCCGGGTGTGTTTGCACTACTTGCTCAACCGTTTACAACGCATTCCATTTGCCCAGCCCGTGGTGGTCTCGCTCAACCCGTTGCAAACCATCGACCCCGCGACTATTTTGGGCGAATACGACTACGCTCACCCGGTGTTTGATCTGGCCGCCATCGAGGCGCAAAAGCGTTTGCCCTTGTTGCAAGGCCAGCAGCACACCTGGTACGCCGGGGCCTGGACGGGTTACGGTTTTCACGAGGATGGCCTCAAGTCGGGTCTGCAAGTGGGGCAGTCTTTGCTCAAGCGCATCCAAGATCAGGGCAACACGGCCCAAGACAGATGGGCGGCATGAAGCTGGCTACCGCGCTCATCGGCTGGGGTCAGGTGCGCCACACGCGCCACCGCCCGGCGCACCATGCCTTTGCTTACCCGACAGCGTTTTTGATGCTGCCCATGCGCAGTTTGCACGCAGGCGCTTGTTTGACCGATCTGGCCGTCAACCGCCCCGCTTGGTTTGCCTTCCATGATGCGGATCATGGCGATGGACGCCCTGCCGAAACCGGTGGGGCTCTGGCCTGGCTCGATGAATTGCTGCACCGAGAAGGCATCCCGGACGCTTCAGGCGAGGTCTGGTTGCAGGCCTTCCCGCGTGTGCTGGGCCATGCCTTCAAACCCGTGAGTTTTTGGTACGCGCACCGCGCCGACGGCAGCCTGGCCGCCATCGTGGCCGAAGTGAACAACACCTTTGGCGAGCGCCATTGCTACTTGTTGCCCGAGCCACATTACGGTCAAACGATCCTGGCCCACAAGGTGTTCCATGTCTCGCCGTTTTGCGACGTGCAAGGCGAATACCGTTTTCGTTTCATGCGCGTGACACACGGCGGTCAAGACCGCATCGTGGCTCGGGTCGATCATGGTGACGCCGATGGCCCCTTGATCGACACCAGTTGGAGCGGTGTGCTCGAACCCGCCACAGCCGCCGCTTTGCGCCGCGTGATGTGGCGTTTTCCGCTGCTCACGCTGGGCGTGGTGGCCCGCATCCACTGGCATGCCTTGTTGTTGTGGTTGAAAAAAGTACCGTTTTGGCGCAAGCCCGAACCCCCTCGTGATTTTGTGACCCGATGAACCCTGGACCCCACCGGATGCCGCCCGCCATGAAGACCGCCGATAACGCCCACACAACGGGCACCTCGAACCGCAGCAGCGCGGCCACCATTCCGCACGCCAGCGTGCCCAAGGCCGCTGCGCGCTTGCTCAGCCTGTTGACCCGACTGAAAATCGGCACGCTCACGGTGCACGCGCCCGATGGCAACAACCAGGTTTTTGGCACCCACGAAGCGCCGTTTGCAGCACTGCACATCCACCGCTGGCACATGTGTGCCGAGGTGCTCAAGTCGGGTGACATTGGCTTTGCTGAGGGCTACATGGCGGGCGATTGGACCACCCCCGATTTGGCCGCCCTGCTGCGTTTGACGATTGCCAACCGCGACCACATTGAAAGTGCCATTTATGGCCATTGGCTGGGGCGTTTGTTTTACCGCATCAAGCATCTGCTCAACCGCAACAACCGCAGCAACAGCCGCAAAAACATCCACGCGCATTACGACATGGGCAACGCGTTTTACGAGTTGTGGCTGGATGGCACGATGAACTATTCATCGGCCTGGTTCGATGGCGACCACAGCCAAGACATGGCCCAGGCCCAAAAAGCCAAGGTGCGCCGGGCCTTGCGCATGGTCAACGCCAAGCTGGGCGACCGGGTGCTGGAGATCGGTTGCGGTTGGGGCGCTTTGGCCGAGGCGGCCACCACCGAGTTTGGCGCGCACATCACGGGCGTGACTTTGTCCACCGAGCAGTTGGCGTTTGCCCAGGCACGCATGCAATCCCATGGTGTGCAGCAACGTGCGGATTTGCGCTTGCAAGATTACCGTGACATCGACGACGGGCCTTACGACGCGGTGTGCTCTATCGAAATGATCGAGGCCGTGGGCCAGGAATACTGGCCGACCTACTTTCAGACCATCGCCTGCATGCTTAAGCCCGGTGGCCGGGCGTGCGTGCAGAGCATCACGATCGACGACCGATTCTTTGAGCGTTATTTGCAATCGACCGATTTCATTCAACAGTACATCTTTCCGGGAGGCTGTTTGCCCAGCTCGGGCGAGTTCCGCAAACAGGCCCAAGCGGCGGGCCTGCAGGTGGTTGACGAGCTTCATTTTGGCCGCGACTATGCAGAAACTTTGCGCCGCTGGCGTGAGGGTTTCATGGCCCAACTCGATGCGGTGCGCTTGCTGAAATTTGACGACCGCTTTATTCGGCTGTGGTCTTTTTATTTGGCGTATTGCGAAGCGGCGTTCGACGAAGCCAGCATTGACGTGGTCCAGTTCACCTTGGCCAAGCCGGCCTGACGCGCATGCACACCCTGTTGCAAAAGGCACGCAGTGTTGGGCTTCAAGCCAAGGGCGGCTTGGGCCTGGGGGGTGTTGTCTTTTTTCTGGTCGTGATGACATCTGTGCACAGCCCTGCACAATCGCCTGTCACGAACAGTCAGGATGTGGTCAACCGTCCTGAAATCGCTGCGCTCAAAGGGGGGATCCCCAGTGCGCTTTTTCGGTTGCGGGTGTGGGGTTTTGAGGTCTACGACGCCCGCTTGTGGACACCCCAAGGGTTTCGTTACAACCAAGCTGCGCAGTGGCCCTTTGCGCTGGAGTTGCAATACTTGCGTCGTTTGGAGGGGGCCTCCATCGCCAGCCGCTCGCTCGACGAAATGCGGCGTGTGGGCAGTTTCACCGAAGCCCAGGCGCAAAGCTGGTTGTCCGCCATGCGAGAGATCTTCCCCAATGTCAGTGCGGGCGAACGCATCACCGGCGTTCACTTGCCGGGCGAAGGGGCCGAGTTCTGGGTCAATGGCCAGCGCGCGGGCGTGGTGAAAGACCCGACTTTTGCGCGCTTGTTTTTTGGTGTGTGGCTCGATGAGCGCACCTCAGAGCCCAAGATGCGTGCCCAATTGTTACAAGGCCTGCAGCCATGAGCGTTGTGCCCGAGGCCCACAGCCCTTTAGCCCCGCGCAAATCGTTCGCGGCGTATGGCCTGTTGGGCTTGCCGCTGGCTTTTGTGGCCCTGCCTGTGTATGTGCATTTGCCCAATGTCTATGCCCAGCAATACGGCGTGCCGCTGGCCGCTTTGGGCGGCGTGCTTTTGCTCAGTCGCAGCGTGGACGCGGTGGTGGACCCTTGGCTGGGCCGATGGGGCGATGCCTTGTACCGCCATTCTTGGCGTGCGGTGTGGTTGGCGGCGGTGTTGTTGGGGCTGGCCGTGGCCTTGGGTTTTGCGGCTTTGTTTTTTCCGCCTGCATCGGCTTTGTCGCCCACGGGTTTGCTGGTGTGGGTGGGCGCAGCGCTCACGCTCAGCCACCTGGCCTACAGCGGTTTGGGCATCTTGCACCAAGCTTGGGCGGCGCGTCAGGGGGGCGGCGGCATCGCGCAAAGCCGCTGGGTGGCGTGGCGTGAAGGTTTTGCCTTGGTGGGTGTGTTGTTGGCCTCGGCCCTGCCCGCGCTGTGGGGCTGGGCGCTGACCACCGCTTTGCTGGTGCTGATGCTGGCGCTGGGGTTGTTCGCTTGGCAGTATTTGGCCCAAAGTGCACTGACAGCGAATCAATCCTTGGCCCCAATCCACCAGACCAGCAGCTTGTGGCTGCCCTGGCGGCATGCGGGCTTTCGCCGTTTGTTGCTGGTGTTCGTGCTCAACGGCTTGGCCAGTGCCGTGCCCGCCACGCTGGTGCTGTTTTTTGTGCAGGACCTGCTGCAAGCGCCCAAGGCCATGGAGCCCCTGTTTCTGGGTTTGTATTTCGCGACCGGAGCGCTGTCGTTTCCCTTGTGGCTCAAGGTGATCGACCGCATGGGTCTGCTGCGGGCGTGGGCCATGGGCATGGCCCTGTCGGTCTTGGCGTTTGTCAGTGTGGTCACCCTGGGCGCGGGCGACACCACGGGATTTTTGGTGGTCTGCGCTTTGTCAGGCATGGCGCTGGGCGCGGACCTCACGGTGCCAGGCGCTTTGCTCAACCAACTCATTGACCGCTGCGGCGAGCGCGGCCGCACAGACGGCGCTTTCATGGGCTGGTGGAATCTGGCCACCAAGCTCAATCTGGCTTTGGCTGCAGGCTTGTCCTTGCCACTGCTGGGCCTGTGGGGTTATGCCCCGGGCCAACAAGGCGCTGACGCCGTGTTGGCGTTGGGCCTGGCCTATGGTTTGCTGCCCTGCGTGCTCAAGCTTTTCGCCGGGCTGGCCTTGTACTTTGGCTTGATGCGTCAGCCTGATTTGATTTCAGGGTCTGAAACGGCCCGCCCTTCGGCATGAAGCCGCTTTGAATCTGCACAACGGGAGCACACCATGAAGAACCAGCCAAACACCCTGATCCACCGCCGCGCCGCCTTGGGCCGCCTGGCGGCTTTGCCCGTGGCGGCGGCCATGCCTTTTTTGGCCAGTTGTGCCGGACCGCAAGTGCAAAGCTACGCCCAAGAAAAACCGCTGCTGGATTTGCGCACTTACTTCACTGGCACCATCGACGCTTGGGGTGTGTTCACCGACCGCAGCGGCCAAGTGGTCAAGCGTTTCACCGTGGTCATGGATTGCAGCTGGAACGGTGACGAAGGCGTGCTGGACGAGGCCTTCGTCTATTCGGATGGCACGAAGCAGCGGCGCATTTGGAAACTCCAAGCCGGGCCCAACGGCAGCTACCCCGGCCGGGCCGATGATGTGGTGGGCCAGGCCTCGGGCCAGGTCAGCGGCAATGCCTTCCGCTGGGGCTACACCCTGGCATTGCCTGTCGATGGCCGGGTGTGGCATGTCGACTTTGACGACTGGATGTACCTGATGGATGACCGCGTCATGCTCAACAAAGCCACCATGAGCAAGTGGGGTGTGAAACTGGGTGAAGTCACCTTGTCGTTCACGCGCCGCACGCCTTTGGCGGCCAAGCCGGCTTGATGCGCATGAGCCTGAACAAGCAGATCCGCGATTGGCAAGGCCGCCGCGTTTGGTTGGTGGGGGCATCGACCGGCATTGGCCTGGCCTGTGCGCAGGCACTGCGTGCAGCCGGTGCCTTGGTCGTGGTGTCTGCCCGCAAACCTCAAGGCGTGCTGGACTGGGCCGCGCAAGATGCGGGTGTGCAGTGGCGTGCGCTCGATGTGTGCGATGGGACCCAAGTGCACCACACGGCCCAAGCCCTGCTGGCCGAAGGCCCGCTTGACATGGTGATTTATGCGGCCGGTTATTACCAAGCCCAACGCGCCCAAGCCATGGATTTGGCGAACTTGCTGCAGCACGACAGGGTCAATTACCAAGGGGCACTTCAGGTGATCCACGCGGTGCTGCCCAGCATGTTGGCGCGGCGCAGCGGTCACATCAGCTTGCTGAGTAGCGTGGCCGGTTGGCGCGGTTTGCCCAACGGGCTGGCCTATGGCCCGACCAAGGCGGCGCTGACCCACTTGGCCGAGACGCTTTACATCGACCTGCAAGACCCCGGCATTGGCGTGAGCGTGATCAATCCCGGTTTTGTGGCCACGCCGCTCACGGCGCAAAACCAGTTCACCATGCCGGCGCTGATCAGCCCCGAAGAGGCGGCTCGCGAGATGCTCAAAGGTTGGGCCCAAGGCCAGTTCGACATCCATTTTCCCAAGCGCTTCACGCTGTGGCTCAAGTTGCTGCGTTTGCTGCCTTACCGCTTGTATTTTCCATTGGTGCGCAAGTTCACAGGGCTGTGATGCTTGGGCGCACAGTTCAACGCCATAACATTGGACGGCCTATGACCATGAACCCACGCCAAGCCACGCAAAACCTGGCTACTTTTTTCGAGACCTTGACGCCGCAAAGCGTGGCCCAGTTGCACACGCTCTACGACGCACAAGCGAAGTTCAAAGACCCCTTTAACGAAGTTCAAGGGTTGGCCGAGATCGAGCGCATTTTTCGCCACATGTACGTGGCGCTGGATCGGCCGCATTTCCTCATCGCGACCCAATTGGTGGATGGCTCCCAAGCCTTTTTGACTTGGGAGTTTCGCTTCCATTTCAAACGGTTTGACACGGCCACCCTGCAAACCGTGCGCGGCGGCAGCCATGTGGTGTTCAACGAATCAGGCTTGGTGACGCTGCACCGCGATTACTGGGATGCAGCAGAGGAGTTGTACGAGAAATTGCCACTGGTGGGTGGCGCGATGCGCTGGCTCAAAAAACGCGCCAACACCTGAGGATGCTCAGGCTTGGCGCAGCGCTCAGCCCGGCAGGCTTTCCACAAAGCTGGGCCGCTGCGCCAGTTTGTCGTGCAGCTTGTGCAGATTCGTATAAGGCGTGCGCCAATCGATCTGTGGGAAACGGAAATCCAGATAACTCAGGGCGCAACCGACCGCGATGTCCGACAGGCTCAGGTGGATGCCAGAGCAGTAAGCCTTCTCGCCCAAGCCCTGGCTCATGGCGGCCAAGGCGTGCTGAATTTTGTCCAACTGACGGTCAATCCAGGCTTGACTGCGTTGGCTGTCTTCGCGTTTTGTCCACACGGCCTCCATCCGCGCCAAAATTGCGGCATCCAGCAAACCATCTGCCAGGGCTTCCCAGGTTTTGACTTCGGCGCGTTCACGTCCTGCCGGGGGGATCAGTTTGCCCACAGGCGACAAGGTGTCCAGGTATTCCACGATGACCCGTGAGTCAAAAACCGCCTCATGGCCTTCCATGATCAGGCAAGGCACTTTGCCCAAGGGGTTGGAGGCATGGATTTGGGTGGTGTCTGACCACACGTCTTCGCTCACGAACTGGTAGTCCAGTTTTTTCTCAACCATGACGATTCGCACTTTTCGAACATAAGGACTGGTGACGGAGCCAATGAGTTTCATAGAAGATGGGGCATTGCCGATGAAGGATGAGCGATTCTAGGTGAAAGACCCGCGGATTTCTCCATGGGCGAGCCATTTGATGCGGTGGCTTGCGGCGCGGTGGTGGGAATTACAATCAAAGGATGAATTTCACACCCATTGCCGCCTTGTCTCCCTTGGATGGCCGTTACGCCAGCAAACTCAATGCTTTGCGACCGCTCATGAGCGAGCAGGGTTATATGCACCGCCGTGTGCAAGTCGAAATCGCTTGGTTCATCGCCTTGTCCGATGCCGGATTTGCCGAGTTCAAGCCGCTGAGCGCCGGTGCACGCAGCTATCTGACAGGCCTTGTCAAAAACTTCAACGAAGCCGACGCGGTGGGCATCAAAGAATTCGAAAAGACCACCAACCACGACGTGAAGGCCGTGGAGTACTGGATCAAGTCCAAGTTCAAAGACCGGCCTGAGCTTGAAAAAGCGGCCGAGTTTGTGCACTTTGCGTGCACCAGTGAAGACATCAACAACACCAGCCACGCCTTGCAACTCAAGGGTGCGCGTGCGCAGGTGATCTTGCCGGGTCTTGACGGCCTGATCGCCAAGCTGCGCGAGATGGCGCATGCTTTTGCCGAGGTTCCCTTGCTCAGCCGCACCCACGGCCAAACCGCCAGCCCCACCACGGTGGGCAAAGAAATGGCCAACGTGGTGATGCGCCTGAACGGCTGCCGCGCCAAAATCGCGGCGGTGCAGTTGATGGGCAAGATGAATGGCGCGGTAGGCAATTACAACGCCCATTTGTCGGCCTGGCCAGACTTTGATTGGGAAGCCTTTGCCCGCCTAGTGGTCGAGACGCCCGAAATCGCTGAGACGCAGTCTGCCCATTGGGGCCTGGGGCTGACGTTCCAGCCGTACAGCATCCAGATTGAGCCCCACGACTACATGGCCGAATTGTTTGATGCTGTGGCGCGCACCAACACCGTCCTGATTGACCTGTCGCGTGACATCTGGGGCTATGTGGGCTTGGGCTATTTCAAGCAACGCTTGAAAGCCGGAGAAATCGGCTCGTCCACCATGCCGCACAAGGTGAACCCCATTGATTTTGAAAACGCCGAAGGCAACCTGGGCCTGGCCAACGCCGTGCTCAAACACCTGAGCGAAAAACTGCCGATCAGCCGTTGGCAGCGTGACTTGTCCGACTCGACCGTGCTGCGAAATATGGGGGTGGGCCTGGGCTACACCACACTGGCCTATGCCTCGCTCATGACCGGTTTGAACAAGCTGGAGTTGAACGAAGAAGCGCTTGCTGAGGATTTGGATGCCGCCTGGGAAGTGCTCGCTGAGCCGATTCAAACGGTGATGCGCCGCTACGGCGTGCAAGGCGCATACGAAAAGCTCAAGGAAGTCACACGGGGCAAAACGGTGACGGCTGCCGATTTGCATGGCTTGATCCATTCGCTGGAGATTCCGCAAGCCGACAAAGACCGTCTGCTGGCCATGACGCCGGGCAGCTACATCGGCAAGGCCGCTGAACTGGCCCGCCGGGTCTGATCGGTTCACATGGCCCTTAAATCCACCATCTACAAAGCCAACCTGTCGATCGCTGACATCGATCACAGCTATTACGAAGACCACCAACTCACGCTGGCGCGCCACCCCAGCGAGACCGACGAGCGCATGATGATCCGCCTGCTGGCGCTGGCCATCAACGCCTTCAAGCTGCAGGCCGTGTGCAACGGCGACGGCAAGCTGGCCTTTGGCGCGGGCTTGTCCGATCCTGACGACCCAGACTGCAGCTTGCGCGACTTCACTGGCCGAACGCGCCTGTGGATCGAAGTGGGTCAACCCGAAGACAAGCCCATCATGAAAGCCTGCCAAAAAGCCGACGAGGTGCTGCTGTATTGCTTCAACCATGCGGCCGAAGTGTGGTGGAAAGGCATCGAGACCAAGCTGACGCGCTTGGACAAGTTGCAAGTCTGGCGCGTGCCAACAGAAGGCTCGCAAGAGCTGGCCAAACTGGCCGAGCGCAGCATGCAGTTGCAAGCGACCGTTCAGGAAGGCAGTGTCACCTTCAGCAGCGACAAGGGCAGCGTGCACATTGAGCTGATCCGCTGGAAATAAACGAAAACGGGTCGCGCTGTTTGTGCCGCCGCCCGCTCAGGGTGTGAGGTCCAGCGTGACCTGAGCCTCGGCTGCGGCCTTGGCCCAATGGCGATCTTCGGCTGCGCGCTCGGCGTATTTGTTGAATCGCCACGACGTGCCATCGGCCGTGATGCGCTGCCAGATGCCGCGCTTTTCGCCGGGCGTCATTTCGATCCACAGCTGCACTTCTTCAAAACTGCGGCCGCAGCCTTTGCAGGTTTCGTCGCCTTGGCTGGTGGAGCAAATGGCAATGCAGGGCGTGTCGGGGGTGGTGGCGTACCAGTCTTGCCAAGCCTCGGCGGCGGCCAGTGGCAAGGTGAACTCATCGGCCAAATCTTGCTTGTAATAGACCATCAGGGCATACACCTCGGCCAAGGCCCGCAGCTCACGCGGCAGTGTGACCCCATCGGGCGAGGGGTTCTTGACGCGCCAATGGTTGATGGCGGCTTCGATGTCGGTGATGTGAATTCCGGCCATGGTGTGTTTCAAGAGGGAGCGCGATCATAGCGCTTTCAAGCGGTCCCCTCAGGCTGGAAATGGCCATTCAATGACCCCATGCCTCGCAAGGTAAAAGCCAAATCAAGTTTAATTCCGACCCGAAGGGGAGTAGCTCCCTGTCGCCGTGGTCTGCAAAGGACCCGGTTAGATGAGCCGTCAATACGTCGCGCAAGCCTCCGGTTCATCTGGCACAAGCCTCGCTTGCTGCTGAGCAAGACCTTCGATCCACAGCCTGTCAATGGCGGGCCGATTTTGCTGCGTACAGCACATTTTTTGTGCGCACCTTTGCGACCCGTTTCCTGCAGGTTCAACACATTGAACCGGAGTCTTTCATGGAATTTTTATCGGCACCTTGGTGGTCGGCTTTGTTGGCCATCATCTTGATTGACCTTGTATTGGCCGGTGACAACGCGATCGTGATCGCCTTGGCCGCCCGCAGCTTGCCTCCCGACTTGCAAAAGAAAGCGATTTTTTGGGGCACCGCGGGGGCCATCGCCGTGCGCGGCGTGATGACCATTGGCGTGGTGTGGCTCTTGCAAATTCCCGGCCTCATGCTGGTCGGTGGTTTGGGTTTGCTGTGGGTGGCGTACAAACTGCTGGCCGACACGGGCCACGGTGATGAAGATGGCCCCGTGGTCAGCACTTTTTGGGGTGCCATGAAAACCATTGTGGTGGCCGATGCGTTGATGGGCGTGGACAACGTTTTGGGTGTGGCCGGTGCTGCGCACGGTTCTTGGGACTTGGTGATCATTGGCTTGCTGATCAGCGTGCCGATTGTGGTGTTTGGCAGTTCGGTCGTGCTCAAACTGGTCGAGCGTTTTCCCATCATCATCCAGTTGGGCGCCGCTGTGTTGGCTTTCACCGCCGCCAAAATGGTGGTCAGCGAGCCCTTGCTTGACAGCTATTTTGATGCACCCTCGCAGGCTGCTTTGCGTTGGGCCACCTACGTTTTGGCGATTGTGGCGGTCTTGGGTGCAGGCTGGTGGCGTACCCGCAAACCGGCTGTTTAAACCCCTGTCGTTTTGGCCATCAGCGCTCCGATTGCATGGCCTTGATGTGGCTCTGGGCCTGACGCAAGCGGGAGTCCACAATCGATGCCTCGATGTGGTCGCCAGCTTGGAGTCTGTTATTTCGCGCCCAATCTTGCGCCGCACGGAAGCGGTCGACCGCGCCGGGCCAGTCCATGCGGGCCATTTGGGCTTCGCCTTCGGCACGCAGTGAGGGCAGCGCTTGGCCTTGTATGGCCAGCATGCTGGCCAAGATGTTCCAAGCTTGCGCGTCGTTCGGTGCTTGCGTGACCTGGTCGCGCAGTTCTTGGATGATGCGTGTGCGTGCGGGGTGCGCTGGCAAACGCAGCAAGGCCTGCGCTGCGGCGATCAACTCCGGGCGCTGTAAGGGCCGTGTGCGGGTGACATCCAAAATTTGCAGGGCCTCAGCAAAGCGTTCTTGCCGGATGGCCAGTTCTGCTTGCAGCAGCGTGGCCAAACGCTTGGCCTGAGGTGTTGCGGTCGTCAAGGCCAGCAGGCTTTGCAATGCCCTTTCGGAAGCGTCCGACTCTTTCAGTTGGAAATGCGCCAAGGCAGCGGCATACAAAGCGCCGGCTTTTTGGGCGGGCGTGGCTTGTGCTGAGGAAGCCTTGCTGTCTTGTGTCCAACTTTTCAAGGCGTCCACGCCATTGTGCGACATCACTTTGGCCCGAGCGGCCAGCATGGCCTGCACCATGTCGCCGCTGGTGCGTGAGGACGGCCCGGTCAGCTGCAAGCGCGCTTGCATGTCGGCGATGCGCTCGGTGGTCAGCGGGTGGCTGCGCAGGTAGGGGTAGGCGCCGTTGTCGTTCACGCCAGCCGATTGCTGCAGCTTGTTGAACATGCCGACAAAGCCTTGAGGGTCATAGCCGGCATCGCTCAACACGCCAAAACCCACACGGTCGGCTTCGCGCTCCATGTCCCGCGAGTAGCTCAGCTGCGATTGAATGGCCGCCGCTTGGCTGCCCATGATCAGACCTTGTCCAGCTTGTGGATTTTTGCTCACGGCAATGGCTCCCAAGATCATCGAGCCAATCACCCAGGGGGTCATTTTGGATTGCTCGTCCATACCCCTTGCAATGTGGCGTTGTGTCACGTGGCTCAACTCGTGGGCCAAAACCGACGCCAGTTCAGCGTCGGAGCTGACCACCGCGATCAAGCCCAAGTGCACGCCCAAAGAGCCACCCGGCAAGGCAAAGGCATTCACCGACCGGTCGCGGCCCAGCAAGATCCGCCAGGCAAAACGCTCCTGCAATTCGGGGGACAACTCACCCCGCGCGGCGGCGGCTTTGACCAGGGGTGCCCACAGGCGCTGGATGTATTCGTCCAGCACCGGGTCTTCCAGATAGTCCGGGTCGCGGTAAAGCTCGCGTGCGATGCGGTCACCCAGTTGGCGCTCGGCCCCCAGCGAAATGCCCTCGCCGATGCCCAAAGAGGGCAAGCTGTTGTTTTGGGTCCAGGCCGGCTGCACGCCCAGGGCTGCTACCAGCAGCGCCAGAAGCCATTGAGAGGAGCGAAAGAGGGGTTTCAAGGTCTTGATTTTCCTGAGTCAAGAGAGAGCAGAGGCGGTCTTTTTCTTGGGTGATGCCCGTATGATGCGCCAATCACGTCAATTTTTTGTAAATGGTTTTTACCATCTTAGCCATGACCCAGCCGACCGATGCCTTGACCCACTTTGACGCGCAAGGCCAAGCCCACATGGTGGATGTGGGCGGGAAATCCAGTACCCGCCGCATCGCGGTCGCTACCGGGCGCATCGAGATGCTGCCCGCGACGCTGGCGCTGGTCACCTCGGGCACTGCTAAAAAAGGCGATGTGCTGGGTATTGCCCGCATTGCCGGCATCATGGGCGCCAAAAAAACCAGCGAATTGATCCCCTTGTGTCATCCGATCGGCCTGACCCAGGTGGCGGTCGAATTCGAGGTGCTGGTTGACGAAGCCGCCGTGGTGTGCACCGCCACCGCCGAAACCATCGGCCAGACCGGTGTCGAGATGGAAGCCTTGACGGCCGTGCAAGTCGCCCTGCTCACCATCTACGACATGTGCAAAGCCGTGGACCGGGGCATGACCATGAACGGCGTGACCTTGCTGGAAAAGCATGGGGGTAAGTCGGGGAGCTTTGTGGCGGGGAAGTGA
>NZ_CAMBNZ010000030.1 GCF_945869175.1 Limnohabitans sp. Rim8 | reverse complement strand
TGATTGGTGGATTTTTCAAGGATAAAATCGACATTCTGTTGTGAATGGCCTCAAAGCCATTTTTCAAGGGACATGGTCCATCACCCACGAATGAACCATGTTGAACAAGCAGTTTTGACCCCTTGCACCTTGTCGGTGCGATTAAAATCAAAACTGCCCAAGTTCCAAAGCTTCTTCTTGCCCAGTCATGGTGAAGTTTTGAATTGAAGATTTTTTATGTGGGGCGCTTAGCTCAGTTGGTAGAGCGGCTCCTTTACACGGAGTAGGTCGGCGGTTCGAGACCGTCAGCGCCCACCACCACATACAAACCAAGGCGAACCCTGTGTTCGCCTTTTTTGTTGACAACACGAGACTTCAGACATGTTTGATTCGATTCGCAACAACTCCAAAATTCTGATGGGTTTGTTGTTCCTGCTGGTGATTCCTTCTTTTGTTCTGTTTGGCATTGAAGGCTATAGCCAGTTCGAGGACAAAGGCGCTGTAGTGGCCCGTGTGAATGGCAACAAGATCACCCAGTCTGAATGGGATGCGGCTCACCAAGTGGAAGTGGACCGCATCCGCGCTTCAGTTCCGAACATCGATCCCAAATTGTTGGATTCGGCTGAAGCCCGTT
Source organism: Limnohabitans sp. Rim8 (assembly GCF_945869175.1). Classification (GTDB taxonomy): domain Bacteria; phylum Pseudomonadota; class Gammaproteobacteria; order Burkholderiales; family Burkholderiaceae_C; genus Limnohabitans_A. The sequence continues at coordinate 27,163 of NZ_CAMBNZ010000030.1, read as the reverse complement.
ATGCCACTTTGGACAAGTTGGTCAATGAACGTTTGATTGCATTGGCCGCTGAAAAGCAATTGCTGGTCACCAGCGATCAGCGCTTGGCCAGTTACCTGCAGCAAGATCCCTCGATTGCTGGTTTGCGTGGCCCGGATGGCAAATTGGACATGGACCGTTACCGCCAATTGGCTGCGAGCCAAGGCATGACGCCCGAAATGTTCGAAGCCCGTGTACGGCGCGATTTGTCCAACCAGCAAGTTTTGGCGGGTTTGCAAGCTTCTGCATTTGCCACACAAAGTCAAACCGACAAGGCATTGGACGCTTACCTGCAGCGCCGCGACGTTCAAGTCAAACGCTGGCCATCGGGTGACTTTGCGGCCAAAGTGGTCGTGACCGATGCCGATCTGCAGACCTACTACCAACAAAATTCAGACCGTTTTCGTTCGGTTGAAAATGCGGACATCGAGTTTTTGGTCCTGGATTTACCATCCTTGCAGGCACGCATTGAATTGCCCGATCAAGACCTGAAAACCTACTATGAGCAAAACCTGCAGCGCTTGTCTGGTCAAGAACAACGCCGCGCCAGCCACATCCTGATCAATGCGGCCAAAGACCTCCCTGAATCCGACAAGACCAAAGCGCGCACCAAGGCCGAAGAGTTGTTGGCAGTTGTGCGCAAAGCACCCAAAACCTTTGCAGAAGTGGCCCGCAAAAACTCGGACGACACAGGCTCGGCACAAAACGGTGGTGACTTGGACTATTTTTCTCGCGGTGCCATGGTCAAGCCTTTTGAGGACGCGGCTTTCGCGTTGAAAAAGGGGGACATCAGCGACATCGTGACCTCCGATTTCGGTTTTCACATCATTTTGTTGACCGATGTGAAGCAGCCAGCAGCGCCATCGTTTGAAGCCATGCGCACTCAACTGGAGGCCGATTTGCGCAAGCAACAAGCCCAAAGGCAATTTGCCGAATTGGCCGAGACGTTCAGCAACAGTGTTTATGAACAGTCCGACAGTTTGGCGCCTGTGGCCGAAAAATTGAAGTTATCGGTTCAAAAAGCACAAGCCCTGACGCGCATCCCAGCGCCTGGTATGCCGGGCGCTTTGAGCAACCCCAAACTGCTGCAAGCTATTTTTTCCGAAGATGCGGTCTCCAAGCGACGCAACACGGCTGCAGTTGAAGTGGCACCCAATACCTTGGTTTCAGCCCGAATTGTCAGCCACCGCCCCGCCAGTTTGCGGCCATTCGACGAGGTCAAAGACGATGCGCGTCAATGGCTGGTTCAAGCCAAGTCGGCCGAATTGGCAAAAACCGAAGGCTTGGCCCGCTTGACCGCTTGGAAAGCGGAGCCTGCCCAAGCCAATTTGGGTGAGGCTTTGACTGTTTCGCGTGACCAGCCGCCTGCTCTGCCTCAAGCGGTCATCGATGCGGCATTGCGTGCTGAGCCGTCCAAACTTCCGGCGCTGGTGGGTGTGGATTTGGGTGTTCAGGGTTACGCCGTGGTTCGCATCAACAAAATTGTTCCGCGCCCAGAAGCTTCTGCTCAACAAGCCGAGCAGAGCCGTGCTCAATTTGCTCGCCTGTGGTCCCAAGCCGAATCGCAAGCTTATTTGGCAAGCCTCAAGTCCAAATTCAAAGTCGAAATGTTGGCTGAAAAACCCAAGAACTTGGGTGATTTGTCCAGCGAAAAGCCTTGAGACAGCGCTATAATATTCGTCTGCGGTGGCTGTAGCTCAGTTGGTAGAGTCCAGGATTGTGATTCCTGTTGTCGTGGGTTCGAGCCCCATCAGCCACCCCAAGTAAATCAAGCACTTAGCCCAGCCCTCACCGGTTGGGCTTTTTGCTTTATGGCCTGTTGTAGGCAATCTGTAGGCAATTTGCTAAGGTGAAGCAGACGCGCATTTGCAAAAAATATTCTGTGCGGCTGGGTCTTTGACAAAAAATTTAGCACCAGAGTCACTTATCAGAGCTTGCGCTCAGAATTTATCCTGGCACGCTCAACTAGCTTTTCATAAGCTTCAGCCGTGAAGAATGAGAGCTTGCACTCATCAACTCTCCCACAATCGTGAGTTACAACCGTGGTGCTTGTACTCCACCTTGAGTAAATCACTTCAAACTGAGCGCCCCCAGATGTCTGCTTGACCTCCTTGCTCTGGTAAGTCGGCTCTCCGAAACGTTCTGTTACCGCTGTGATGACTCGCCCTTGAACTCGCGGACCAAGCGTCGAAACATTAAAGAAGTCTAATTTTCCTTCTGAATTGGGTCTGGGATACAACTTTTCCCTTTTGACCCAAACAGGGAGCGCGGTTGGAGACTCCGAATCAGGTGGCATTAAAAATATTTTGTCATTGCTTGTCCAGCACCAATTGTCCCGTTGACCTGCACCGCAATCTGAGAACTGACTCTTAAAGTCCTCGCCTAATCTAACTCCAAGAATCGGTGCTTGATTTTGGGCTGTCACTTGCATTGAGAGCCCACTCAAGAATGCCAAAAGAACATTTTTCATAGCACCAATAGATTGCTTTGAATCCATTTCTATCTCCAAACAGCTTAAACATAAGTAACAAGCAAAAGGTATCTTCCGCTGGTCTTAGTGTTCCTTACTTTAACCTACTAAATTTCAATAGGAATTTTTCAAGTTTGCTGTGCTTGCCATGAGGAAGTGAGACGCCCGCTTCCCTGACTTCGAGTGCAATTTTTCAACTTCCTCCATTCCGCATAACTTAGGCACATAACCCAGCTTTGAGCTTGAATAAAGTCGCCAAACGGTTTCGGTTAACTTGCCATTGTTTGCGACCTCAAAAAACAAAAAACCCAGCGGATTAGGCTGGGTCGCTTGTTTTCAATTCATCTTGTATAGCCCCCCCCTGACTTTGTGGTCGTGGGAAATTAGCAGGAGGACTGCTCCGCTTGGCAGCGAAAATTTTAAAGTTCTTAGCACCTGTAGAAGAACTCCTTTACAACTTCACGTCCAAGTAAATGATGAAGGTTTGAGCGTCGCATATGCCTTTTTGCTAGGTCAGCATTACAGCAGGGCCACTTTTGTCGTTGAAGTGTTCAGCGGTGAATTGATTGTTTCTAAATGTGGACATGGTTTTCTTTCAGTGTTTGATTTGGTTGGCAGTAGATGGCTTCTCTAGATGGTTTCCGTAAGACGGTGTAGACAAGTTGCATAAAGTTGCCTTGACAGCACCGTTAGACGGCATAGAAGACCACCTGTCTAAACCGGGAGACGGTGCTATGGCGTGACTCCTAGCACCGTGAGGCGGAGTAAGGTTTTTTTTCAATGGCGCAGATTTTTGGTATGCGCCACGTTCAAAGGTCAATGCCGCACCCGTGTCATAACCTTGCAGTTTGTCCAACATTCGCCAAGTTACGGCGTACCAGCTTGCCCGGTTTGGTCTATGGCCTTTGACCGTCTCAAAAATAAACCCAGCGGCCAACAGCTCACGTTTAGCACGGGTGATAACGTCAGAACTTTTCCACCCGCGTTTGGCAAGGTACGCTCCGGATAACAACATACGCCCGTTGTTGTCACGCACAAACTGTCTGGCTAGTTCAAATAGCAATGCTTTAGCTGGATGGCTTAAAAGAGCATATGCTGGGCAATCCAATACAGACCAAGGTAACGCTACGAACCCCCCCGAATCCCTGCCTGAATCACCCTTGCGGTTTTGATTACGACCGTTTGACATTGGGTTATGCCTTTCGCTTTGCCAGCCACGCCAGTACACGGCGGCGGTCTGTCTGGGTCAAGTGGTAAACGCCAGGCCAACAGTCGAACAAGTCGCGGTCTATCTTTTTGGTGCGGGTGCATGGCACATTCAGCCCACGGCGGCGCAGCTCTGCAATCAATTCAGGACCGTTTGAGCAGCCCGCGATTTGGTCGATTTGCTCCCGAGATATCGGGCGCGTCATTAGGGCTTGAATAGTGCGCAAGTGGCGCGGGTTATCTGTGCCTGTGAAATGGGCAGGTAAGGTAAAATTAACGCTGTCTAGGGCGCTCTGTTCTGCTTTTGCAGGGCGGGGCGTTTTCATTTGGCCACCTCCAGAACGCGGCGCAAATCTGCTACCTTCCATGCGAGGCGACCCGATATGCGAATGGGATTTACAGCACCACCCTCACTTACTGCCCAGCATCGCAATGTCTGCGGTTTACGGTTTAGATAGTAGGCAGCGGCAGCGGTGTTCACTGTCGGACGGGTTACGGATTCCAGCGGCGGAATATCGTTACAAGATGATTGCATAATTAATCCAAGTTAAATTAAACGACGGGCGTTTTAAAGCCCAAGTTTGTTTTGTCTTGTATTAACCAAGAATCGCTCTTGGCGCACCTCTGAGAAAGTGCTTAATATTTCTGAATCACTCAGAAATTGCTTTATTCAAGCAAATACAGGTTGGCAAATTCAAGTATGTTGATTGCCGTCTCATTCATTATTCTACACGCGCGCACAAAAATGTGTCAATAAATATTTTAACCAACAGTATCAGCTCATTTATTGATGCCGATGAGCGTCTACCGCACTTGATAAACTCGTCTATTTACCCTGGATAAACCTCTCTAGGCCTTCACGCTATTTCATACATTCACCACACGCAGCGCACCTACCGCGGCCTTGGCATCAAACGTCACCTTGGCTTGCTCCAATATCCATGCCTCGATTTTTTCATGGTGAACGCGTAGCAGTTCCAGGGGTCGAACGGTGTAATGCTTTTCAGCGGTTGCGCTTGGCTTATGGCCTTGAATCTGTGCCACCACGCCTACGGGTACTTCCAGCCATTCAGTAAGGCTTTTAAACGAACGGCGTAGTCCATGCAGCGTCAACCCTTCAAGGCCAGCGGCTCTGCATGCGCGGGTGTGGGGTGTGTTCGGTTCGGTCAGGCAACCGGTTCCACTTGTGGGACTTGAAAAAACCCATTCATTGCGACGGGGCAGGGCAGACAACAAATGGAGCATGTAGGGTGTGGCGGGTATCTCGCGAGTTCCTTCCACCTTGTCGCGAATGCTTATTCCCTTCCATTGGGTGTTTATGTCCTCCCAGCGCAGCCCAAGCACCTCGCCCGGCCTTCCACCAGTCAGCAGCATCATTTGAAGGCAGGCAGCGATTACGGGGTTCTGTATCTGTTGAACGGCAGCAAACCATACGGCAAGTTGTTCACGTTGCAGAACATCTGATTTCGCCCCGGCCTTGCCTAATGCTTCACGGGCTTTCTTTGTTTTGGCTGGGTTCTTAGTAGGCAGCAAGGAGGCATATTGAGGCTGCTCGGCACACCATGTAAGAAACACCGTCAGCAGTCGCCACGCAAGACGGGCAGATGATGCGCGAGTTTTTCCTTCAATAACTGCCCAAGCCTCAATGGTCGCTTGGTCCAGGTCTTTCAGCGCCAGCGGCATCAATGGCGCAAGTGGCCCCGGCTTGGTCAATTGCTTGCCACCACCCCGGCGACCAGACGGTAACCCCCCAGCCTTAGTTTTGTCGATATGGTCTCGTAAGTGCAAGTCACCCCAAAACGGCTTGCGTTCTTCTATGTAATTGGCCCAAACTTCGCCCACGGTAATAGCGGCAACTTTTGCAGTTTCCACATTCGCTGCGGCGGTTGCCTTCTTTTCAATTGCGGTGGCTTGTCTTTCGCGCTCAACCTCGCGGGGGTCCGTACCATTGTCCACCATCATTTTCAAACCTTGGGCTTTTTGCCGAGCCTGTTCAATGAGCCAGTCTTTTTGAGTGCCAATGGTTATACGGATGGTTGCACCATTCAGCCGTGATTCAAAAACGTAAGTTTTTCGTCCTGTCGGCGTTGCCCGTAACGCCAGCGTTGGGGAAATGGTGTCCCATAAAAAAGCTTGGTGCTTACCTATCGGGCAGGCAAAGTCATTAATCCGGCCACTGGTCAGCTTCACCCTGCTAACTTCCTTTTCCATGGAGCTCCTTAAATTTGTAGGCAATCTGTAGGCAAGCTTGATGTATTTAATGGTGTTTATATCAACACATGAATCATTGACTTCGACAATAAAATAACATAAGTTGTTGATTTGTATAGATTTTACCAACATTGATCAACACATGCAAATACATTAAATCCAGGATTGTGATTCCTGTTGTCGTGGGTTCGAGCCCCATCAGCCACCCCAAATTATGAAAAGCCCTTCCGGTTCTGGAAGGGCTTTTTTATTTCTGTTTCCCTTTGTTTGTGTGGCCGAGTTGTCCTTGCTTGATCACTGCTTACGCGCTGTTTATCCACAGACTTATCCCGTGACGCAGGGGTTCGCAGGGGCTAACATGGCCGTTTCGATTGCCGGTACACCATGTCTGCAGTATTTCCTCCTCATTTGAGCGGTTTCCCCGCTGCCCTTTCCTCTGACAGTCAAATTGCCAAGTTGCGCGTTCCGCCACATTCCATCGAAGCCGAATCGAGCGTTCTAGGTGGCTTGCTGCTGGACAACGGTGCTTGGGACCGTGTGGGTGATTTGCTGGTGGATTCGGACTTCTACCGCCACGAGCACAAACTGATTTACGCTGCCATTGGGGTGTTGATCAACACCTCCAAGCCGGCAGACGTGATCACCGTCAGCGAACAGTTGCAAAACCAAGGCAAGACGGCAGAGATGGGTGGTTTGGGCTACCTCAACTCCTTGGCGCAATACGTGCCCAGCGCCAGCAACATTCGCCGTTACGCCGAGATCGTTCGCGAGCGCTCGATACTGCGCAAACTGGTGTCGGCCAGTGACGAAATCGCCACCAATGCTTTCAATCCCCAAGGCAAGGCGATTGACCGCATCTTGGACGAGGCGGAGCAAAAAATCTTCAATATTGGTGAAGAAGGCTCTCGGATGAAGCAGGGCTTCCAGTCGATGGACACGCTGGTGGTGGAGCTGCTCGACCGTGTTCAAGAGATGGCCGACAACCCCAATGAAATCACGGGCGTGCCGACGGGTTTTTACGATTTAGACCGCATGACTTCAGGTCTGCAAGCGGGTGATCTGGTGGTGTTGGCGGCTCGGCCATCAATGGGCAAGACCGCTTTTGCGATCAACATCGCCGAGCATGTGGCCTTGAACGAGGGTTTGCCGGTGGCGGTGTTTTCGATGGAAATGGGCGCATCGCAATTGGCGGTGCGCGTGGTGGGATCGATCGGTCGCATTGACCAAGGTCATTTGCGCACTGGCAAACTGACAGACGATGAGTGGCCGCGCTTGACCGAGGCCATCGAGAAATTGCGCACGGTGTCTTTGCACATCGATGAAACGCCTGGCCTCACGCCTTCAGAGCTGCGTGCCAACGCTCGCCGCTTGGCGCGTCAATGCGGAAAACTGGGCTTGATCGTGGTCGACTATTTGCAGCTGATGAGTGGCTCGGGCGGATCAGGCGGCGACAACCGCGCCACCGAGTTGGGCGAGATTTCGCGGGGCCTGAAAATGCTGGCCAAAGAACTGCAATGTCCGGTGATTGCGCTGTCCCAGCTCAACCGCAGCGTGGAGCAGCGCACGGACAAGCGGCCCATGATGAGCGATTTGCGGGAGTCAGGCGCCATCGAGCAGGATGCCGACATCATCATGTTCATTTACCGTGACGATTACTACAACAAGGAATCGAAAGATCCTGGCGTGGCCGAAATCATCATCGGCAAGCAGCGAAATGGCCCTACAGGCATGGTCCGTTTGACCTTCTTGAAGAACCTGACACGCTTTGAAAGCCTGGCGTCGGGTCTGAGCGACGATTACTGAGACCCGACTGGCGATGTTCTGGATCGCTTAAAGCGCGTCGCTGGCAAAGTCGGCCAAACGTGAGCGCTCGCCACGGGCCAAAGTGATGTGGCCGCCGTGCGCCCAGCCCTTGAAGCGGTCGACTGCGTAGGTCAAGCCCGATGACCCTTCGGTCAGATAAGGCGTGTCGATCTGGGCCAAGTTCCCCATGCAAATGATTTTGGTGCCCGGGCCTGCACGGGTGATCAAGGTTTTCATTTGCTTGGGGGTCAGGTTTTGTGCCTCGTCGATGATCACGTACTTGTTCATGAAGGTGCGGCCGCGCATGAAGTTCATGCTCTTGATCTTGATGCGACTCTTGATAAGTTCGTTGGTGGCTGCGCGCCCCCATTCACCAGAATTGCCGCCGTCGCCTTTGGCTAAAAACTCCAGGTTATCGTCGAGCGCGCCCATCCAGGGGCCCATTTTTTCTTCTTCGGTGCCTGGCAAAAAGCCGATGTCTTCGCCCACGCTGACGGTGGCGCGGGTCATGATGATTTCGGTATAACGGCGGTCGTCCAGCACTTGGGTCAGCCCTGAGGCCAATGCCATCAGGGTTTTGCCCGTGCCAGCGGTACCCGCCAAGGTCACGAAATCGATCTCAGGATCGGTAAGCAAGTTGAGCGAAAAGTTTTGTTCGCGGTTGCGTGCGGTGACACCCCAAACGGAGTTTTTTTGGTGGCCAAAGTCTTTCAATGTGCGCAGTACCGCAGTTTTCCCCCGAATCTCGGTCACCCGTGCATACAAACTGGGCTCGCCCGGGGCTTCGAAATACACAAACTGGTTCATGAACAGGCTGGGCACGATGGGGCCGGAAATCCTGTAGAAGGTGTGGGTGCCTTGTTGCCAACTTTCGACTGTTTTGCCATTTTTGAGCCAGAAGTCGGCAGGTAAAGCCAGAGATCCTGGGTAGAGCAAATCACCGTCTTCCAGTGTTTTGTCGTTTTGGTAGTCTTCTGCATGCAGACCGAGGGCTCTGGCCTTGACGCGCATGTTGATGTCTTTGGACACCAGCACCACCTCACGCGGCGCATACATTTGCCCTAAAGCTTTGACCACACCCAAAATTTGGTTGTCTGCTTTGCCTTGGGGCAGGGCCAAGGGCAGGCTCAAATCGAGGGATTGGGTTTGGAAAAACAACTGACCCGTGGCGTCCGAGTGGCCCGTGGCACTCAAGGGCGAGCCTTGGCTCAGGTTCTCACCTTGGCCTGAGGCCAAAGCGTCCAGCGAGCGGCTGGCTTGCCGGGCATTGCGCGCCACTTCGGTCATGCCTTTTTTGTGGCCATCGAGTTCTTCCAACACGATCATGGGCAAGAAGACATCGTGCTCTTCAAAGCGGAAAAGGCTCATGGGGTCGTGCATGAGGACATTGGTATCCAGAACGAACAGTTTGCTTGGGCCGTTTTTCCGTTTGGCGCGGGATACTTTGACCGGGGTCATCACAGATTGAGGTGCTGTCGATTTTTGTGCAGCACTTGTTGCCTTGTCCGTCTGTGGGTTAGGGGGTGGTGCAACTGGCTTGCGAGGCCGGGCGATGGGTTTGCCCCTAGTGAGCAAGCTGGGCAGTGCTGCAGAAACTGCGGAGCTTGGACTTGGCTTGGAGGCCTTGGTTTCAACTTGGATCATCGACGGAACTTTTTCCTCCTCAGCGCCAGATGAGACGAAAGCAGAGGGTGTCAGGCGGCTGGCGCGTTGGGCAGGAGCAGGTGGCAGTGGCATGGACGAAGGCCTTTGGAGGGAAAATGGAATCGGGCGGTAAAAAATAAAAAGCCGCCTGGCGAACCAGGCGGCTTTTCGAAGAAGGGCTGATTTTCAGCGGCATGAATCCATTATGCACGAGCCAAAAGTCAAAATTGTCACAGTGGTATTAAGCCACTGCCGCTGCTTTTTTCAGGTCTTTCACGGCTTTGAGCACTTCTTCCACATGGCCAGGAACTTTCAGGCCCCGCCACTCTTGCTTGAGCGTACCGTCAGCGCCCACCAAGAAAGTGCTTCGCTCAATGCCTTTGACTTTTTTGCCGTACATGATCTTGTTTTTGACCACGCCAAACATGTGACACATTTTTTCTTCCGTGTCAGCGATCAACTCGAATGGCAGTTCCAACTTGCTTTTGAAGTCATCGTGAGATTTCATGTTGTCACGAGAAACCCCTAAAACCAAAGCGCCAGCTTTGACAAAGTCTTTGTATTTGTCGCGGAACTGCATGGCCTCTGTGGTACAGCCTGGGGTGTTGTCTTTGGGGTAAAAAAACAAAACAACAGGTTGACCGAGGTGGGAAATGTTGGAAACTTTCAGGCCGCTGGTCGCGTTGGCTTCAAATTCGGGGAGGGGTTTGTTAAGAACGATCGCCATAAAACTTTGAACTCGCTTGACAGGTGGAGCGGCAGTCGACGTACAACGCCGAAAGATTCGCTAAAGGCCGTGGGCCGCGGCAACCATCAATTTTACTCTGAATGGCGACAAGCCGGCCAGCAGCTAATTCTAAAATAATGACGTCATGCAAATGATGGGGTTAACATTCCTGCAGCAAGGCGACCACCACTTTGCGCCCTTCGCTGGCCAAAATATTGTAAGTACGGCAAGCGGCACCTGTGTCCATGGTCTCCATGCCAATGCCCTTGGAGATCAGAATGCCGAGCCATGCCGGTTTGGGAAAGCGCAGTCGCGCACCACTGCCAAAGAGAACCAATTCGGCACCCGTGGTGGTCAACACCTCAAAATCTGTGGCCTGGAGGTCTTCAAAACGGCGCACCTCCCAGACTTGAGGACTCGAGCCAGCCAAGCTGCTGACAATCAAAGAGCTTGAGAAGCGGTCTCCATTGACCTCGATCCATCCTGTGCCGTAAGCATTGATGGTGAGGCTGTTGGATTTGTCGGGTTGTAATTTCATGCGCGCGTTTGAGAAGACTTGGGATGGCTGGCCCAACAATAGAGGGCTTCCTCTGGATTTTTTGGGCGGATAAGGCCTCGAAATGTGGTCAAATTATAGGTTTTCCCTCTTGAAACTCCTTTTGGAGGCACTTTGAAGCCTATTCAAAAATCTGCCAAGCTCGCCAACGTTTGCTATGACATCCGCGGTCCCATCATGGACCGCGCCCGTCAAATGGAAGAGGATGGGCAAAAAATCATCAAACTGAACATCGGCAATTTGGCGGTTTTTGGTTTCGATGCCCCTGAAGAAATTCAGCAAGACATGATCCGAAACCTGCCCAACTCTGCGGGCTATTCGGACAGCAAAGGCATTTTTGCGGCGCGCAAGGCGGTGATGCATGAGACTCAAAAGCAAGGCATTCAGGGGGTCATGCTGGACGACATTTACTTGGGCAATGGGGCCAGCGAACTGATCGTGATGGCCACGAATGCGCTGCTCGACAACGGCGACGAGTTGCTCTTGCCATCGCCTGATTACCCCCTTTGGACGGCCGCGGCCAGTTTGTCGGGGGGGACGCCCGTGCATTACCACTGCGACGAATCCAATGGCTGGATGCCGGATTTGGCAGACATCCGAGCCAAAGTCACGCCCCGCACCAAAGGCATTGTGGTCATCAACCCCAATAACCCCACCGGCGCGTTGTACGCGGACGAGTTGCTTGTGGGCATTGTGGCGATTGCCCGCGAGCATGGCCTGGTGATTTTTGCGGACGAGGTGTACGACAAGGTCTTGTACGACGGCGTGAAACACACTCCTTTAGGCAGTTTGTCGCAAGACGTGCTGACATTGACTTTCAATTCTTTGTCAAAAAGCTACCGCTCTTGCGGCTACCGTGCGGGCTGGATGGTGATTTCGGGCGATAAGAAAAGGGCACGCGATTACATTGAGGGCCTGAACATGCTCTCCAACATGCGTTTGTGTGCCAACGTGCCGGGCCAATGGGCCATTCAAACGGCCTTGGGCGGGCACCAGAGCATCAATGAACTGGTGGGCGAGGGCGGTCGATTGCGCAAACAGCGTGATTTGGCGTACCAGCTGATCACGGCGATTCCGGGTGTCAGCTGCGTCAAACCGCGGGCGGCTTTGTACATGTTTCCAAAGCTCGACCACCAAATTTACCCTGTTCAGGATGATCAGGATTTCTTCTTGCAATTGCTGGAAGAAACCAAGGTCATGTTGGTCCAGGGTACGGGCTTTAACTGGCCCGATGCCGACCATTTCCGCATCGTGTTCTTGCCCCATGAAGACGACTTGCGCGAGGCCATTGGCCGCGTGGCCCGTTTTCTGGAGGGGGCACGCAAACGTTTCGGTACCGAAGCGGTGCCGGCCTGATTTCAATCTTGCCTGAGTCTTTCGGGCGCAATGGCTAAAGAAGATAAAAAATGAATCCGATCAAAGTAGGTCTGCTGGGCATGGGCACTGTGGGCAGTGGCACTTTCAATGTGCTGCTGCGCAACCAAGAAGAAATCCAGCGCCGTGCCGGGCGTGGCATTGAAATCACCATGGTGGCTGACCTGGACGTGGCGCGTGTCCAAGCCTTGGTGGGCGAGGGCGTTCAAGTGGTGGGCGATGCCCGTGCGGTGATCGCTAACCCAGAAATCGACATCGTCATTGAGTTGATCGGCGGTTATGGCATTGCCAAGATCCTGGTGATGGAAGCCATTGCAGCCGGCAAACATGTGGTCACTGCCAACAAGGCCTTGCTGGCGGTGCATGGCACCGAAATCTTTGCCGCTGCACAGTCCAAAGGTGTGATGGTGGCTTTTGAAGCGGCTGTGGCTGGGGGCATCCCGATCATCAAGGCGCTGCGCGAGGGCCTGACGGCCAACAGCATCCAGTGGGTCGCCGGCATCATCAATGGCACGACCAACTTCATCTTGTCCGAAATGCGCGACAAGGGTCTGGACTTTGGCCTGGTGCTTAAGGAAGCCCAGCGCTTGGGTTATGCCGAAGCAGATCCCACCTTCGACATCGAAGGCGTGGATGCAGCCCACAAAGTGACCTTGATGAGTGCGATCGCTTTTGGCATTCCGGTTCAGTTTGACAAAGCCTATGTGGAAGGCATCACGAAGCTGGGCGCGGCAGACATCAAGTACGCCGAGAAGCTGGGTTACCGCATCAAACTGCTTGGCATCACCAAGCGTACACCTCAGGGCATTGAACTGCGCGTTCACCCCAGCTTGGTGCCGACCCAGCGTCTCATCGCCAATGTCGAAGGTGCGATGAACGCCGTGATGGTGCAGGGCGACGCCGTAGGCACCACCCTCTATTACGGCAAAGGCGCGGGTTCTGAGCCTACGGCCAGCGCAGTGATTGCCGATTTGGTGGACATCACCCGTTTGCACACTGCCGACCCGCTCAACCGCGTGCCGCATTTGGCATTCCAGCCGGGTTCCTTGAGCAATTTGACCGTTTTGCCGATGGCCGATGTCGTCACCAGTTATTACCTGCGTTTGCGCGTGGCCGACCAAGCGGGCGTTTTGGCCAAGCTCACCGGTTTGTTGGCCGATGCGGGCATCAGCATCGACGCCGTCTTGCAGCGCGAAGCCGATCAGGTCAGCCAAGCGGGGGAAAACCAAACCGACGTGATCATCCTGACCCACGACACCCGTGAAGGGACTTTGAACGATGTGCTGGTCCAGATGCAGGCCCTGCCTACCGTCATGGCGCCCATCGTGCGCATTCGCAAGGAAGAGTTGAACTGATGCTTTACCTGTCTACACGCGGTCATCCTGACCGCAAGCGTTTCTGTGAAATTTTGTTGGAGGGTCTGGCTCCCGACGGCGGTCTTTATCTGCCCGAAAGCTATCCGCAGTTGGATAACGCTCGGCTTCAAGCGTTGCGTCATGTTTGGCAAACCCGTGGCTATGCCGCCTTGGCATTTGAAGTGCTGTCGCTCTACATTGACGATATCCCTGCCGCTGACTTGAAAGCATTGTGCGAAAAAACGTACACCCAAGCGGTGTTTGGCACGCCTCAAATTGTCCCGCTCAAGCCCTTGCAGACCCCAGGTTCGGCCAAACCAGATGTGTATTTGGAAGCCTTGTCGAACGGCCCCACTTTGGCCTTCAAGGACATGGCCATGCAGTTGCTGGGCCACTTGTTTGAGTACGAACTGGCCCGCCGGGGTGAAGAGCTGAACATTTTGGGTGCCACGTCAGGCGACACCGGCAGCGCGGCCGAATACGCCATGCGCGGCAAGGCCGGTGTGCGTGTGTTCATGACCAGCCCCAACGGCCGCATGAGCCCCTTCCAACAAGCGCAGATGTTCAGCTTGCTTGATGAAAATATCCACAACATCGCCATCGACGGCGTGTTCGACGACTGTCAAGACATTGTCAAGGCGGTCTCCAACGACCTGGACTTCAAGCGCAAATACAAAATTGGCACGGTCAACTCCATCAACTGGGCGCGTTTGCTGGCCCAGGTGGTGTATTACTTTGCCGGTTACTTCCAGGCCACAGAAAGCAACGACCAGAAAGTCAGCTTCACGGTGCCCAGCGGCAACTTTGGCAACGTCTGCGCCGGCCATGTGGCCCGCATGATGGGGCTGCCCATTGACCGCTTGGTGGTGGCCACCAATGAAAACGATGTGCTTGACGAGTTCTTCCGCACGGGCATTTACCGCGTGCGCGGCACGGCCGATACGCACGAGACCTCCAGTCCCTCCATGGACATTTCCAAAGCCAGCAATTTCGAGCGTTTTGTGTTTGACCTGCTGGAGCGCGATGCCGCCAAAATCAAAGCTATCTTTGGTGAAGGTCTGAGCCGACAAGGGTTTTTCGACCTGTCTTCTGACACACGCTTTGCGCAAGCTGCAACCACTTACGGTTTTGACAGCGGACGCAGCACCCACGCTGATCGCCTGAAAACACTCCAACAGGTCTTTGCTGCTTACAGCGTCATGATCGACACCCACACCGCCGACGGCGTGAAGGTGGCCAAAGAGCATCTGAATCCGCAAGTGCCCATGATCGTGTTGGAAACAGCGTTGCCCATCAAGTTTGCCGCCACCATTGTGCAAGCTTTGGGCCGACAGCCTGAGCGCCCACCGCAGTTTGAGGGCATCGAAGCCCTGCCCAAACGGGTGCAGGTGATGAAGGCGGATGTGGACTTGATCAAAGCCTACATCACACAACACTGCGACTGAAAACCCATGAACACCGCCCCACGCGCACCATGGATGACACTGGACGCTGCCTTGCAGGATTTGTTGGCGAGCATCCAGGCTTCAACAAGGCATGAGACGGTCAATACGCTGGACGCCGACGGCCGCTTTCTGGCGCAAGACGTGGTCTCGGCCATTCAGGTGCCCGCTTTTGACAACTCTTCCATGGACGGTTATGCGGTCCGTGTCGCCGACGTGCAGCAAACAGGTGCCGAGCTGACTGTCACACAACGGATTCCTGCAGGTCACTTTGGTGAAGCTTTGCTGCCTGGGCAAACGGCTCGCATTTTCACCGGGGCGCCTGTGCCGCCCGGAGCCGATGCCATCGTGATGCAAGAGCAAACTGAGTTGGTCCCCGGACAAGAGGCTTCGCGGGTGAGGTTGTTGACCACCCCCAAGGCAGGGCATTGGATCCGACGCAGTGGCGAAGATGTCCGGGCAGGCGATACGGTGCTCAAGCGCGGCCAAAAACTCGGTCCTGCCGAACTGGGTTTGGCTGCCAGTTTGGGAATAGCCCATTTGCAAGTCGTGGCGAGGCCGAAAGTGGCTTTGTTTTCAACAGGCGATGAGTTGGTCATGCCCGGCGATGTCGCACCGGCAGACATGCGGCCTGGGGCCATTTACAACTCCAACCGTTTTTTCTTGCGGGCTTTGTTGCACCGCATGGGTTGCGAGGTGAGCGACTTCGGCATTGTTCCGGATCGGCGGGAAGCCACGGTGGACGCGCTCAAAACCGCCGCGGAGCAAAACGACTTGATTGTCACCAGCGGTGGCGTGTCCGTGGGTGAAGAAGACCATGTCAAACCTGCGGTGCAATCTTTGGGGCAATTGGTGCTCTGGCAAATTGCCATGAAGCCCGGCAAACCTTTTGCTTACGGGCATGTGCGTCGTGACCCTGCAAAAGGTGTTGCCCATTTTGTGGGTTTGCCCGGGAACCCGGTGTCGAGCTTCATCACCTTTTTGCTCTTGGTCAAGCCTTTGATATTGGCTTTGTATGGGGCCTCGCCTCAGTCGCCGGTACCGTATACCTTGCCGGCACACTTTGACTTGCCCAAGGCCGACAAGCGGCGAGAATTTTTGCGCGTCCGACGCAATGCACAGGGTGGTTTGGATTTATTCCCCAACCAAAGCTCCGGTGTATTGACCTCGGTGGTTTGGGGCGATGGTGTGGTGGACAACCCCGCGGGACAAACCATTGCCCATGGTGACCTGTTGCAATTTTGGTCTTTTGCGGATTGGCTCTCATGAAAATCCAGCTGCGTTATTTCGCATCGCTGCGTGAAACCATCGGTGTGGGCAGTGAAACATTTGAGACAGCGGCTACTGATGTGGCCAGTCTTCGGCAAGCGCTGATCGCGCGAGGTGGTGTGCATGCGCAATGCCTGGCACTGGATTTGCCCGTGCGCGTGGCCGTCAATCAGGTCATGGCCAGCGATACCTCGCCTTTGGTCGGTGATTGCGAAGTGGCATTTTTCCCGCCCGTCACAGGAGGCTGACCCCATGCGGCCGCAGGTGACCATTCAAACCGAAGACTTCGATGTGTCTGAGGAGCTCCAAGCCCTGCGCGCGCAGGATCTGCGTGTGGGTGCCGTGTGCAGCTTTGTGGGCACGGTACGCGACACCCAAACACTCACGGGCCAAGCCAGTGACGAGGTGCAAGCCATGGAGCTGGAGCATTACCCCGGCATGACCGAAAATTCGATCGAAGCCATGATCGAACAAGCCCACCAGAGATTCGACTTTTACGCTGCCCGGGTGGTCCACCGCGTCGGGCGTTTGTTACCCGCCGACCAAATTGTGCTGGTGGCGGTCACCTCGGCGCATCGGGGTGAGAGCTTCAAGGCCTGTGAGTTCTTGATGGATTACCTCAAAACCCAGGCCCCATTCTGGAAAAAAGAGCAGACTCCGCAAGGTGCTCATTGGGTGGACGCGCGAGTTTCGGACGATGCGGCACTGGCCCGTTGGGGCATTCAGAGCAGCAACCGCTGATACCGATGTGGCCCACAGGTCCATTGCGGGCCATGGTCGCCGGGCAAGACGTCCTCATCAATGTTTGTAGGTCGGTGTGACCATGGCCAATTGGTTGGGGGCCAAGGTAGCGTTGTCATGTGTTACCGCTGCCATTTTCCAGTCTGCCTTTTCCAGCATTTGTCGCACCAAATGAATGAATCCGTGAACCAACTCAGCGTGCAGGTTCAGATGACAAGACTGGATGGCTTCCCCTAATTTTTGCTGAAACACCAACTCCAAGCTGCCATTGGATTGCAGGCTCAGTTGCACATCGGTCACGAGGAGGGGCTCGGGGCCCAAAGGAAGTTGCTGCACCTGCGATGCATAAGGCGTGGCGAAATCGGCAGTTTGCAAAAAAGCTTCCCGCTTGATGTCGTTCAAAATTTGCTGTGAATGGGGATCTGCAGCGGCGATGCCGGGTTGTGCTGCTTCCAAACGCACCAAGGATTGGTCCATGGCTGGAATGAGACGATGAACCAGCCTGCGTGTGAGCCAAAAACGAAACTCGTGCCCTTGCTGTGTGTTCAGACGCACCAACAATCGGTCTTGGACTTCGTCGTGACTGACGGACAGTTGGTGGATATGCATTCCTTGATTTTAGGCAAGAAAGCGCAGCTTGAGCCGCTTGAAAATGGCCAATGACCCCCAAGCTGAGACACATTGGAGAAATTTCATGCGCTTAGACAAATTGACGACCAAATTCCACGAAGCCCTGTCCGATGCGCAATCGCTGGCGCTGGGAGGAGACCATGCTTACATTGAGCCCGCACACGTTTTGTTGGCCATGCTCAAACAAGACGATGGCCCTAAATCTTTGCTGATGCGCGCTGGCGTGCAAGTGCCAGGTCTCTTGCTGGCAGCGGAAACGGCGGTGAACCGTTTGCCCAAGGTCACAGGGCAGGACCAGGTTCAAGTGGGGCCAGATTTGGCCAAACTGCTGCAAGCGGCCGAAAAAGAGTCCATCAAACGGGGCGATGCATTCATTGCCAGTGAGCTTTTTTTATTGGCCTTGGCCGATCACAAAGGTGACATTGGGCGCTGGGTCAAAGAGCAGGGCATGAGCCGCAAAAGTTTGGAGTCGGCGATCGACGCGGTTCGCGGGGGTCAAAACGTGGGCACGGCGGAGTCCGAGGGGCAACGTGAAGCCCTGAAAAAATATTGCATCGATCTGACAGAGCGAGCCCGCATGGGCAAATTGGACCCGGTGATCGGCCGTGACGATGAAATCCGACGTGCCATTCAAGTATTGCAGCGACGCACCAAGAACAACCCGGTGCTGATCGGTGAGCCGGGTGTGGGCAAAACTGCGATTGTGGAGGGCTTGGCCCAACGCATCGTGGCCGGTGAGGTCCCCGATTCTCTCAAGGGCAAACGCGTGTTGTCACTGGACATGGCTGCTTTGTTGGCGGGCGCGAAATTCAGGGGGGAATTTGAAGAGCGCCTGAAAACCGTGCTCAGTGAATTGGCCAAAGACGAAGGCCAGACCATCGTCTTCATTGATGAGTTGCACACCATGGTTGGCGCGGGCAAGGCCGAGGGGGCAATGGACGCGGGCAATATGCTCAAACCAGCGCTGGCCCGCGGCGAGCTCCATTGCGTAGGGGCCACCACACTCGATGAATACCGCAAGTACATTGAAAAAGACGCTGCTTTGGAGCGCCGTTTCCAGAAAATTTTGGTCAACGAACCCTCCGTCGAGGCCACCATCGCGATCTTGCGCGGTTTGCAAGAAAAGTATGAAATTCACCATGGCGTGGACATCACCGATCCGGCCATTGTGGCCGCTGCCGAACTCAGTCACCGCTACATCACCGACCGTTTTTTGCCCGACAAAGCGATCGATTTGATCGATGAAGCGGCCGCCAAAATCAAAATCGAGATCGATTCCAAACCTGAGGTCATGGACAAACTGGATCGACGGTTGATCCAGTTGCAAATTGAGCGCGAAGCGGTTCGCAAAGAAAACGACGAGGCATCACAAAAACGTTTTGCATTGATTGAAGAGGAAATCGTCAAGCTGAAAAAAGAGGCCGCTGACTTGGAGGAAATTTGGCACGCAGAGAAAGCCCAAGCCCAAGGTGGCCAGCAAGTTCGCGAAGAGATTGACCATTTGCGCCAGCAAATTGAAGAATTCACCCGCAAGGGCGATTTCAACAAGGTGGCTGAGCTGCAATACGGCAAGCTGCCAGCCTTGGAAAAAACACTCAAAGAAGTGCAAGCCAAAGAGGCTGCGCCTGGCGACCAACCTGTGCACCGTTTGTTGCGCACACAGGTGGGTGCCGAAGAAATCGCCGAAGTGGTCTCTCGGGCAACGGGCATTCCGGTGTCGAAAATGATGCAGGGAGAGCGGGAAAAATTGTTGCAGATGGAAGACAAGCTGCACCAGCGCGTGGTTGGGCAAGACGAAGCGATTGCCGCTGTGGCCAACGCCATTCGCCGCTCACGCTCGGGTTTGTCTGATCCCAATCGACCCACCGGTTCCTTCCTTTTCTTGGGCCCTACAGGCGTGGGCAAGACGGAATTGTGCAAAGCCTTGGCGGGGTTTTTGTTCGACAGTGAAGACCATCTTATCCGCATGGACATGAGTGAGTTCATGGAAAAACACTCTGTGGCCCGCTTGATCGGAGCGCCGCCCGGTTATGTGGGTTACGAGGAGGGCGGTTATTTGACCGAGGCCGTTCGCCGCAAGCCATACAGCGTGCTGCTGCTCGACGAGGTCGAAAAAGCCCACCCGGATGTGTTCAATGTCTTGCTCCAAGTGCTTGACGATGGCCGCTTGACCGACGGTCAAGGCCGGACGGTGGACTTTAAAAACACGGTGATTGTGATGACGTCCAATTTGGGCTCGCACCTGATCCAGTCCATGGTGGGTCAGCCTGCCGAAGACATCAAGGATGCGGTGTGGGACGAACTCAAGACCCATTTCCGCCCCGAGTTTTTGAACCGCATCGATGAGACTGTGGTCTTCCATGGTTTGGACGCCCAACACATCGCTTCCATCGCTGAAATTCAACTGCAGGTCTTGAAAACACGACTGGCCCGCATGGATTTGAGCTTGAATGTCAGCCCTGCGGCCTTGTCGGAATTGGCCAAAGTCGGTTTTGACCCGGTTTTTGGTGCACGTCCCTTGAAGCGTGCGATCCAGCAGCGCTTGGAAAACCCCTTGTCCAAGCTCTTGCTTGAGGGTCGTTTTCCGCCCAAATGCAGCATCGACGTGTCGGTGGACCCGGTGCGCAACCCTGGACAATTCGATTTCAAAGTGGTCGAACAAGCCATTTGAGGGGCTTCGCTCTACACGGTTGCCGTGCACGGTTGTGACAGCCGTGTTGGATGGTCTTGGGCACAATAAGCCATGACTTCAAAAATTGCTGGCCATCTGCTTGTTGAATGCCTCTTGGCCCAAGGCGTGACCCATGCTTTTGGGGTGCCTGGTGAGAGTTATCTGGCGGTGCTGGATGGCTTTCATGTGCACCGCGACGCCATCCAGTTTGTGACCTGCAGGCAAGAAGGGGGCGCTGCCTTCATGGCAGAGGCGCAGGGCAAGCTCACCGGCCGACCGGGCATTTGCTTTGTGACCCGGGGTCCCGGTGCCACGAATGCGTCGATTGGCGTGCACACGGCTTTCCAAGACTCGACGCCCATGATTTTGTTTGTGGGTGACGTGGCCAGTGACACCCGAGACCGAGAAGCCTTTCAAGAAATGGATTACACCCATTTCTTTGGCCCCTCCACCAAGGGCATGGCCAAACGGGTCGAGCGCGTAGACGATCCGGAGCGTCTGCCCGAATACGTGGCCCGTGCTTTCGCCACAGCCATGAACGGTCGTCCTGGCCCGGTGGTGTTGGTGTTGCCTGAGGACATGCTGACCCAACCCGTTATGGCCAATGCTCTGCAACGCTTGGAGGCCATCCAAGCCTGGAGCGATCCTGGTGCTTTGCGAAGCCTTCGCGACATGCTGTTGGCTGCACGCCAGCCCTTGGTCATTGCAGGGGGCGGCGGTTGGACGACACAGTCCGCCCAAGCGCTTCAGCGCTTTGCCGAAAACTGGCAGTTGCCGGTCACCAACGCGTTTCGCTTTCAAGACACGTTTGACAACCACCACCCCTTGTACGCTGGAGATGTGGGCATTGGCATCGGCCCTGCATTGGCTCAGCGGGTGCGTGACGCAGATCTGATCTTGGCCATTGGTCCCCGCTTGGGCGAAATGACCACGGGCGGGTACACCTTGCTCCAAGCCCCCAAAACGAAGCAAAAGCTGGTGCACATCCACGCCAGTGCCGAAGAACTGAACCGGGTCTACCAAGCCGATTTGGCCATTCATGCCACCATGAACGCTGCTGCACGAAGCTTGGAGGTCTTGACAGCGCCGAATCAGCTCCCGTGGACAACTTGGACGCAGGCTGCGCATGCAGACTACTTAGACAACTTGGAACCTCAAACTTTGCCCGGCAACATCGACATGCCGGCCATCGTTGCCTTGCTGCAAAAGCATTTGCCTGCCGATGCGGTTCTCACCAATGGTGCTGGGAACTTTGCCAGCTGGATGCACCGGTTTTACAAACACCACGGCTTGGCCAAAGGCCACAAGACCCAATTGGCCCCCACCGTCGGTGCCATGGGTTATGGTGTTCCCGCCGGCATTGCTGCTAATTTGTTGACTGGACGTCTGGCATTCACCATCACTGGAGATGGCGATTTTTTGATGAATGGCCAAGAATTGGCCACTGCCGTTCAGCATGGCGGCAAAAGCATCATTTTGCTGCTCAACAACGGCATGTTTGGCACCATCCGCATGCACCAAGAGCGCGAATACCCTGAGCACGTGACAGGTTCAAAATTGCAAAATCCAGATTTTGCAGTCTTGGCACAGGCTTATGGTTATGTGGGGGTGCGCATCGACAAAACCGATGACTTTGAAGTGGCATTACGGGAGGCGCTCGCCCGGCCAGTAGGCACCTTGATCGAGGTGATCTTGGACCCGGAAGTGATCACCACCCGCGGCACACTGAGCGCCATCACCCAAACGGCTTTGTCCAAGCAAGTGGGACAGGGCTGATCAGCCACAGGGCTTTTCGTCTTCCAGCTCAGTGCTCGTCGCCCAATAAAAAACCCGCCGAGGCGGGTTTTTTTAGTGAAAGCATCACCGAATCACTTCAAGTGCTTGCCGATCAAGCCCGCCATTTCGAACATGGTGACTTGAGCTTTGCCAAACACAGCCTTGAGCTTGTCGTCGGCGTTGATGGCACGACGGTTCACGCTGTCTTGCAGGTTGTGCTTCTTGATGTAGACCCACATCTTGCTGACCACCTCGGTGCGTGGCAGTGGGGTTGCGCCGACCACAGCAGCCAATGCAGCACTGGGAGTCAATGCTTTCATAAAGGCTGGATTGGGGGTGCGCTTGGCTGCAGGAGCCTTTTTAGCTGGGGTTTTTGCCGCAGCCTTAGGTTGGCTTGCTGCTGCTTTTTTAGCAGGAGCAGCTTTTTTGGCTGGCGCTGCTTTTGCAGCAGGAGCAGCTTTTTTGGCCGGGGTTTTTTTAGCAGTTGCCATGGTGATTTTCCTTCGATCGGAATGGGGTTCAGCGCTGAGTCACAGTTTGTTTTCAGCTGATTGCATGCTACTGGAGAAACAGGCCCATTCCAAGCTGTTTCCTCATTTTTCTATAGGGGTTGTTCCTGATTTTTAAGGATGTTTTTTGACTTATGACGGGCCTCTTTCGTGTCCTCGTTCAAAGTCATTTGCATTTCGGGATTCGACACTTCTTTTTTGGGACCTTTCACGCTTTTGATGAGATCGGTCATTGATATTTTTTTGTGGCACCGTCTTGTTATCTCACAGCTCGTTTTTTATTTCACATTACAAAATATTTACCAAATTGCCTTTGATATTTTTCTTGATATGGAAAAATTAAAATCACAATATGAAAAAATTCTCCTAAGCCACTGTTTTTAAACAAGAAAAAATAAGTCTTATATAAGACACAAGAATAAAAATAAGTCTTCTATAAGAGTTAAGATCGATGTAACGACGAAGCAGAATTCGCTGCCCACATCGCCCGATTGCAACTTGACTTCAGGAGTCTTTCCATGCCAGCCAACATCTCCGAACAACTCAGCCGTGAACAACAAATCGCCGCCCTCGAAAAAGATTGGGCGACCAACCCCCGCTGGAAAGGTGTCAAGCGCGGCTACTCCGCAGCCGACGTCGTGCGCCTGCGCGGCAGCATGCCCATCGAGCACACCTTGGCCAAACGTGGTGCGGAAAAGCTTTGGGACAAAATCAATGGCGGTGCCAAAAAAGGCTACGTCAATTCTTTTGGCGCCATCAGCGCAGGCCAAGCCATGCAGCAAGCCAAGGCCGGCCTAGAGGCTGTGTACTTGTCGGGCTGGCAAGTGGCTGCTGACGGCAACACCTCAGAGACCATGTATCCCGATCAGTCGCTGTACGCTTATGACTCTGTGCCCACTATGGTTCGCCGTATCAACAACACCTTCAAGCGTGCAGATGAGATCCAATGGGGTCGCGGCATCAACCCTGGTGACAAAGAATTCATCGACTATTTCTTGCCCATTGTGGCTGACGCTGAAGCTGGTTTCGGTGGCGTGCTGAATGCCTTCGAATTGATGAAGAACATGATTGCATCCGGCGCTGCTGGCGTGCACTTCGAGGACCAATTGGCCGCTGTCAAGAAATGCGGACACATGGGCGGCAAAGTGCTAGTCCCCACACATGAAGCTTGCGAAAAATTGATTTCTGCACGTTTTGCAGCGGACGTCATGGGGGTGCCCACGATTGTGTTGGCCCGCACCGATGCAGAAGCAGCCAACCTCATCACATCCGATCACGATGCCAACGACAAGCCTTTCTTAACGGGTGAGCGCACCCAAGAAGGCTTCTACCGCGTCAAAAATGGTGTCGAGCAAGCCATCAGCCGCGGCGTGGCGTATGCGCCTTACGCAGACTTGGTGTGGTGTGAAACGGGCGTGCCAGACATTGGTTTTGCCCGCGAATTCGCACAAGCCGTGCACGCCGCTTGCCCAGGCAAACTGCTGTCATACAACTGCTCGCCCTCGTTCAACTGGAAGAAAAACTTGAACGACAGCCAAATTGCATCATTCCAGGACGACTTGTCGGCATTGGGCTACAAATACCAGTTCATCACTTTGGCCGGTATCCACATCAACTGGTTCAACACCTTCCAGTTTGCGCACGCCTACGCCCGTGGTGAAGGCATGAAGCATTACACCGAGATGGTGCAAGAGCCCGAATTTGCTGCTCGTGAAAAGGGTTACACCTTTGTATCGCACCAGCAAGAAGTCGGCGCCGGCTACTTCGACGACGTGACCACCGTGATCCAGGGCGGTTCGTCTTCGGTGAAAGCCCTGACCGGTTCTACTGAAGAAGAGCAGTTCCACTGATCGACTTCCCAAGAGGCTGAAGGAGAGGGCGGCTAAAATCTGCTCTCTGCGTTCAGACATTCCCCCCAAGCGCGGCCCTTGCCGCGCTTTTTTACTTGTACACACATGGTTCAGATCACTCTTCCCGACGGTTCATTGCGTGAATTCCCCGGTCCTGTGACCGTCGCCGAAGTGGCCGCCTCCATCGGTGCGGGTTTGGCCAAAGCCGCTTTGGGTGGCAAGGTCAACGGCCAGTTGGTGGACACCAGTTTCAGCATGGCGGCCAATTCGCAATTGGCCATCGTCACCGCCAAGGACCCTGAAGGCTTGGAATTGATCCGTCACTCGACGGCACACCTGTTGGCGTACGCCGTGAAAGCCTTGTTTCCCGAGGCGCAAGTGACGATCGGACCCGTGATCGAAAATGGTTTTTATTACGACTTTTCCTACAGCCGTCCGTTCACGCCAGAAGATTTGGTAACCATTGAAAAGCGCATGACCGAGTTGGCCGCGAAAGACGAGCCCGTGCTGCGCCGTGTGCTGCCGCGTGACGATGCGGTTGCACATTTCAAATCGATCGGCGAACACTACAAGGCTGAGATCATCGGCAGCATTCCAGCAGACCAAGAAGTCAGCCTGTACCGCGAAGGTGAGTTTGAAGACCTGTGCCGCGGCCCGCATGTGCCCAGCACCGGCAAGCTCAAGCACTTCAAACTCATGAAGGTCGCGGGTGCCTATTGGCGGGGCGACAGCAAAAACGAAATGCTGCAACGCGTGTATGGCACGGCATGGGCCAGCAAAGAAGACTTGCAGCAATACCTGGTGCGTCTGGAGGAGGCTGAAAAACGCGACCACCGCAAACTGGGGCGTGAGTTGGATTTATTCCATATTGACGAACATGCGCCGGGTCTGGTGTTCTGGCACCCAAAGGGCTGGACAGTTTGGCAGACCATTGAGCAGTACATGCGGCAGGTCTACCGTGACAATGGCTATCAAGAGGTCAAGGGGCCACAGATCATCGACAAGAGCCTTTGGGAAAAAACCGGTCATTGGGACAAGTACCGCGACAACATGTTCACCACCGAGTCGGAAAAACGCGACTACGCGCTCAAGCCGATGAACTGCCCAGGGCACATCCTGATTTTCAAACAAGGCATCAAGAGCTACCGCGATTTGCCATTGCGTTACGGTGAATTTGGCCAGTGCCACCGCAATGAACCTTCGGGCGGCTTGCACGGCATCATGCGTGTGCGGGGCTTCACGCAAGACGACGGTCACATTTTCTGCACAGAAAATCAGATTCTTCCCGAATGCGACACCTTCACCAAGGTGCTCAAGAAGGTCTATGCCGACTTTGGTTTCACCGACATCTTGTACAAAGTGTCGACGCGCCCAGCGGCCCGCATCGGATCGGACGAACTCTGGGACAAGGCCGAAAAAGCGTTGATGGACAGTCTGCGCGCCTCGGGATGCGAATTTGTGATTTCTGAGGGAGATGGTGCCTTCTATGGTCCCAAGATCGAATACACCCTGAAAGATGCCATTGGCCGTGAGTGGCAGTGCGGCACGATCCAGGTGGACTTCAACCTGTCCGAGCGACTGGACGCCGAATACACCGCAGAAGACGGCAGCCGCCAGCGCCCCGTGATCTTGCACCGCGCCATTGTGGGCAGCATGGAACGGTTCATCGGTATTTTGATCGAGCAACATGCTGGCGCATTGCCCACATGGCTGGCACCACTGCAGGTGTCTATCCTTAACATCACCGATGCGCAGGCCGATTACTGTCGTGAAATCGCTGCAAAACTGCAAAAATCAGTGTCGAATCAAGGCCTTAGGGTTGATCTGGACCTTCGCAACGAGAAAATCACGTATAAAATACGCGAGCATTCGTTGCAAAAGCTGCCTTACATCCTTGTTGCTGGCGACAAGGAGAAAGCAGCAGGTACCGTCGCAGTGCGCGCCCGAGGCAACAAAGACCTCGGTGTGATGTCGATCAATGCGTTCATTGAACTCATTGCAGCCAACATCACTTCTAAAGCCTGAAGGTGAGTTTCGCCACATGCTTTGGCCCGCGGGCACAAAGATGGATGAGCTGCATGTCGCAGTTTTGTTCCGTAAAGGATTGAGTCATCGCTACCGAATTTCGTGATCGTCGCCACCGCGAAGAACGTAAACACCGTTTGAACCGTGAAATCATGGCCCCTGAGGTCCGTGTTTCCGGCCCTGAAAATGAGCCCATGGGCATCTTGTCATTGGGAGATGCTTTGCGGCTGGCCGGTGAGATGGATGTGGATTTGGTTGAAATTGCCGCCACCGCCACACCTCCGGTCTGCCGTTTGATGGATTACGGCAAGTTCAAGTACCAAGAACAAAAGCGTGCGGCAGAAGCCAAAGCCAAGCAAACGGTCATTGACATCAAAGAAGTCAAGTTCCGTCCGGGTACCGACGATGGTGACTACAACATCAAGATGCGCAACATCCGCCGATTTTTGGCAGATGGTGACAAATGCAAGATCACTTTGCGATTCCGTGGACGCGAGATCACGCACCAAGAGCTGGGCATGGATTTGCTGAACCGGATTCGTGACGAATTGGCCGATTCGATCATCGTCGAGCAGTTTCCCAAGTTGGAAGGCCGTCAGATGATCATGATGATCGCGCCAGGTCGCAAGAAACCCACCAGCGGCAAGCCAACAGACTTGACTGCGCCAGCTGAATCGGTTTGAACAGTGTTTGATCTGTCTTCGGGCGGGTCGAATCAAAAGTTGCCTTCGGGTGATTTTTGTTAAAAGTGGCTCGGGGCCAACAAGGCTGCAAATTTTTTGCAGACGCCTCACGAGCACAATTAAAGGAGCATGAATATGCCCAAGATGAAGACCAAAAGCAGTGCTAAAAAGCGCTTCCGTGTTCGTCCCGGTGGAACCGTTAA
>NZ_CAMBNZ010000029.1 GCF_945869175.1 Limnohabitans sp. Rim8 | reverse complement strand
TCTGGGCTACAGCACCGGCTACAAGGTGGAGTTCGCTGCAGGCAGCATCAAAGACATCGCTGGCAACAACTACGCGGGTGTGACCGACTACAACTTCACCACGCGTGCTGCCCCCGACACCACAGCCCCCACCGTCACCACTTTCAGCCCCGCAGATAACGCCACTGGTGTCGCTGTGGGGTCCAACATTGTGCTGACCTTCTCCGAGGCCATCGTTCGCGGTACTGGAAGTATCCAAATACTCCGTGGCTCCGCTACTGGTACCTTGGTCGAATCATTTGACGCAGCCACCAGCGCACGGTTAACACTGTCAGGCTCCACCTTGATCATCGATCCGAGCACCGATCTGGGCACCAGCACAAGGTACTTTGTCACCTTTGTCGCTGGCGCCATCAAGGACAGCGCTGGTAACAATTACGCTGGCATCAAAACTTACGACTTCACCACCGCTGCCCCTGACACCACAGCCCCCACCGTCACCGCCTTCAGCCCCGCAGACGAGGCCACCTCTGTGGCCATCGGGGCCAACATCGTTGTCACCTTCAATGAACTTGTTCAGCGCGGCTCTGGCAACATCGTGATCAAGACCGCCGCTGGCGTTACGGTGGCAAGCTACGACGCAGCCACCAGCTCCAACCTGAGCATCACTGGCAACACGCTGACCATCGACCCCACAGCCAATCTGGGCTACAGCACCGGCTACAAGGTGGAGTTCGCTGCAGGCAGCATCAAAGACATCACTGGCAACAGCTTCGCTGGCACCACCAGCTACAACTTCACCACGGCCATGGCAAGCGCCACAGCAGGAAATGACACCATCTCTGGTACAACGGGTAACGACAATATCAACGGGCTTGCGGGCAACGATGCGCTCAGTGGAGGTGAGGGAGCCGACATCTTGATTGGCGGTCAAGGCAACGATGCCATCGAATTGACCGAAACGACTTCAGCCTCTGATGTTGTCGTATTTGCAGGGGGCACTGGAACTGCTGGAACTCTTCCGAGGATCACCACACTTGGACTGGATACGATCACTGGCATCGATTTGGGCACGGGGACAACCTTTATCGATATATTGCAGTTTTCTGCAGCAGATTTCGGTATTGCAGCAGGTGCTGCAACGCGGGGAACTGCAAAAGCGATCACGGGAGGACCAACGGCCAACAGCGATGGCAACCTCTACATTGTCACCGCAGCACCAAGGGCAGCTTCTGTAGACCTCAATGGCACCAATGGCGCCGTTAACAGCGCGATTGTGTGTGTGGGTGCTGCAACAGGAACTGATGGAGTTGCGATTTGGTTCACCACCAACGAGGGGGCATTCAGCACCTCCAACTCGGTGAAAATCGCCACCCTGGTTGGAATCAACACAACCAACCTCAACGCAACCGACTTCGCGTTTATCGCCTGAGACTTCTCGAAGGAAATGGCGACTAACGATACGGGTATTGAAACTCCAAAATTGACGCCACGAGCCCAGACTCGTTCATGCATTGCTCAGTCAAGGGGATTCAGCCGGCACCACCTCGTAATTCGCTTCGATCTGCCCACGATAAGCGCTGATGAAGTGCTCCAACGAATCCGTGTTTGCCATGCCTTCCGGGGTGTTCTGCGAGGACTCCATCCATCGGATTTGGGCCAGATTATGGGCAAGGGCATCGACAATCCCGGGATTGTTGCGAATCAGTTTTTGCAAGGCGGACTGGTGCAGTTCATAAATCAAGCAAGGCGTTTCGGCAAAAACATCGGCACTGTGGGGCAAACAAGCCACCAGTGATTGGCGTCCAAAAAATTCAGTGGACACAAAAAACTCATCTTGGGTCTGATTGTCTTGGTCCATTCCCTGTCGCTTGACGCTGCCTTCCGCCACGATGAACAGGGAATTTCGGATTTCACCCAAATG
This sequence comes from Limnohabitans sp. Rim8, assembly GCF_945869175.1. Taxonomy (GTDB): domain Bacteria; phylum Pseudomonadota; class Gammaproteobacteria; order Burkholderiales; family Burkholderiaceae_C; genus Limnohabitans_A. The sequence continues at coordinate 25,932 of NZ_CAMBNZ010000029.1, read as the reverse complement.
CAGTATTTGCGCGCCGGCTGGATATCTGTGCGTCAACAACAAACCCATGATCTGCAAACACAGCTCGTCCGAAAAATTGCGAAACAAACGAACCTGCTGGATCAAATGCAATAAATCTGAAGATCGGTTGGAAATTTTGCTGCGATTGAGCCCTTCAACGACACCATGCCGGGGCAAGGCCACCGAGATGTCCGAGCGCCGCATTGAATCCAGAATATTTTTGATGATGGCATGGTCTGCCTTCAAACCGTTGGTCTTGTTGGAAATGAAGTACTGAACTTCATAAAGAATGCCATCTTGTGTCATCTTGCGAGCAAAGATGTTCGGTGGCTTTTCTTGCTTGATACCCGTGGCACCCAGAACGCCCGCATACAAAATGCGTTCAACACTTTCCACCGAAAGATCGTAGTCAATCGTCAGTTCAACCGACCGTCGAGTGACGTTGGCCGCCGTAGACAGGTTCTGAATGGCCTGCTTCATGATGCTGACGTTCGGTATGGTGATCACCCGGTCGGCCGTGTGCAAAATGGTATTGCGCCAGGTGATTTGATCCACAAAACCCTGTTTGTCGCCTATTCGAACCACATCCCCGACCTGAAAGCTTTTTTCCAGGTTCAAGATAATGCCGGCAAACAATGCCACAGCAAAATCTTTCAACGCAAAACCCAACAAAGCAACCGAGCCCGCCAGCGCGGCCAGCAATGTCGAAATATTGCGTCCAAATACGAACGACAAAATCAGACAACATCCAATGAATATGACCACACCCGAAGTGATGGTCCCGATGAGCTGCGGCACCTTGGCCTCTATGGTTCGCTCCACATAGCCGTGAATGAACTCCTGATTGATAAATCTGGCCACAAAAAGTGTGACCACGAGCGCCGCAGCGCCTGCGATCCACTCCCAAACCGATCGACTGTCCAACTGAAGAACATAAGCGATGGGCTCTATAAATCCTTCGGTCAGGTTGCTCAACAAAATGAGCACGACCATCGTCATGACCAACCATCGGTAACTCGTTTTCATAGCCTGTACCTGAACGTTTCTTGTTAAATGGCGGCTGGTAAACGGACGATGAATCCAGGGGAATCGCTCCCAGAGACCCCCAGACTTCCACCAAAATTCTCAAAAATAAGACGAGCCAAAACAAGGCCGATCAGAATCTTGTTGCCGCCCTCATAGGACAGCCCGGCAGCCATTTTTTCCAGAAATTGGCGCGTCTCATCCAGCAATTTTTCGGTCGGCGCGTTGGCGCCGGCAAAAGCGCTTCCACTCAGGCTGATCAACAACCACTTGTCGCTGTCTTGGCTGAGCGTGAGCATCACCTCGCCCTGGCCCGACAAATGCGCAGCGTAAGCCACCAAGTTGGACAAGGCTTTCTCCACCAAGGCGGGCTCACCTCGGGTGGCTGGGAGATCAGGCTGGGTTTGGGTTCTGACATGGAATTGCGGAAATCGCTGGTACAGCGACACATCCGCTTGCATTCGCTCCATGGATGCGGCCACCGACATGAGAGGACTATTGGATTTGGCCAAACCTTGACGAAAGACCTCGATCTGCTCGTAATCGGCCACAAGACGCATCAGGTTTTCTGACTCTTTGAGGGCAAAAACAAGATTTTGACGAGGGGCCTCCACATCGCCATCCCCCAAGACGCGTGTTGCCGTTTTCAGTTGCCCGGTGATCGCCAGCAATGGCTCGCTGATGGAAGACATCAGTTGCGCAAAAAAGCGCCGCTTGACCGTCTCGAAGTCCTTCACCTTTTGAATGGCCAGCTCGCCCAAGGCGATTTGGGTCTCCATCATCTGGCGCTGGACACCAAAAGAACCCATCATGCCGGCACGGATCGCGTCCAACTTCACGTAGCCCAACACCAACAGCAATGACAACACCACAAATGCAAGAGCGAATCGGATGCAAGCTTCGATCATCGCGGAGGCAAATTTGGCTGTGACATCACCCACCACCGCTACGGTCACCACGGGCTCGCCGTTGAAACTGGGCACCTTGAGGCTGTGAATAAAAACCGTTTTGTCCCCCGCTTCGGTGATGATGAAATCGCTTGCGCGTGGATCAAAATCCGCTGCCTTGATGATTTTCTGGATGGCAGAATCACTGTAATCAAAATAGACATCGCTCCCTTTTTTGATGTCTGTCTTGTCGTCGTTTGGGCGCTCTACATTTTTCCACACGGCCTCGGTGATGCCAAAAGCCCACCCCATTTCTGTGCGATCAGCCGCCTCCTCCAGGGGGTAATGGAAGCTGGTCACGAATTCGATAGCGCCTTGAAAAACTTCCTCTTTAAAAACTGGCACCAAAGCGCGAATGCCCACCACGCCACCTTGACCGGTTTCAACCACCATCAAACGCTGCTGATTCTTGGACACCTCCACCACCGAATGCCGAACTTTGGACATGTCCATTTGCGCCAATTCAGGATGGTGTGCACGGTAGAAAAGCGTCGCTGGTGGGATATAAAGGTTGATTTGGGTGAGGTCGTGGCGTTTGCGAACCGACTCATAAAAGTCGTCCAATTCCTTTGCCGTTTTTTTGCGGTCACGCTCTTCAAAGGCATGGATCAGTTCACGGTCCAGCAACAGCACATCGGCACCCAGTCCCATCGCCTTGTAACGGCTCTTCACCAGTTCCTCAAACACCACTTCGAACTTTTTGAATTTGGCTTCGGCCAGTTCAATGATGTGATCCGTTCGGGTTTTATAGGCCGAAACACCGATAAAACTGGCCACCAACAAAGCGGCAAGCACCAGTCCAGTAACAACCCAGGGATTAGGCTTCAATTTCATAAAGGTCGATCAAATTTTGGACGGGTGGTTATTTTGAAAAAGTTCAATGGTTCATGAGGCTTGTCCTGTTGTAGCCCAAGGCTTGTCCGAGATCCTCACCTTGCCCATCGAGTTCAAAAAGGAAGTCATGCCTCTTTAACATGTCAAGAGGACAATAAAATTATCAAAAACATTAAATTAATTCAACGGATTAAGATTACACCATATTTGACAGTTTTTAACTGAAAAAAACCGGGATTTTAGAAAGCCCCACACTTTGGGAAGATGGTCTCTTGCGCGAGTCCCAACGAGGCGCTTGTCGAAAATCAGAGGCGACCCAAGGCAAACTAATGGAGTTTCCCTTTATCCGTTGATTTTTTTATTACTCAATTAATTTTTATAATTTATTTCGAAAAATTTCATGCCTAATTTTTACGGTACGGGTGCATCAGACACTTTAACGGGTGGTAGCGGCAATGATTCAATTTATGGCTTTGAAGGCCACGACTTCCTGGATGGTGCTTCCGGCCATGATTTTTTATATGGTGGGATAGACGACGATACGCTCGTCGGGGGAGAGGGCGTCGACGAGTTGTACGGCGCTGATGGCGATGACTCCCTGAATGGTGGAGAGGGCAACGACAGCATTTATGGTGGCGTTGGAAACGATTCGCTGGATGGCGGAAGCGGTATCGATAACTTGTACGGTGGTGATGGAAACGATACTTACCACGTACGTTCAACAACCCAATACATCCAAGACTCTGGAGGCACCGACACAGTCTATGTCTACGCCAATTTCGTCAAACTCCCGAGCACCATAGAGAACGTTTTTTACCGTGATGGCGCTTTAGCGCTACCTTACTGGATTGAAGCGCTCTTACCTGATGCAGGTGCGGGTCTACGCTACGCCAATTTGCTTCAAAATACCAAGCTTTACTACTACAGTTACCCCTCGACCATACCCGCTCATCAAGCAAGCTATGATAATGACAAGGCCAATTGGACGGCCTTTACCGCTGCGCAGCAAGCCCGTGCTGAAATTGCGCTTCGGTATATCAGCACCGTCATTGGCATTGGTTTTGTTCAATCCACAGATTCGTCTGCGCTCAACACCATCACATTTGCCAATAACGATCAGACAGGCTCATACGGCTATGCGTATTTGCCCAATACCAGCACTTATGGCAGTGACTTGTATTTAGATACAGCGAGGCCCGAGAACGCCACCATCCAAGATGGAACCATTGGGGCCTGGACATTGATCCACGAGCTTGGTCATGCCATCGGCCTGAAACATCCTTTCAACGATCCTTCAGCTGGAGCATCGAACCCCCCTTATCTTTCTGCGGCTGAAGACACGACGTCTTGGACGGTCATGAGTTACGAAGACTCCAGCAGCGCGTATTTCTTGAAATTCAGTCCCTTTGATATTGCTGCACTCCAATATCTCTACGGCCCCAGCACCACCTCCAGAACGGGTGATGACGCTTACGCGGTGAATTCCTCCAGCGCTAATTTCATCTGGGACGGAGCAGGTCTCGATACACTCAGCGCGGCTGACGCTGATGCAGGGTGCACCATTTACTTGACTCCGGGTTATTGGGGCTTTGTGGGGGCCAAGAAAGCCGACCTGATATCTTCATCAGGTCAGATCACCATCAACTTCGGAACGGTGATCGAGAACCTCACCGGGTCAAATCACGCTGACACGCTTTATGGCAATGAAGCCCACAACAGCATCAGCTCAGGAGCAGGCAACGACCTGCTCGAAGGCTGGGCCGGTAACGACACGCTGATCGGTGGTTCTGGCGATGACAGGATGGACGGCGGAGCCGGTGTCGATGTGGCTGTCTTCAGTGGGGACAGATCCAGCTATGCCATTTCATGGTCCTTTACCAGCGAATCATTCACCATCCAATCGAACACAGAAGGCACGGATACGCTGATTGGCATCGAGTCACTGAGTTTTTCTGACGGCCAATACGCTGCTTCTGTCTTTCAAGAAACAGTCGCCCCCACTGTCGTCCTCTTGAGTCCCCTCGATGAGGCGACGGGAACACCCACCGGCTCAAACATCGTTGTGACCTTCAACGAAGCCATTCAACGCGGTACGGGCAACATCGCGCTCAAAACGGGTGCTGGACTGACCGTGGCGACCTACAACGCGGCCACGAGCAACAACCTCAGCATCTCGGGCAGCACACTGACCATCAACCCCTCGGACGATTTGATTTTCAGCACAAGCTACTGGGTGGACTTTGGTGTGGGCAGCATCAAAGACCTGGCTGGAAACAGCTATGCCGGCAGCTCCCACTACAACTTCACGACTGCCGCGGCACCAGACACCACCGCACCCACCATCGCACTGAGCGCCAGCCAATCGAGCCTCACGACAGGCGAGACAGCCACGCTGACTTTCACGCTCAGTGAATCTTCAGCGAACTTCACCGTCACAGACGCCACGGTGACCGGTGGAACGCTCTCTGCCTTCAGTGGAACAGGCAGCACCTACACGGCCTTGTTCACACCCAACGCCAAGAGCACGGCAACCGGCGTCGTGCGTGTGGCCAGTGGCGTGTTCACAGACACTGCCGGCAACGCCAACGCCGACGGCACCGATGCCAACAACACAGTGACCATGGCGGTCAATACAGTGCCCGTCAAAGTGACCACGACCAACACCCTTTCAGTGGTGGTGGATCAGGGTGTCTTGGCCAGTGGCGCGGTGCTGCTCAAGAATTTGAAAGAAATCACAAACACCTTGGATGACCGCGTCCAATCGCACACGGTGGAATACGCTGGAGTTGTATTTGGCTTCTCAGAGATCGATCCCTTGATCACCACCGTGACCCGCGACGGTGAATTCACCCCAGAATTCAGGGCCGAGATCGCGCAAGCTTATCCCGGAGTTGAAAACATTCTTTATGCGGATGCTGTGGCCCTCGCGGGGCTGGCAAATATCGACCTGATCCTTCTGGGGGTGGCAGGTTTCGATGGTGATTTTGTCCATTGATGCCAATGCGACGGATCACAACAGGCTCACACCTTGAGCCGATTCACTTTTATCCATTGACGATCACAAGAAAATCGGTGAGGGCTGTTTTCACTGAAGTGGTGATTTTGAAAATATCAATTTCAGTTAGTATCGATTTTGACGATTTAACAATTATTGGCACCATCCATATCTCATCATGAACCGCATCCAATTGTTATTTTTACTCAGTGCCATCGGTTTTTTCACGAGTGCTCATGCGGCTGACACTTACGACGGCTCCAGCAATACATTGAACATTCCTTTGGTCAAAGTCAGCAGCACCTATTACGCCAATGTGCAAATCACTGTGGGCAACGTGATCAGCGTGGGCAGCAAAGATCCCTCTGCACCGACGTACGATGAGTACAACGCCGCCAACAATCAATTGACCATTCCTGAAGTGCTGGTGGGAACCACGACTTATTACAACGTGATCATCACGGTTGGCAGTGTTTTGAGTGTGGGCGCTTCTTGCAGCACTGCAGCCCAATGCAGCAGCGACGACAGCACGTCCGCGGCTTTGTATTACGGACCCACGCGATACGCCAGCGCCATCGAAGCCAGTTACACACCCGGCACCATGGTGCGGGCGTCTGCATTCACAAACCGCAGCAGGTACTTGCTGTCCAATGCGTCAAGCCAAACCACCAACGCCAATTACATGCAAGTGGGATCGACTTACGATGCCACCAACGGTTACGCTGTGGAGACAGGCACCCTGGCGACCACCACCACCTACCAGCAGTATTTACAAAAGCTGGTCCAAGTGGTGGCCGACGGCTCGGGCTACTTTCGCCTCGAATCCAGCCTTCATCCCAACAACGCCATTGACTTTGATGCGGCAGATGGCAACAAGCTCAAATTCAGGAACAACTTTGGCAAGGCCGCCACGGTGTATGGCTACGTCACATTTGCCTACGACAGCAGCACCAAATTATTGCAAGCCAAAAAACGATACAAATATGCGTACACCACGGCTGCCAACGACAAAGGTGGGACCACGCATGCCGTGAGCTACACCGAAGATACCGCTTTTTCGGCGGCCAACTACTCTGTCAATCTCAGCAGTGGCGTTTACAAATTGGTGGCATCTTCCACGGACGCAACGCCCTTGTATGCCTACAACTCGGCTCTAGAACTGGGCATCCCAGAGTTTCTCAATCCGCTGAGTGTCGCCTTCGTCACGAACGACCCAGCACCCTTCTTGTCGAAAAATACTGTGGCCGCCACAGAAGGCACGTCTGGCAGCATTTACAAACAAGTCAACAGCACTTACCGCAACCAAGTGGCGACACCCGGGGTGAACGCCAGCACGAAAACCAGTGCCGATGCCATGCTGGCCGCCATCAAGTCAGCGGTTGAAGCTTCTGGTGAAAAATTGCGTTACTCGACAGCGCTTTATTCGGCCTACAGAGATGCCACTTTGGCGCACAAACTGGTCAGCGACTCGATTGCAGATGGCACGCCCGGTCAAAATTTGGTGCCCTACGTCTACTTCACCAATGAAAAGGACACCGCCGGCAAATACCACCCCTTCATGGTGGTGGTGAACTATGGCAACCAAGCCTCCCCCAACGGCCTGAAAGATGTGCCGCACCCCCCAGCCGACGGCACGGGGTCTTATCCCTCGTCCAAAGTCACACGGTTTTCAAACTTGGAAAACTATGTGACCCTCATCCCCATGAAAGACTATGGCGTGGTGACCCAAGTCACGGACAACACCTTCACCAAAAATTTGTGGACAGCTCGCACCAACGCTTCTCTCGCGGCGGATGTGTACACCTACGCCGACTCTGCCGACAACGGCTTGCTGATCGATGGCTCCGTCATGTTTCCTGCCTATAACAACAACTTGGTGCCCTCGCACCTCTTTGGGGAGTTGACTGCCAGCGGCTGCCACGTGGGGCAAGGCGGTGGCGGCCCGCACTGCCACTTTGACGGCTATCAAACGGGCTTCAGTTTGGGTGTTTATGGCGATGCTGACTATGTGAACAAAACGCATCCACCCATGATTGGCTTTGGCTACGATGGCATTGCCCTGTTTGGAAAATACAGAAGCAGCGACACAGCCATGAAGGGTTACAGCACGCCCCTGGACAGCTTTGGTGCCCACGACCATGATGGCATCGGTTACCACTACCACGCCCACAACGTGGTCAACCACAAGGCGGAACTGGTCACCTTCACCACCACGCTGAATGTGCTGATGAAGGGCGCCTACATTGGCAAAACCAATGACATTCCTTTTTTCAGGGCCAGCAGCAATTTCAGCACCAACAAATACATGGGCGGCACGGTGAAGTGATCTATTTCCCGAAAGGGGAAACACCCACCTCTTTGCCGAGTTGCTTTTGCTGCTCTAACAAAGCTTTGAAAGGATCAGCACCCGCTGGGTTCGCGCTGGTTGATGGGCCAGGCGTGCCAGCAGAAGGCTTGGCGAGGGGCGTAGGCGACGCGCCATTTTTTTCGAGATGTGCTTTGAAAGGATCCTCACCTGGCATCAGTGCAGGGTAGGTCGGTGAACCATTGGGTTTGGATGGTGCCTGGTTGGGATTCAACTCAACTTTCGGTGCCGTGGGCCCGGTTTCATCTGGGCCCAACCACGCTGAAACGGTGGGCTGTAGCAGCCAGATCAGTGCCAATGCGGCCACCATGATCAGGGCCAGCTTGGTTTGAGAAAGTTCTTTCATGCTGCGACTCATTGTTAAATTCTTTCAAACAGCCAAAAACCACCCGCCAGAAACCCCGACCAAATCATTCCGTTTCTGATATTTTCAAGCTGTTGTGATTTTCGCTTCAAGATCTCAAACAGGCCACCCAAAATGAGACAAATCAGAATTTGACCCGCCTCTACGCCCAGGTTGAACCCCACAATGGATGACATGGGATATCTTTGACCCTGCAACTGCAGGGCCATGGCACTGGCAAAGCCCAAGCCATGGAACAGACCCAAGCCAAAAACGGCCACCATTTCTGTCCTCAACCGCAACTGCACCTTGAACAAGCTCAAGGCGGCGGTGATGAGGATGGTGAGTGCAATGACGGGTTCAATGAGTTCGGACCTCACCTGCACCACGCCAAAACTGGCCAAGCCATAGGTGATTCCGTGGGCCAATGTAAAAGCCGTCAAGAGCCAAAACCACCGCCGCCACACCACGCTGGCCGCCAGCAAAGTGACCAAAAAAACAAGGTGGTCATAGCCTTCGACAATGTGCTGCCAACCGTCTATGAAAAAAGCCTGGAATGTTCCCCAACTCTGGTTGAAGAAAACATGTGAGGGATGCGATGCGCTGATTTTGGCCAGTTCTTGACCATCAACCCTTTTGACTTGAAAAAGATACTCTCCATTCAGCAAGCGGCCTGTCAATGAGATTTTGACTGGCAAACTCAACGCTTCCTGGGGGAACTTGATTTGGCGAAGCCATTCGATTTGAGGCGTTCCCTGACGGTCATCGGCATGCACAGACACCATGATCTGGTCGTCCAACACCTCGCCTTGAGCGTCTCCAATTTCAAAACGGATGGATTGGTTCAGTTGTTCAATGATTCGATCACGGTTAGCCCGAATTTCTTCGGGCTGAAGCAATCCATCTTGGTTGATGTCCACATTTTGAAAAACTGAAACGGGCACAGCAAGCAACAAAACAGCCCGCTCAGGCAAGACATTGACCAAGCCATTGCCCGCTGAAATCAAATGTGCATGGGCGCCAGCGCCCATCGCACAAAACCACAGTGCAGCAATGAAACGAACCACCCCCATCAATTGACCGAGCCGTCATTGGCCCAAGAAGCTGGCGTTCCAAAAACGCAGCGGGGCACAAAGGGATAGGCATCGGTGATGAAGTAGTGGTACACCGATGTGGTGGGAGACTCAGGCGTCACGCCGTATCTGCCATTGCATGCATCGAGGTTGCCCTTGCTGCTGGCCGTACTCGTGGCATCGAACACCCAGTCTTGCTCAAAAGTGCCGTAAGGTGCAATGCTGGCCGAAGGTCGGTTGGTGTACCCAGCGGCAGTCAATTCAGCCGCCGTTCTGAGTCGGTAGTTGGATTTCATGACGGTCACACCCCCTGTGGTGCTGCTGGGATTGGTATAGCCATATCGGGCATAGATGGGAAAGCCGTCCACCGCAAAGCCCACCAGGGTCATGGTGCTGTTGCCTTTTCCAAGTCGTGCGATCTGTCCCTCGGGCATGCCATGCACATGGTAGTAACCATACTTTGCGGTTGAGCCTGACGACATGGTGGGTTGGTTGTGCGCGTTGCTGGGATCAAGACCCACATCTTGGTAAATGTTTTTACCTGACACTTTGTAGGTGGTGCCACTGCTGACGTAAGTTTCAGCCGTGCCCACTTCGACTTTGACGCTGTTGTTCAGGTAGGAAAAATAAGCCACCCAAGTACACCGCAGCGCGCCTGAGCTCCAAACCTTGGTCCCAGAAGTCCACTTGTTGTTGGCACTGGTACTCGGCTCTGTTCCGCTGGTGTAGGTGTAGCAAGCGTCCGTGTCGAAACCATTGGCTCCTCTGGTGTAGAGGCTAGAAATGGTGCCCGACAGGGGCACTGTTTTACTCACCGTCTTGGCGCCAATGCTATTCGGATTACCCGAAAAGTAAGGGCTGGAGGTGTAACCCGTCAGGCCATTGGTGAAGAATTCCGACGCCTTGTGGTCTGGAATGGCATTGCCCGAAATGGTGCGCTCAGAACTTGTACAGGCCAAGCTGGACTGACTCGTACCACTGGTCAGTGTGCCACTGGTGCTGTAATAGGAAACCGTGGCTGGGGTCGACAAACCTGTTGCGGTTTGGTTGGTGTAATTGCAATAGGAGGCATAGGTCGGATACGCCTGGGTGTGCGCTGTGTTGGCGGTGCCACTGAGTACGCCAGCAGCGTTCACGGAGCCCGTATTGGGCACCGTTGCCGAAGAAGAAGTTGACGTCGCGGGATAGGCTGCTGAAGCGGACGCCGTGACTGCGCAGGTGTAAGTTTTGCCATTGGTCAGGCCACTCACCACCAAGGGGTTGGTGATGTTGGCAAGCCCTGCAACATATTCAACACTGGTTTGGCTCGATCCCGTGACACCGCCGTTGGAAGAGGTACAAATCGCCGTGTAATTGGTGGCCTGAACAAATTTTGAATTGGACAGGGCACTGGTGATCTTGCCACCCATGTAGTTGAACATCACACTGACTCTGCCATCGCCCGGCAACACGCCTTTGACTTCGGGTGTACCGACCTTGCTGCAAGTTGAAGCGATCAAGCAATCTGCCCCCACTGCTCTGATTTCGCCAACCGTGATGACCACATCGTAATAAATGGTGCCACCCACATTGACAACCGGAATGCTCAACTGGTTATTGCTGGAGTTGTAAGTATCGAAAGTGTCAGCACTTGGGCCCGAACCCAAACTCACCACCGTGCCCACCGTGATTTTGACGTCTTGATACATGGAGCCGCCCACCTTGACCAAGGGAATACTCAATACATTGGTGGCAGAGTCGTAAGTGTCTGCGGCAAAAACGCTGCCTGCAAACAAGGTAGAAAGCACCAACACTGAAATGTGACGAAACATATAAAACCTTACTTTACTGAAATTTAAATTCAACTATATTGTTAATTTATAATAGTAAATAATATTACCAAGATAAAATTTTTACATAGGAGAATTATTGACTTTATTTTAGTCAATCATAATCTTGAAAATCGCTTTTGTGAACAGCCTCATCAATCATTTAACGGCAATCCCATTTCACGTTCATGGTTCATGCGTGGCAAAGACAGATGAATCGGGGCAATGTCGCACACCCCCCATCATTGCTTGCCCACCAACATCGCTTCCACCAAGTCCTGAACCGCCAAAGCCTCTTCGGCCGTGGCCAATTGATGGGGCAGCCCCTGCAGCCACAAATCCACCTGCGTCAATTGCCGCTGCAGTGCGCTGGTTCGGGGGTCCTCTGTGGTCCAGTCGAGTGCTTCCTGCCATGGCCCGCCGTCTGAGCGCCACAGTTGGTAAAACTCCCTGAACTGGTAATTCATGCGGCTGCCGCGCACCGTGACCTCTTGTCGATCGGGTTGCTGCCCCCCCGTGGTGGCCATCACCGTCACGGGTTGGCCTTGGGCCGTGGTCAACCTGGCCAACATGTCCAGTTCACACAGCGTAGGGTCTTGGGGGTAACGCGGCAAGGCCTGTTGCAAAGTCAAGGGGCCCAAAAAGCGGCCCGCCAAGAATAAAAAGTGCGAAATGACCTCGCGGGTGTAACCACCTTCATGACGCCAACGCAGCCATTCGGCCTCTTTTTGCCAGGCACGGGGCCAAGCCGGGTAGTTCACCACAATGTCAATGCCCAACAACTCGCCGGTTTCACCGGCCGCCATGGCCCGATGCAGTTCTTCAAAGCCCCGCGAAGCAGCTTGTGTGAAGTTGACCACGCCGGGCAGACGGGCCTGACGCAATTGGGCCACCAAATCGCGGCTTTGTGCAGGGTCGGTGCCCAAGGGTTTTTCCATGAACACGCCTTGCCCGGCCGCTGCAGCCTGCAAGGCATAGGCTTTTCGAGGTCCCGGCGGGCAAGCCAAATAAACCACATCGGCACCGGCCATCGCGGCATCGGCACTGGCTGAAAAAGGGGCGCCCGGGTGTGCGGCTTGGGTTTTGGCCACCGATTCGGAAGACGGGTCCCAGGCACCGATCAGCTCAAAAGCAGGGTGTTGCAACGCGTTTTCCAACATGCGCCGGCCCATGATGCCCAAGCCAATGATGGCCATTCGATGTGTCATGTCTCTCTCCTTTGGTGTCGAGCTTAACAATTCAACACAACTGAATGATTAAATATATCAAATATCACGATAAAATCATTTCATGAGCAACATTAACAGCCCTTTTGCCTCCGCTTACATGCGTTTTTTGCAGTTGGCCAAGGTGATTCAAGCCCTGCCCGATGGCATGGACATGGATGCCAACGAAAAAGCGCTGCTGCAAGCCGTGGTGCTGCGCTGGTACGAAAACCAGCCCATGACCGTGCGCGAGGCCATCGCCCTGGCGGATCTGGGCTCACCTGCCACGCTGCACAAGCGCGTCACGCGGCTGCGTGAAAAAGAAATGCTCGGCACCTTGAATCTGGAAGGCGACCGCCGCGCCAAGTTTTTGATCCCGACCCAACGCACCTTGGACTACTTCAGCCATCTCGGGCAATCCATGCAAGCGGCCCACCAAGACAGCCCTGCATGACGCTGATGATCGGCAGGGCACTTCAAAAAACAGCACTGACTTTGCTCAGTGCTGTTTTGTTTGTGGGCTTCTTTGAGCTCAACGACTTGATTTTTTACAGCCTCGAACACAGAGAGGGCATCAACTGGTTGTTCTTGCCTGCGGGCTTCAGGGTCATCTTGGTGTTGGTGCTGGGCTTGCCCGGTGCCGTGGGTTTGATGTTGGGCGGCTGGTACGTGGATTGGCAGCTGATCGACGGCCCCGACCCCATACTGGGCTTTTTGAACGGCGTGGCGGGCGGATTGACCCCTTGGTTGGTGATGAAATTCCTGCAAAAGAGGCAATGGTTGAGCCAAACACTGCACAAGATTCACCCCTTGCAGTTGCTGAATTTGACGCTGGCCACCTCTGCGGCCAGCGCGGCTGTGCACCAAATCGCCTGGCATTGGGTGGATAAGCCTCTGACCAATATCTGGGTGGATGTGTGGCCCATGTTCATTGGCAACGTCTCTGGGGCCTTGGTCATGCTCTATGGCTTCAAATTCGCAATAGATCGGCTGCACATCCAAAAATGACAGCGCTGGCCTGGTGGACTGAGCGCTCAATCGCTCTCGGCCAAAAACAGCGCTTGCAAGTCACTCAAAAAATCAAATCCTTTTTCTGTGGGCCAGACCCTTTGCAGGTCCCGGCCAATCAAGCCTTTTTTCTCGGCTTCCAGCAAACCTTTTTGGATGCTGGTCATGGCCAAACCCGTGCGGTCCACGTAGTCGGCCAACTCAAAGCCAGCGCGCAATCGCAGGGCATTGAGCATGAACTCAAACGGCAACTCTTGTCGTGACACTTCGGCGCTTTGCGTGATGGGCTCGCCCTTCATGGCTTGCTGCATGTAAAGCGCAGGTTCGCGGTAGCGCACCTGCCGCAGCACGCGATGGGCAAAACTGAGCTTGCTGTGGGCACCGGCCCCAATGCCCAAATAATCGCCAAACTGCCAGTAGTTCAGGTTGTGGGCGCAGCTGTGCCCCGGCTTGGCGTAGGCAGACACTTCATAACGGTTCAGGCCTGCGCAAGCGGTCAATTCGGTGATGCGGTCCATCATCTCGTACGCCAGATCGTCTTCGGGCAAAGCCGGCGGAAACTTGGCAAACACCGTGTTGGGCTCGATCGTCAAATGGTAAATCGAGATGTGCGGCGGCGCAAAAGCCAATGCCGTTTGAATGTCTTGCGTCAAACCCGCCAATGTTTGGCCCGGCAAGGCATACATCAAATCCAGGTTGAAGGTGTCAAACACCTGCGCCGCTTCGGTCACCGCGGCCAGGGCCTGGTCACGGTCGTGCACGCGCCCCAGCGCTTTCAGGTGTGCGTTGTCAAAGCTTTGCACGCCAATGGACAAGCGGGTGATGCCGGCCTGGCGGAATGCCTTGAAGCGGTCTTTTTCAAAAGTGCCGGGGTTGGCTTCCATGGTGATTTCGGCATTGGGCGCCAAACGGACGCGGGCCCGAATGCCCCCCAGCAAACGGTCGATCGCTTCGGGCGAGAACAAGCTGGGCGTGCCACCCCCCAAAAACACGGTCTGGATGCTGCGGCCCCAGATCAGCGGCAAACTGGCTTCAAGGTCGGCAAACAAGGCGTTGATATAAGCCTCATGGGTGGAGGCTGGATCAGCCCCAGCACGGTGTTCGTGCGAATTGAAGTCGCAATACGGGCATTTTTGGATGCACCAAGGCAGGTGCACATACAAAGACAGCGGCGGCAGTGCGCTCAGTTGCAACACACCGGGTCGCATGGCGTGCACCGGGTCCAGACTGGGGTTCATGAGAAGCTCAAACCCATGTGGATTCAGGCCAGCGTTCGCGCATCAGCGCCAGCATGGCCTGCGCAGCGCGGCCGCGGTGGCTGTTGGCGTTTTTGACCTCAGAAGGCAGTTCGGCAAAGGTCTTGCCCAATTCGGGCAAGCTCATCACCGGGTCAAAGCCAAAGCCATTGCCGCCCCGGCGCTCGGGCGTGATGTCGACCACCACTCGGCCCACGGCGATCAGGGGCTCCGGGTCGTCGGCGCTGCGCAGCGCCACCAAAGTGCTGACCATGGCCGCACGGCGGTTGGCGATGCCCTGCATCTGCTCCAGCAGCGCGGTCACATTGGTGTCGTCGCCCTTGGGGTAGCCAAAGCGGGTGGCATAGTAGGCGGTGTCCACACCGGGCTGGCCACCAAAGGCGTCCACGCACAAGCCCGCGTCATCGGCCAAGGCAGGCCATCCACTGAGCTGTGCGGCGTGGCGGGCTTTGGCCAGGGCGTTTTCCACAAAGGTCTTGAACGGTTCTGCGGCTTCGGGAATGTTCAGCTCGGACTGGCGCACCAGCGTCATGTGCAGTGGCGCAAAAAGGATTTGCAACTCGGCCAATTTGCCAGCGTTGTTGGAGGCCAGAACAATGTTCATGAGCAATTTGACCTGCGTTTTAGGCGCTGAAGGTCAAGGTTTGGGGCTCGTCATGGGCCTGTTTTTGCAACTGCACCAACTGCGCAATGCCTTTTTCGGCCAAGGCCAACATGCGGTCCATCTCAACTCGGGTGAAGGCCACGCCCTCGGCGGTGCCCTGCACTTCCACAAAGTGGCCCGCACCGGTCATGACCACGTTCATGTCGGTGTCGCAGGCCGAGTCTTCGGGGTAATCCAGGTCCAGCAAAGCGGTCCCGTTTTTCAGCCCCACCGAAATGGCCGCCACGCGGTCAAGCAGAGGCGATTCGTTGAGTTTGCCGGTGGCCATTAACCAGTTGACGGCATCTTGCGCGGCCACAAATGCACCCGTGATGCTGGCGGTGCGGGTGCCGCCGTCGGCTTGCAACACATCGCAATCGAGGTGAATGGTGCGTTCGCCCAGTTTCTTCAGGTCGAACACCGCCCGCAACGAGCGGCCAATCAGGCGCTGGATCTCTTGCGTGCGGCCACTTTGTTTGCCGCGTGCGGCTTCGCGGTCGCCCCGGGTGTGCGTGGCGCGGGGCAGCATGCCGTATTCGGCCGTGACCCAGCCCTCGCCACTGCCTTTTTTGTGGCCGGGCACCTTTTCTTCGACCGAAGCGGTGCACAGCACGCGGGTCTGGCCAAATTCGATCAAGACCGAGCCTTCGGCATGGATGGTGTACCCCCGGGTGATGCGCACAGGGCGCAAAGCGTCGGTTGCGCGGCCAGATCGGACGTCAGAGATGGTGTTCATGTGTCGTTGGAATGGTGTGGCTCGTGGAGCCCGGCATCTTGCCCTGCAGGTTGCGCGAGCGGGTCGAACCCAAGAGTTTGAGATAATGCCTCGTTTCATGTTCAGTTGTTAAGCTGGACATACGCAGTGCTACAAGGCCAATTTGGCCAGTCGCTGCCACAAGGAACTTGACCGATGCCAGTTTACAGCATGACCGGATACGCCAGCGTGCAACACAGCCCGCTGGCCGCAGACGGTCAAACCCCTGCCCCTTTGGCCCCCACGGCCCGACTGGGCTTGGAAATCCGCTCGGTCAACAGCCGTTTTTTGGACCTGAGTTTTCGCTTGCCCGAGGAGATGCGCCAACTCGAACCGGGTTTGCGCGAACTGATCACCCGGCACATCAAACGCGGCAAAGTCGAGGTGCGCGCCAGCCAGGATGCGGGTGACGGTGCCGCTTTGCAAGCGCCCAACCACCAGGCCTTGCAAAAAATCGCGGCCTTGCAGGACAAAATTCGAGACTGGTTGCCCGAGGCGCGGCCGTTGAGCGTGGCGGATGTGCTGCGCATGAGCGCTGGAAGTTCAGGCCACGCGGCAGCTGACGAAGCCATCTGGTTGCAACTGGCCACCCAGGCCGTGGACGCGCTGCGAGAAGCCCGCGCGCGTGAAGGCGCCCGCCTGAGTCAAATGCTGCAAGGCCACATTGACCAGCTGCTCAGCCTGGCCGATTTGGCTGTGCCGCTGGTGCCGCAATTGGTGGAGCAGCAGCGCCAACGTTTTTTGGAGCGCTGGAAAGACGCCATGGCCCTGGCCGATGGCAGCCACCTGCCCGAGGCCGCGCAGGACCGGGCGCTCACCGAAGCCACGGCCTTCGCCATACGCATCGACGTGGCCGAGGAACTCACCCGCCTGCGCTCGCACTTGGACGAAATCGCCCGTTTGCTCTCCAAGGGGGGCGATATCGGCAAACGCCTGGACTTCTTGATTCAGGAACTGCACCGCGAAGCCAACACACTGGGCTCCAAGTCAGCGGTGCTGGAGATGACCCGGATCTCGGTGGACATGAAGGTTCTGATTGAGCAAATGCGAGAGCAAGTCCAAAACATCGAATAAAGACCCGCCCCATGGATTACCCCGGAAACCTCTTTGTCGTGGCCGCCCCCAGCGGGGCCGGCAAATCCAGTTTGGTCAAGGCCCTGATGGAACTCGACTCGCGCGTGCAGCCCACCGTCTCGCACACCACCCGCGCCCCCCGGGGCCAGGAAAAGCATGGCCGCGAATACTTTTTCGCCTCGGCTCAAGAATTTGATGCGCTGGTGTTGGGCGACGCGTTCGTCGAGTGGGCCCATGTCCATGGCCAGCGCTACGGCACCTCCAAAAAGATGATCGAAGAGCGCATGGCCCAAGGCGCGGATGTGGTGCTGGAGATCGACTACCAAGGCGCTTTGCAGATCAAGAAAACCTATGCCAATGCGGTGCTCATCTTCATCTTGCCGCCCAGCTGGGAAGAATTGCGCTCACGACTGGAGCGGCGCGGCGAGGACGCCCCGGAGATCATCGAGTTGCGCCTACAAAATGCGGCCATCGAAATCGCCCAGGCCCCTGAATTTGACTTCGTTATAATCAACGAAGTATTTGATCGTGCCTTGTTTGACCTTAAAGCGGTTGTTCACGCCCAGCGGCTCAAGTACCATGTCCAGCGCCGAGCCCGGCCGGACACCTTCCAAGCGCTCAAAATGGCTTGAAACCAGCTCAGAAATTTTCAAGGAAAACATCATGGCCCGCATCACTGTTGAAGATTGCCTGGAAAAGATCCCGAACCGCTTTCAGTTGGTTTTGGCCGCGACTTACCGCGCCCGCATGCTGAGCCAAGGTCACACCCCCCGCATCGAGAGCAAAAACAAGCCGGGCGTGACCGCTCTGCGTGAAATCGCGGCCGGCAAAGTCGGTATCGAAATGCTCAAACGCGTCTCCTGATTCGCCCACTGTCCGGCGCTGCCGGATTGGCAAAAGCCCCAGACATGGGGCTTTTTTTCGTCTGCAGACCAAGCCCCCAACGGCTTGCGTTACATTGATGACATGAGTTCTGTCACGCCAACGTCATCCAAAATGGGACACAGCCGCCCCAAGGCCATCGCCCCCGCTGCGGCCAATGCGGCGGCGGCCAGTTTTGCGGTGTTGGAAGCCCAAATTGGTTACCTCAGTGAAACCGACATCGAGGTGGTGCGCAAAGCCTACAAATTTGCCGACGCAGCCCACTTGGGGCAAATGCGCAAAAGTGGCGAGCCCTACATCACTCACCCGATCGCAGTGGCCGGTTTGTGCACCGAATGGAAGCTCGATGCCCAGGCTTTGGCGGCCGCCTTGTTGCACGACGCCATGGAAGACTGCGGCATCACCAAGGTCGAGTTGATTGAGCGGTTTGGCTCCCCCGTGGCTGAACTGGTGGATGGCCTGACCAAGCTGGACAAGCTGGAATTCAACACCCGAGAAGAAAACCAGGCCGAGTCGTTTCGCAAAATGCTGCTGGCCATGGCCCGCGATGTGCGTGTCATCCTGATCAAACTGGCCGATCGCACCCACAACATGCGCACCATGTCCGACATGCCGCGCACCAAGTGGGGCCGTATCGCGTCTGAAACACTCGAAATTTACGCGCCGATTGCCCACCGTTTGGGTCTGAACCAGATTTACCGCGAGCTGCAAGACCTGGCCTTCAAGTATCTGTTGCCTTGGCGCTATGCGGTGTTGACCAAGGCCGTCTCTCGGGCTCGCAACCGCAGGCGAGACCTGATTCAAAAAGTACAAGCCGACGTCGAAGCCGTTTTTGCCCAAGCCAAGATGCACGTGCGCATCAGGGGGCGCGAAAAAACGCTCTACTCCATCTACAAGAAGATGGACGACAAGCACCTGAGTTTTGCCCAGGTCACCGACATTTACGGTTTTCGGGTCATCGTGCCCTCGGTCGTCGACTGTTACACCGCTTTAGGCTGGTTGCACCAAATTTACAAGCCTGTACCGGGCAAGTTCAAGGACCACATCGCAATTGCCAAAGTCAACGGTTACCAATCGCTGCACACCACGCTGGTGGGACCGTCGGGTGTGAACGTGGAGTTCCAGATGCGCACCGAGGCCATGCACCTGGTGGCCGAATCGGGGGTTGCCGCGCACTGGCTGTACAAAGAACACGAAGCGGCCAGCGCCCAATCGGCGCGTTTGGGCACACAGTGGTTGCAGTCGCTTTTGGACATCCAGACCGAAACGCGCGACGCGGCCGAGTTTTGGGACCATGTCAAGGTCGACTTGTTCCCCGATGCGGTCTATGTCTTCACGCCCAAAAGCCAAATCATGGCCTTGCCACGGGGTGCCACGGTGGTGGACTTTGCTTACGCCATCCACAGCCGGGTGGGCGACCACGCCATGGCCGCACGCATCAATGGTGAGCAGGTCCCACTCCGGACAGAGCTGAAGAATGGCGATGTGATCGAAGTGATCACAGCGCCCGTGTCTGCCCCCAACCCCGCATGGCTAGGGTTTGTTCGCACAGGACGCGCCCGCTCCAAGATTCGCCACCACCTCAAAACCATGGCGCAAACCGAATCGGTGGAACTGGGTGAAAAACTGCTGAGTCAATCGCTGCGGGCTGAGGGCATTGAGAAATTGCCAGCCCTTGACGAAGCCCACCACGCCTTGTGGGAAAAGCTCTTTCGCTTTACAGGCAACCGCAACCAAACCGATTTGCTCATGGACATTGGTCTGGGCAAACGCATCGCCACCATCGTGGCCAAACGCTTGGCCGCCTTGTTGTTTGAAAAAGGCCTAAAACCCGATGCCCTGTTGATGACACGCGAGCGATTCACCGCCCACGAATCCATTTCGCAAGGCGCGATCAACCTCGATGGCAGCGAAAACGCGTCGGTGGTCTATTCGCGTTGCTGCAGACCCTTGCCGGGCGACGACATCGTGGGCTATTTGGGCCGTGGCGAAGGCCTGGCCGTTCACACGCGAGACTGTGCCATCGCCCGCAAACTGGAGCACAAGGACAGCGAGCGCTTCATTGGCGTGGAGTGGTCAGACGAGATGACCCGCAGTTTTGAAACCAGCATCAGCGTCACCGTGCTCAATGGCCAAGGCGTGTTGGCACGGGTCGCCGGTGCATTGGCCAGCGCTGAAACAGACATCGTTCACGTTGACATGGGCCATGAAACGCCGCAAGACACCGCCGAGCTGAAGTTTGTGGTCTCGGTCCGAGACACGACCCACCTGGAGCAAGTGATGCGCCACCTCAAGCGCACACCGTCGGTGATCCAAGCCGACCGTCTAACCAACAAAAGCGTGAGCGGCAGTTGATGGGGCCCGCCCTTCAGCCCGGGGCGGGATAACTGACGTGCAAGACCTCGATCTCCAAAACGCCTGCAGGCGTGACCAGCTTGAGTTCATCGCCTTCGCGTGACTTGAGCAATGTGCGGGCTATGGGCGATACCCAAGTGACCTGCCCTTGCAGACTGTCGGCCTCGTCAATGCCCAAAATCGTCACCGTGCGTTCTGTTCCAGAGGCTTCGACATAGGTGACGGTGGCGCCAAAATAAACCTGCTCACTGCCATGGTGAACGGTGGGGTCCACCACCTCTGCCAGCTCGAGCCGCTTGGTCAAAAACCGGACGCGCCGATCGATTTCGCGCAGGCGTTTTTTGCCATACAGGTAATCACCGTTTTCAGACCGATCGCCATTGCTCGCCGCCCAATGCACGGTCTCTA
This sequence comes from Limnohabitans sp. Rim8, assembly GCF_945869175.1. Taxonomy (GTDB): domain Bacteria; phylum Pseudomonadota; class Gammaproteobacteria; order Burkholderiales; family Burkholderiaceae_C; genus Limnohabitans_A. The sequence goes on along the minus strand of NZ_CAMBNZ010000029.1, from coordinate 4,959 downwards.
CCACTTGGGGTCGCTCGTCATCGATCAAAGTGAACAGCTCAGCCCGCAATCGGGCATAACCTGCAGGGGTCATGTAATTGCGCGCACCCGAAGGCAAAGCAGGTAAGCCCTGCTCTTCGTCGTCGTCACCGCCAAGATCTTGGGTGAGGGCTTTGCTCATGCGTGCTGTTGAATGTGTCGGAAATAGAAAAAGCCCACAACCTTCGTTGTGGGCTTTCTAATTTTTGGTGCGGCTGGCAGGAATCGAACCCACGACCCCTTGGTTCGTAGCCAAGTACTCTATCCAGCTGAGCTACAGCCGCATCATGCGTTCAATTATAGCAAGCTTTTGAGGGCACTGAGAGGCACCGCGGGCAAACAACACCCAGACTGGTGGCCAACCAAGTCAACACAAAGCTCAGCAGCCTCTTCAGGACAAACAGGGGCACGCGCTATCCTCGGGACTGTGAGCAACGATGGTGAGAGGTTTTGATGTCATCCGAAATAATTGTTAACACAGCACCTACAGGATTTGGCGGCAGCCTTGTCGACGTTTCAGGCTTGCAAGTGGGCCATTTCACACTCAACGAACGCTTGACCGGTTGCACGGTGGTGCTGGCCCCTGGTGGCGCGGTGGGTGGCGTGGACGTTCGGGGGGCCGCGCCTGGCACGCGAGAGACCGACTTGCTCGACCCCGCTAACCTGGTCGATCAGGTGCATGCCGTGGTGCTCAGCGGTGGCAGCGCCTTTGGTCTGGATGCGGCCAGTGGCGTGGTGCGCTATTTGAGCGAACACGACATTGGCTTTGAAACCGGCCACGGCCGTGTGCCCATCGTGCCTGCCGCCGTGCTGTTTGACTTGCCCGTGGTGCGCCAAGGCGATGATCCCCAAGCCCGCCCCGGTGCGGCTGCCGGTTATGCCGCCTGCCAAGCGGCATCGGCGGCCACACCGGCTGCAGGCAATGTAGGTGCTGGTGCGGGCGCCAGTGTGGGCAAACTCTTTGGGCTGGACCGCTCGATGAAGGGCGGCATTGGCAACGCCAGCGTGCGTGTCGGTCCTTGGGTGGTGGGGGCCATCGTGGCCTGCAACGCGGTGGGCGATGTGCTCGACCCGGCCACAGGCCAGTTGCTGGCAGGGGCCCGCACAAGGGATGGCCTGGGTCTGCTGGACACCCAAGGCGCGATGCTGGCCGGCGAGCGCGGCCACCGGCCCTTGCCCGGCACCAACACCTCAATTGGCGTGGTCGCCACGAACGCCCATCTGACCAAAGCCCAGACCAAACGCCTGGCCATGAGCGCCCACGATGGGCTGGCCCGCGCCATCCGCCCTGCACACACCCCCCTGGATGGCGACACCTTGTTCGCCCTGGCCACAGGCACCGAGACACGTCCCGTGGATTTGATGCTGCTCACCGTGATGGCCGCCGAAGCCACGGCACTGGCCACCGTCGATGCCATCCGTCAGGCGCAAAGTGTTCAGACCACCTTGGGGCTTTTGCCTGCGGCCATGGACATGACGCCTGCCCGCTGACAGCTCAGTCGTTCAAAAAGAACTGCTTGACGGCCACCAGGGCTTTTTCTCTTTGTTCGCTGCTGTGGTGGTTCAGTTCTCGCAAGGGGCCGTTGAGCATTTTCTTCATCAAACCCAGTGACAGGGCCTCCATCACGCTGTCGATGGAATCGCCCTTTTCAAGGCGTTTACGGGCGCGGTCCAGTTCGGTCTGACGCCAAGCGGCCGCTTGGCCATTGAGCTCTTGGATCAAAGGCACATGCCTGCGCTGGTCCAACCAGGCCATGAATTTGGCCACCCCTTGGTCAATGATGATTTCCGCTTCTGCCACCGCTTCTTGTCTGTGGGTTTTGCCACTTTCAATCACCTGCGTCAAATCGTCAACGGTGTAGAGGTACACCCCCGACAGTTTTTTGACTTCGGGTTCAATGTCCCGGGGCACGGCCAGATCGACCATGAACATCGGCCGGTTTTTGCGGGATCGCAAGGCGCTTTGTACCGCACCAAGACCGATCAAAGGCAAAGTGCTGGCCGTGCAGCTGATGACGATGTCAAATTCATGCAGGCGCGCCGGCAGGTCGGCCAAAGCCATGCTGCGACCGCCATGCATGGCTGCCAAGAATTCGGCTCTTTCTGAGGAGCGGTTGGCAATGGTGATCGATTGGGGCGATTTGACCGCGAAGTGCGCCACGCACAATTCGATCATCTCGCCAGCGCCCACAAACAGCACTCGGGTGTCTTGGATGTTTTCAAAAATTCTGCCGGCCAGCTGAACACTCGCCGCGGCCATGCTGATGGAATGGGCGCCAATGGCGGTGCTGGTGCGTACCTCTTTGGCCACGGCAAACGAGCGCTGGAACAACTGATTCAAGGTGGAGCCCAAGGCACCTGAGTCAGCTGCCAGGCGCACCGCATTCTTGAATTGACCGAGTATTTGCGACTCCCCCAGGACCATGGAATCCAAGCCACTGGCGACGCGAAAGGCATGCCTTGCCGAAGCCCCACCCTCGAGTCGGTAAATGTGCGATTGCAAACTGTCGACTTCTGCTTTGCCCGTGTCAGCGAGCCAATGGAGCGTTTCTTGCCACTGCACCTGTTCGCCCGCGCAATAAATTTCCGTGCGGTTGCAAGTGGACAAAATCGCCACTTCGTTGTGCTTTTCCAGACGCCGGCGCAGGCCTTGCAATGACAACACCAGTTGGTCGGAGGCCAAAGCAAAACGCTCGCGCAAATCGATGGGCGCGGTTCGGTGGTTCAGTCCCAGCGTCCAGACGGCCATTCAGACCACCTTCCTGAGCTGGGGCGCGACATAAAAATCTGGCCAAGCTTGAGCCATTTTTTGGTGAATGCCTGCCGCAGTCAGCCCATAGTGTTGCATCAATTCCTGGGGATCACCGTGTTCTGTGAAGGCGTCCTCAAAGCCCATCACCAACACAGGTTTCTGGATGCCCAAGTCCTGCAAGGCCTCCAGCACAGCCGCGCCAGCGCCACCCATCCGTGCACCGTCTTCCAGCGTGATGAAACGCTCATGGTCCTGGAAAACCTGCGCCAGAAGCGCCAAATCCAACGGTTTGGCCCAGCGCATGTTCACGACCGTGGCGTCCAGAGACTCGGCCGCCTTCAAGGCTTCATAGAGCAAGGGGCCAAAAGCAAGAATGGCCAAGCCCCGTCCCTGTCGGCGAATTTCAGCCTGTCCATATGGCAACGCTTGCAAGTCGGGTGAGACCTGGCTGCCAATGCCCGCGCCCCGGGGGTAGCGCACAGTGACCGGGTGGTTTTGGGCGTATGCCGTGCTCAGCAATTGCCGACATTCGTTTTCATCGGCCGGGCAGGCCACACCCATGTTGGGAATGCAGCGTGTGAAGGCGATGTCAAACATGCCAGCGTGCGTCGGGCCGTCGGCACCCACCAAACCGGCCCGGTCCAGCGCGAAGACCACGGGCAAGTTTTGCAGCGCAACATCATGGATCAATTGGTCGTAGGCGCGTTGCAAGAAGGTCGAATAAATGGCCACCACCGGTTTGAGTCCCTCACAAGCCAAACCCGCAGCAAAGGTCACGGCATGCTGCTCTGCAATGCCCACATCGTGGTAACGGTCTGGAAAGCGCTGGCTGAAGGCCACCATGCCAGAGCCCTCTCGCATGGCCGGCGTGATGCCAACCAATCGTGCATCCTGGGTGGCCATGTCACACAGCCATTGGCCGAAAACGTGCGTGAATGTCTGCTTGCTGGTGGGTGTCTGCTGCAAGCCAACGGCGGGGTCGAATTTACCGGGTCCGTGATACGCCACAGGGTCGATTTCAGCGCGTTCGTACCCCTGTCCTTTGCGTGTGACCACATGCAGAAACTGGGGGCCTTTTTCTTGTGAAACTTTTTGCAAAATTTGCACCAAACCCAACACATCATGCCCATCGACCGGCCCGGTGTAGGCAAAACCGAGCTTTTCGAAAATCGTCGCAGGCTGGATGAATTGCTGTGTTTGCTGTTCCAGTTGCTTGGCCAAGGCAAACAAGGGTGGGGCATTGCGCAACAGTTTTTCACTGAGTTTTTTGGCCTGCGCATAAAACCGGCCAGACATCAACTCGCCGAGGTATTGGTTCAAGGCCCCCACGGGCGGACTGATCGACATGTCGTTGTCGTTGAGCACCACCAACACATTGCAGTGGCTGGTTCCCGCATTGTTCATGGCTTCATAAGCCATGCCCGCAGTCAGCGCACCGTCACCGATGATGGCCACCGATTTCCGAGGATGCCCCGTGAGCTTGGCGGCCATGGCCATGCCCAAGGCGGCTGAAATGCTGGTGGACGAATGGGCCGTGCCAAATGCATCGTATGGACTTTCTTGGCGCAGCGGAAATCCACTCAGGCCACCGCGCTGTCGCAGCGAAGGCATCCGGTCCATGCGGCCCGTGAGCATTTTGTGCGCATAGGTTTGATGGCCCACATCCCAAACCAAGCGGTCTTCCGGGGTGTTGTACACATAGTGCAAGGCAATGGTCAGTTCGACCGCGCCCAAATTGGAGCTGAAATGCCCGCCGGTTTTCGAGACGGACTGAATCAGCTTTTGCCGCAACTCGTTGGCCAAGGCCGGCAAGCGCTCCATGGGCAGCGCTCTCAACTGAGTTGGCGATTGAATCCATTCCCGTAAAGCGTCCATGGTGGGTCTTCAAGTTGACTTGTATGCATGGGAATCTACAGGCATTTGACAAAATGTCAAGTTAGATTGACACTTTGCAAAAGTAAAAAAGTTGACACATTCCCATCCAGACCGTCTAACGCTGAAAAACCGACCCCCACATGACCCTGCAAAACGACACATTTCTGCGCGCCTGCCTGCGCCAAGCCACCGACCACACCCCCGTCTGGCTCATGCGCCAAGCCGGTCGCTACCTGCCCGAGTACTGCGCCACGCGCGCCAAAGCCGGCAGCTTCATGGGCCTGGCCACCAACGTCGACTTCGCCACCGAAGTC
>NZ_CAMBNZ010000028.1 GCF_945869175.1 Limnohabitans sp. Rim8 | reverse complement strand
AAGCGCTTGAGCACGTAAGACATCACCTCATCACTCAAAAACAGGCCCCGTGCATCGGCCGCTTGCCGAAGGACGCTGCGGCGCTCAGGCTCACCCAGCACCTGCAGGGAGTCGATGTGGCCCCAGCCCAAGCGGCTACGCAAGTCGTCGCGCAATTTCAGATCGGCCGGTGGCACATCCCCTGTGGCCAAAACCCAGCGCGGCGAGCCGCTGCGGGGGGTGAGGGCATTGACAAACCAATTGAAGGCGGTGTGCTGTTGTTCTGCCTTGTAAAGGTGCACATCGTCCATCAGCACAGCGGCCCATTCTTCCTTGAACTCGGGCGGGTTCATGGTGTGCGCATCCAGCCAGCCCACCTTAACGCCTTGGTCTTGGAGCGCGTGGTGCACCGCGAGCAACAAATGGGTTTTTCCAGAACCGCCTTCGCCCCACAAATAGCTGGGCACAGGAGACCGACATCTGGAAGCTGTCCACAAACGCAGGTGACTGAGTGCCGATTCATTGGGGCCTGCAAAGAAATTGTCCAGCGTGGGCGCCGATGCCAAGCCCATGTCCAAAACCAACTGCTTCATGCCTGATCAGGTCCTTGCTCAGCCAGACCAGACCCGCTTTTTCGATACAAATCACTTTGCAGGTATTGGTGACGCAAGCGGCGCAATGCGACCAGCAACACGGCGCTGGCGGGTAAGGCAATCAAGACGCCCACAAAGCCCAGAACCTGACCAAAAGCCATCAAGGCCAAAATGACGGCGAGCGGGTGCAGGCCAATGCGCTCTCCCACGAGTCGGGGTGTGAGAACAAAACTTTCGATCAACTGCCCCAACCCAAACACCACAGCCACCATGACCAGTGCCTGCGCCGAGGCAAATTGCAGCAAGCCTGCCAACAGCGCCAGCACCAAGCCCAAGCCAAACCCCAAGTAAGGCACAAACACCGCCAAACCTGTGAACACGCCGATGGGCAACGCCAAATCCAAGCCAAACAACTGGAGTCCGGCCGAATAAAAAACTGCCAAAGCCAGCATCACCAGCATCTGCCCACGCAGATATTCACCCAGCACCTGGTCACACTCTTTCATGAAGCCATCAAAGCGCCCGCGCAACGATGGCGGCACCAATTCGAGCACGCTGCTGACCAAGCGTGACCAGTCGTACAGCATGTAAAAAAGTGCCACCGGCACCAACACCGCATAGCCAGCCACGGCCAAGGCCACACTGCCACCCAATTTGAGGGACGTCATCAGCGGGACCCACCAGTCCTCGCGGTTGGCACTCAAATAAGTCACGAGTTGGGTTTTGAGATCCCGCAAATCCAAAGACACATTCAGCCCGATCTGCGTCAGCAAAGGATTGATCGCGTCAACCAAGCGGTCCAGCAACAAAGGCAACTGCTGCTGAAGCAAGGGCCATTCACGCACCAAAATGGGAATCAGGAGCAACAAAATACCCAGCAGTGCGACAAGCGCCAGTGCTTCAATGAGCACCACCGCGATGGCCCGTGGCAATCGGCCTTGGGTCAGGCCTTCCAGCCTGAGCACCAAAGGGTGAAGCACATACGCCAAAACGGCCGCAATGACAAAAGGCGCCAACACGGGGGCCAGCAGCCAAAAAATAAACGCCGTGGCCAAGGCCACACCCAACCAGGCGGCCAAGCGGGTCATCAAAAATGGCAAAGGGGCTTGCAAGTGGCGCTCGACTTTGGTTGGGTGAAATTTCAAGCGTTCAGGGTGAACCCTTAAAATAGACCCTGATTTTAGTCTGCTAGTCCGCATGTGGGCCCCTCACCACCAATTACCTGCCCCCAGGGGGCCATCACCATGAGTCAAACTCCCCTTTCTTACAAAGACGCTGGCGTCGACATCGTCGCGGGCGATGCCTTGGTCGAGCGCATCAAACCTCTGGCCAAAAAAACCATGCGCGAAGGCGTGCTGGCAGGCATCGGTGGTTTTGGCGCGTTGTTTGAAGTGCCCAAGCGCTACAAAGAGCCTGTGCTGGTGAGTGGTACCGACGGCGTGGGCACCAAACTCAAGCTGGCGTTTGAGTGGAACATGCACGACACGGTGGGTATCGATCTGGTGGCCATGAGCGTGAACGACGTGTTGGTGCAAGGCGCTGAACCCTTGTTCTTCCTCGATTATTTTGCCTGCGGCAAGCTGGATGTGGACATCGCCGCTGCGGTGGTGGGCGGTATTGCCAAAGGCTGCGAATTGTCGGGTTGCGCCCTGATCGGCGGAGAAACGGCTGAAATGCCCGGTATGTACCCCGCGGGCGAATACGACCTGGCCGGATTCGCTGTTGGCGCGGTCGAAAAATCCAAAATCCTCACCGGCCAGAACGTGACCGTCGGTGACGTGGTCCTGGGCTTGGCCTCCAGTGGCGTTCACTCCAACGGTTTCAGCTTGGTGCGCAAATGCATTGAACGGGCAGGCAGCAACGCCCCCGCCACGCTGGACGGCAAGCCTTTCAAGCTAGCCCTGATGGAGCCCACTCGCCTGTATGTGCTCAATGTGCTGGCCGCTTTGGCCAAGCACCCGGACACGCCAGATACCTCTGGCATCAAGGCCCTGGCGCACATCACCGGTGGCGGCTTGCTGGAAAACATCCCCCGCGTGTTGCCAGACGGCCTGGCCGCGCACCTGACCGAAGGCAGCTGGCCTCAAACCGAACTGTTTGCCTGGCTGCAGGCCACCGCCGGGATTGACGACAACGAAATGAACCGCACCTTCAACAATGGCATTGGCATGGTGGTGGTGGTGGATGCGACCGCAGCCGAAAACTGTGCGGCCACTTTGCGCGCTGCGGGTGAGCAGGTTTACACGATTGGCCGCATTGCTGCGCAAGGTGATGGTGCACAGGTGGTGGTGGCTTAAGGTGAGGAAGACACCTTTTAAGCCTTTTTCGACATTTAACTGACCCGCGGGCCCACACTTGCAACTTGCAGCAAGGGGCCCAGTGGTCAAACGGTCAAAGCGCCGAAAGCGCGATCACCCGGTTTTTCATGGCCCCACTGTCTGGTGCTGAGGGCTCGGCTTCCAGATAAAGCCGCAAATCTTGTAATGCTTCGTGCACATGCCCCAATTCGGCATGCACCAAACCCCGGTCTCGCCTTTCGGTCCAGGCCTCTGGCAACAAAACCACCAGCCGGTCGAGCACTTGCAGCATGCGTGGCCAATCTTCCTGAGATCGGAAAATTTCTTTCAAGTTCCGCAGCATCCGGGCCAACACATCCCGGGCCGGGCAAGCTTGCAAATACAAGCCCAAAGGGGTTTCACCATCGTCCAAGTCTGCTGTTGCCATGGGGTCCGCAGGATCACGGTAGGGACCCAATCTTTCTGACAAATTGTCCAGTCCCAAAGATTCGCCCGTCAGTGGGTCCATCACCACCAATCCGGCCTTCAGCGTCACTTTGACCAAAAAATGACCTGGGAAAGAAATACCTTGCGCTTGCAGTCCCATGGCCTGTGCCAATTCCAGCCAAAGCACCGCCAAAGAAATCGGGATACCCCGGCGTGTGCGCAGGACCTCATTCAAATAGCTGTTTTCGGGGGCGTAGTAATCGTTGGCGTTGGCCCCAAAGCCCAGATCTCGGTAAAAGACCTGGGTCAAAATGGCCAATTGGGTGAGGTCATCGGCATCCTCTGGCAAGCGCGCCTGAACCCTGCGCAGCAGGCGCTCCACATCGTCGAGGACGTGCTGCACATCCAAGCTCGGCTCTTCGTCTTGTGCCAAACTGGCTGCCGCCTCCAGCAAGGGGAAGTGTTCATCGCTTTGCACGAGGCTGGCAAAGTAACTGAGCGGTGTGGGTGATGACAAATCCAACAGCATGTCGATTCCAGAGGTCCCTCAGCGTTTAAGAAAAGCTTGGAGACGCAATCCCGTGGCCCATAAGACCCCGAAGTAAAGCACGGCCGAGCACAGCAAAACACCCAACATCCAGCCAATGCGTAACCAGGCCTCTTGGCGCATCGCCACCCAGGGCAAATGGTTTGCAGCGAAGCCCAACAAAGCGGTGAGCAGACCTGTGGCCAACATCACCTGCAAGGCAAAACGCCACCACCCCGGCTGGGGTTTGTAAGTGCCTCGGCGCAATAAACCCACCAGCAACCACAGGGCATTGACCAAAGCGCCCAAACCAATGGACAGCGCCAGTCCGGCATGGGCCAAATAGGGCACTAAGAGCAGGTTGAACAATTGGGTAAGCACCAGCACCACCACGGCAATGCGCACAGGCGTGCGGATGTCCTGGCTGGCGTAATAACCCGGGGCCAGCACCTTGATGGCCACCAAGCCCAACAACCCCACGCCGTAGCCGGTCAGGGCCAAAGTGGTTTGCTGCACGTCCCGATCGGTGAATGCGCCATAGTGGTAGAGCACCGACACCAGTGGCTGCGAAAACACCAGCAAAGCCGCAGCACAAGGCAAGGCCAGCAACAAGACCAAGCGCAAACCCCAGTCGAGCATGGCCGCGTAACGCTCGCTGTCGCCCGTGGCTTTGGCCGCTGCCAATTGCGGCATCAAGACCGCTCCCAAGGCGACGCCCAAGATGGCCGTTGGGAATTCCATCAAACGATCGGCATAGGTGAGCCAACTGACGCTGCCCGGGGCCAAGTGCGAAGCAATTTGCGTATTGATCAGCAAAGAAATTTGTGCCACGCCCACGCCCAGCAAGGCGGGCCCCATCAGGCGCAAGATGTTCAAAGTAGCGGGGTTGGTCCAAGCATTTTTGACGGCAGACGGTCGAACCCGGATGCGGGGCAACAGACCCAAACGGGCCAAGGCTGGAATTTGCACAGCCAACTGCAACACACCGCCCAGCATCACACCCACTGGCAACGCATAAATGGCCTCGACCCCTTGGCGACTGAACCATGGCGCCAAAAGCCAAGCCGCAGCAATCACGCAGACATTGAGCAACACGGGCGTGGCCGCAGGCACGGCAAAACGCTTCCAAGTGTTCAAAATGCCGGCAGACAAAGCCACCATGGACATGAAGGCGATGTAGGGGAACATCCAGCGCGTCATGTTCACCGCTGCGCCATAGCCACGGGCGTCTTGCTGCAAGCCGCTGGCCAAGGCCCAAACCAGCCACGGCGAAACCAACACCCCTAAAACAGATAAAACCAGCACCGACCAAGCCAAAGCTGTGGCCACGCTGTCGATCACTTCTTTGGTCGCTTCTTCACCATGCTGGGCACGGCTGGCGGCCAATACCGGCACAAAAGCCTGACTGAAAGCCCCTTCCGCGAAGAGCCGTCGGAACAAATTGGGGATTCGGAATGCGACATTGAAGGCATCGGTCAGGGCACTGGCCCCGAACATGGAGGCGATGAGCAACTCGCGCACCAAACCCGTCACCCGAGAGGCCAGGGTGAAAATCGACACAACGGAGGCAGATTGAAGAAGGCTCACAGGGGCCAGTGTAGCGGGCAGCCCGATCGGTCCAAAGCATGGCGTCGCTCAAGTTCACGCACAAAGATCAAGCTTGGCGCTGAGAGGAGAGGGCATACATCCGTGACAGCTCTGCTAGAATATTCGGTTCGCCGGACATCATCCTCAGACACTGAAAGAACTCATATATGGCATCCGCTAAACCCAAAAAGAAAAACCCCCGTCTTGCCTCCGGCCGTAAACGCGTCCGACAAGACGTCAAAATCAACGCCGCAAACTCTTCGCTGCGTTCCAAATACCGCACGGCTGTGAAAAACGTCGAAAAAGCCGTTGCAGCCGGCGACAAGTCCAAAGCCACCGAGCTGTTTGCCAAAATGCAAACCGTGGTGGACATCATTGCCGACAAGGGCATTTTCCACAAAAACAAGGCCGCTCGTGACAAGAGCCGCCTGAGCGCCAAAGTCAAGACTTTGGCTATTGCAGCCCCTGCAGCCTGATCCGCTCCAACCGATCAACAGCCCGGCGAGGCTTGTCCTCGCTGCCGTTTGAAACGGGTGCGCTGTCCGCGAAAACTGAACCGCCTAGGTGCAAACCTTGGCGGTTTTTTCATGCCTCATTGGCAACTTGATGCGGATATTTGGCATGTGGCGAAGGCTGAGTTGGGGCCATCGCCGGGCTCCTCATGACTCGCTTCACTCGTAGAAATCGTCACCCGGCGATGACCCCAACTCAGCGAGGTTCATCAGGGCATCTATCCTCCCAAGAACTCGGACCCAATAAAAAACCGCCGGAAGGTGGTTGTTTCTGCGGTCTTATTTTTTAGGGGGAAGGTCGGACAACAAACAAGCTTCAGCCACTTGCAGGCCATTGTCTCTGGCGAAATTCATCACAAAATCCCAGGCCATCACGTCGTGATCGCGCAAGTCGTGGTGCACCACGACACATTTGACGTTGCCCATCGTGGTAGGAATGCACCACGGGGAATAGCTCAAATGGCTGCCGGGAATGGCGCCGCCGGGACGAAATTGGCTCATCACGCCTGCCAAGCGTTCAGCCCAGTCGCTGGGCCTGAATGCCTTTCCGTCCTGGGTGATGCCCTGTATAAAGACTTCTTTGGCAGAGTTGGAGACCATCGGATAGAAGGGTTGGTGTGGACGCCAAAAGCACCGGGATCGCCGCTGCTTTTGCTGGTCAGGTATTGTATCTTATATAAGACTTCAGTCGTGTGACAGACGACATCCAACAGTCATACAACTGCCTCTAAAATATTCCCTTAACGGCCCTCCCCCATTGGGCCGATTTTTATTTCAGGAGTTCACGCATGACCGCTCGCATTGAAGCCGCCTCACCGCACACCATGAACACCTATGGCCGACTGCCCATCGCACTCAGCCACGGTCAAGGTTGCCGAGTCTGGGACGTCAATGGCAAGTCCTATTTGGATGCGCTGGCCGGTATCGCCGTGAACACCCTGGGTCACAACCACCCCGACTTGGTGCCTGCCTTGCAAGACCAACTGGGCAAGATGATCCACAGCTGCAACTACTACCATGTGCCCAACGCCGAAGTGCTGGCTGCCAAGCTGGTGCAGATGTCGGGCATGACGAATGTGTTTTTCTGCTGCACGGGTTTGGAAGCGAACGAAGCAGCCATCAAATTGGCACGCAAATTTGGCCACGACAAAGGCATCGCCAAGCCTGAAATCGTGGTGTATGAAAAAGCCTTTCATGGCCGCAGCATCGCCACACTGAGCGCCACAGCCAACGAAAAGCTTAAAACAGGCTTCGGACCCATGCTAGAAGGTTTTGTGCGCGTTCCGGTGAACGACATCGAAGCGCTTAAAAAAGCCACCGAAGGCAACCCCAATGTGGTGGCCGTTTTCATGGAAACCATCCAAGGTGAAGGCGGCGTCAACCCCATGCGCATCGAATACCTGCAGCAAGTGCGCGCTTTGTGTGACCAGAAAGACTGGTTGATGATGGTGGACGAAGTGCAATGCGGCATGGGTCGCACCGGCAAGTGGTTCGCGCACCAATGGGCCGGTATCGTGCCCGATGTGATGCCTCTGGCCAAGGGCCTGGGCTCGGGTGTTCCCATTGGCGCGGTGGTGGCCGGCCCCAAAGCTGCCCACATCTTTCAGCCCGGCAACCACGGCACCACTTTTGGCGGCAATCCCTTGGCCATGCGTGCCGGTGTCGAAACCATCCGCATCATGGAAAAAGACGGTGTGATGGCCAACGCGGCTCGGGTCGGCGAGCATTTACGCGCTGCCCTTGAGCACGCCTTGGCAGGTGTTCAAGGCGTCAAGGAAATCCGTGGCCAAGGCCTGATGTTGGGCATTGAGCTGGACCGCCCCTGCGGCCCCATCTGGAGCCGCGCCGCCGAAGCTGGTTTGCTGCTGAGCGTGACCGCCGACAGCGTGATACGCATCGTGCCTCCGCTCATCTTGACCGAGGCCGAAGCCGACGAAATCGTGGCCATTTTGGTGCCCTTGATCAAGACCTTTTTGGCAGAAAAACCATGAGTTCATCCACCCCAGCGGCCGTTCGGCATTACCTGCAATTCAGTGATCTGACGGCCGATGAATACGCGCATGTATTTACCCGTTCCGCCGAAATCAAGCGCAAATTCAAGGCCTACGAGAAATACCACCCGCTGGCCGACCGCACGCTGGCCATGATTTTTGAAAAGGCCAGCACCCGCACCCGCGTGAGCTTTGAGGCCGGCATGTACCAACTCGGCGGCTCGGTGGTGCACCTGACCACGGGTGATAGCCAATTGGGCCGCTCCGAGCCCATCGAAGACAGTGCCCGCGTGATCAGCCGCATGACCGATATCGTCATGATCCGGACCTACGGCCAGGACAAAATCGTGCGCTTTGCTTCGCACTCGCGCGTGCCTGTGATCAACGGCTTGACCAACGAATACCACCCTTGCCAAATTTTGGCCGACCTGTTCACCTACATCGAGCACCGTGGGTCGATCAACGGCAAAGTGGTCGCCTGGGTGGGTGACGGCAACAACATGGCCAACACCTGGCTTCAGGCCGCTGAGTTGCTGGGCTTCACCCTTCACTTGAGCACACCCAGTGGCTACGAAGTGGACCAGGCCGTCGCCGGTTTGCGCAGCGCCGACAGCTACAAAATCTTCAAAGACCCCGAAGATGCGTGTCGGGGGGCCGACCTGGTGACCACCGATGTCTGGACCAGCATGGGCTATGAGGCCGAAAACGAAGCCCGCAAAAAAGATTTTGCCAACTGGTGCGTGGACGAAGCCATGATGCAAGTGGCCCAGCCAGACGCACTGTTCATGCACTGCCTGCCCGCTCACCGCGGTGAAGAAGTCAGCGCCGATGTCATCGATGGGCCCCAATCGGTGGTTTGGGACGAAGCCGAGAACCGCCTGCATGTGCAAAAAGCGCTGATGGAGTTCTTGCTGCTCGGTCGCGTCAACGCCTGATCTGATGCCCCGGACTTGCTCTGGGGTCCCTCCTCCCTTTTCACGCCATGTCCCACTGCACCACCTGCGGCGCATGCTGCGTGAGTTTTCGGGTGGATTTTTCCATCTGCGAGTCCGAAGAAGGTGGCGGTGATGTGCCTTCGGGTCTGGCCGAGCCCATCACCGAGCACACTTGCCGCATGCGCGGCACCGACCACAGCCCGCCGCGTTGTTCTGCCCTTTATGGCAAAACTGGCGAAAAAGCCATTTGCGGCATTTACGAGTGGCGACCTTCGCCTTGCCGTGAGTTTGAAGAAGGCAGCACCGCCTGCGAACAGGCACGGCGTCGCCAAGGTTTACCTGCCCTGAACCCCTGAACTCTTTTTGATGGGTGTTGGAAATAACCGACACCACGGTTTTGGGGCGGTGCTACCTTCGCTCAGCATGAAAAAACTTTGGGACATTTCTCCCCCCATCCACAGCAACAGTCCTGTTTTTCCAGGCGACACGGCTTACAGCCAGCGCTGGGCGGCAACCTTGTCGGACCTGTGTCCTGTGAATGTCAGCGCCATCACACTGTCGCCCCATGTGGGTGCCCATGCCGATGCGCCGCTGCATTACGACCCGCAAGGCGCGGCGGTGGGCATGCTCGAGTTGACGCCTTTTCTCGGCCGCTGCCGCGTGGTCCATGCCATCGGTGCAGGGCCGGTGATCACCACAGTGCACCTGCAAAAGGCATTGCACAACCTGCCTGAGCGGGTGCTGGTGCGCACCTACCAACAAATGCCGATGGACCATTTTGATGCCCAGCTCTGCGCCTTCGACCCAGACACTGTGCAACACCTGGCCGACCTGGGCGTGCAGCTGATCGGCACCGACAGCGCCAGCATCGATCCGGCCGACAGCAAGCTGCTGCCCAGCCACCAGATGATCCGCCAGCGCGGTTTGCGTGTGCTGGAAAACTTGCTGCTGGACGGCGTGCCCGAAGGCGATTACGAGTTGATCGCCCTGCCCCTCAAACTCATGAGCGCAGATGCCAGCCCCGTGCGGGCCGTCCTGCGCGAACTTTGAAACCGTTTGAAGGACACCCCATGATGAACCTCACCCCCACGCTGCAGGACTGCGAACTGTTGGATTCGCAAGACCCCTTGCGCAGCCTTCGCGCGCAGTTCGATTTACCGCCCGGCGTGATCTACCTGGACGGCAACTCCCTGGGCGTGCTGCCCAAGACCACCCCAGCCCGCGTGGCCAAAGCTGTCACGCAGGAATGGGGAACCGACTTGATCAAGAGCTGGAACAGTGCAGGCTGGTTCACCTTACCCCAGCGCGTGGGGGACAAGATTGCCCGCATCATCGGTGCCCAAGCGGGCGAAGTGATCGCCGCCGACAGCACCTCGATCAACCTGTTCAAAGTGTTGGCCGCAGCGCTGCACATGGCCGCCGCAGACCACCCGCACAAGACCAAAATCGTCAGCGAGCGCAGCAACTTCCCCACCGACCTCTACATCGCCGAGGCCCTGTGCAAAGAGCGCGGCTTCACGCTGCAACTGGTCGAAGCCGACGAAATCACCGCCGCCTTGCACGCCAATGTGGCGGTGCTCCTGCTCACCCATGTGAACTACCGCACCGGCGCCATGCACGACATGCAGGCCATCACTGAACAGGCCCATGCCCAAAGAATCCTCACGGTGTGGGACCTGGCGCACAGCGCGGGTGCGGTGCCCGTCGATCTGAATGGTTCGGGTGCGGACTTTGCGGTTGGCTGCGGTTACAAATACCTCAACGGTGGCCCTGGTGCGCCGGCATTTGTTTGGGTGCGCCCACAACACACCAACCGTTTCTGGCAACCATTGGCCGGTTGGTGGGGCCATGCCGCGCCGTTTGCCTTCACGTCCGATTACCAGCCCGCCCAAGGGATCACGCGCTACCAGTGCGGCACCCAGCCCATCTTGAGCCTCACAGCACTCGACTGCGGCCTGGACGCTTTTTTGAGCGCCGAAACACTGGGCGGCATGACCGCTTTGCGCCAAAAGTCATTGGCCCTCACGGGCCTGTTCATGCAGCTGGTGAGGACTCGGCTGCACGGCCAAGGCTTTGGCATCGCCACCCCTGCTGAGGAAGCCCTGCGCGGCTCGCAAGTCAGCCTGACCCGAGCCGAAGGCGCTTACGCCATCGTGCAGGCCTTGATTGCTCGCGGTGTGATCGGTGACTTCCGTGCGGGCGACGGCGGCCAGCACCCGGACATCCTGCGCTTTGGTTTCACGCCGCTGTTCATCGGCTACGCCGATGTCTGGAACGCCGCCGAGCAGCTGTGCCAGGTCATGGCCAGTGGGGAATGGCAAGAAGCCCGCTTTGCCCAAAAAAACGCTGTGACCTGACCAGCATCACATGACTTCCTGCCCTTTCCATTCCCCCAAAGCCGACGCCACGGCGGGCGCCATCTCAGCCCCGGGCGAGCACATCGTGCACGAAGAAAAAGCCCTGCTCGACTTGGACGGCCGCATGAGCTATGGCGACTACCTGCAGCTTGACGCGATACTGAATGCGCAGCATCCGCTCTCGCCCGACCACAACGAGATGCTGTTCATCGTGCAGCACCAAACCAGCGAGCTGTGGATGAAACTGATGCTGCACGAGTTGCAAGCGGCGATCCACCACATCCAGGCCGATGAACTCCCCGAAGCCTTCAAAAAGCTCGCCCGCGTCAGCAAAATCATGGAGCAGCTTGTGCATGCTTGGGATGTGCTGGCCACCATGACGCCGCCAGAGTACAGCGCCATCCGCCCCTACCTGGCGCAGTCCAGCGGTTTTCAAAGTTGGCAGTACCGCTGCATCGAGTTTGCAATGGGCAACAAGAACGCCGCGATGCTGCAGCCCCATGCCCACCGCCCCGATTTGTCGGTCATCGTGCAGGCTGCCTATGAAGCGCCATCGCTGTACGACCAATGCTTGCGTTTGTTGCAACGCCGGGGATTGGACATGCCCGAAAGCCACACCCAGCGCGACTGGCGACAGCCCTACCCAGCCAGCGAAGCGGTTGAAAACGCCTGGCTGGTGGTCTACCGAAATCCCCAACAACACTGGGATCTGTACCAACTCGGCGAAGAGCTGACCGATCTGGAAGACGCTTTCCGTTTGTGGCGATTTCGACACGTCACCACGGTCGAACGCGTCATCGGTTTCAAGCGCGGCACAGGCGGCACGGGCGGTGTGAGCTACCTGCGCAAAATGCTGGACACCGTGCTCTTCCCCGAAATCTGGACACTTCGCACACAACTGTGACCCTGCTTACCCAGAAGGCTCAGCAGGCGACCAATCATTGATTTCATTTGTACTGATATCCTGGCTTCCATCAATCGGGGAACACTGTGGAACTGAACATCAACGGCCAAAGCCGAAACACCCAAGCCGAGCCCAACATGCCTTTGCTTTGGGTGCTGCGCGATGAACTCAACCTGACCGGCACCAAGTTTGGTTGTGGCGTGGCAGCCTGTGGCGCTTGCACAGTGCACGTCGACGGTCAAGCCGTTCGCTCGTGCGTGATGCCGGTGTCTGCTGTGGCCCATCAAAAGATCAAAACCATCGAATCCTTGGGCACCGTTGATCAACCTCACCCCTTGCAAGTGGCATGGATCGCCGAGCAAGTGCCCCAATGCGGTTACTGCCAAAGCGGCATGCTGATGGCCGCCGCTGCCTTGCTGGACAAAACCCCTCAGCCCAGCGACGCCGACATTGACTTGGCCATGACCAATCTCTGCCGCTGCGGCACCTACCAACGCGTGCGGGCCGCCATCCACCGTGCTGCGGCTCAGATGAAGAAAGGCGGTGCCACATGAAGCGCCGCACTTGGTTACTCAGCGCCCTGGGCGCGACTGGCGCCTTGGTGGTGGGTTGGGGCGCGATGCCCGCTCGGTCACGCATGGGTTCACCCGAATCGATGCTCAAAACCGAAGGCGATGTCGCCCTGAACGGTTGGATCAAGATCGCCAAAGACGGCCGTGTGTTGCTGGCCATGCCGCGCAGCGAAATGGGCCAAGGCGTGCACACGGCACTGGCCATGCTGGTGGCCGAAGAACTCGATGTGCCTTTGAGTCGTGTGCGGCTGGAACAAGCCGGTACCGACACCATCTACGGCAACGTTGCGATGCTCGTGGCCAGCCTGCCCTTTCATCCGCTGGACAGCGAGGGCGAACACCCACCCACCAAGATCAAGCTGGCACAGTGGATGGTGGGCAAAATTGCCCGCGAACTGGGCATCAATGCCACCGGCGGCTCCTCCAGCATCGCAGACCTGTGGGGTCCTCTGCGCATGGCTGCGGCCACGGCGCGGGCCAGCCTTATGCAAGCAGCGGCCTCCCAATGGCAAGTGCCTGCCCGCGAAATCACGGTCGATGCTGGGGTGCTCAAGCATGCTTCGGGCAAGACCGCACATTTTGGCGACATGGCCGCAAGTGCTGCGGGCACCACACCTCAAAATGTCAGCACCAAAGCCCGCCAGGACTGGAAGCTGATCGGTCAAAGCACGCCACGCAGCGATATCCCCGCCAAAGTGATGGGCCAAGCCCAGTTCGGAGCCGATGTGCGCCTGCCCGGCCTGGTATTTGCCGCCATGCGCATGAGCCCTGTGCTGGGCGGTACGGCCTCGTCCATGGACACAACAGCCGCCTTGGCCATGGCTGGCGTTGAGAAAGTCGTGCAGATCGACGCCTGGGGCGGCGGCACCGGGGGTCTGGCTGTGGTGGGCAAGAGCACATGGCATGCTCGACAGGGCGTCCAAGCGGTGCAAGTTCAGTGGCAAACTTCCGGCACCGGCGCTGCAGACACCACCCGCATCCAGGCCGATCTGCTCAAGGCCTTGAACACCGAAAGTGGCTTCACTTTTCACGAACAAGGCCTGCCCGCCCAAGCCGAAAAAGCCGCCGCCAAGCGCATCGACGCCCTCTACCAAGCCCCTTACTTGGCCCACGCCACGATGGAGCCCATGAACTGCACCGCGCAAGTCAAAGACGGCAAAGTGGACATCTGGGTGCCCACCCAAGTGCCGCAAATGGCTCGCGCCATGGCGGCCAAAGCAGCGGGCGTCAAAGAAGACCATGTGAACATCCACGTGACACTGTTGGGCGGCGGTTTTGGTCGCCGACTCGACGTTGACTTTGTGGGTCAAGCCGTGCAAGTGGCCAAAGCCTGCGAAGGCAAACCCGTGCAACTGAGCTGGTCGCGTGAAGAAGACATGACGCACGACTTTTACCGCCCCATGAGCTTGGCCAAGTTCCAAGCTTCGCTGGACGGCACAGGCGAAGTCAGCTGCCTGCGCATCCATTCGGCGGGCGATGCCATCACCCCGCGTTGGATGGCGCGTGCAGCGCCGCACTTGTCCGGCCCTGTGGACATGCCCGACAAAACCACCTCCGAAGGCCTGTTCGATCTGCCCTATGGCTTGTTAAACCAGCACATGAGCCATGTGGCCACCCAATCAGGCGTGCCCGTGGGTTTTTGGCGCTCGGTGGGCCATTCGCACAACGCCTTCTTTTCAGAAAGCTTCATCGACGAACTGGCCGTGGCCACCCAGCAAGATCCGCTGACCTTTCGCCTGAATCTGCTGAAAAACGCCCCGCGCTATGCGGCGGTGCTGAAACTGGCCGCTGACAAAGGCGACTGGGGTAAGCCACTGTCTGCAGGCCGATCGCGAGGCATAGCCCTGCACGGGTCTTTTGGATCGATCACAGCCCAAGTGGCCGAGGTCTCGCTGGAGCAGGGCCAAATTCGGGTCCACCGCGTGGTGTGCGCCATCGACTGCGGCACCGTGGTCAACCCGGACACCGTGGCCCAGCAAGTGGAAAGCAGCGTGATCTATGGCCTGAGCGCAGCCCTCTTTGGCAAGATCGACATCGTGGCGGGCGTGGTGCAACAAAGCAACTTCGCAAGCTACCCCATGGTCATGCTCAGCCAGGCTCCGGTGGTGGAAACGCACATTGTGCCCAGCAACCGCCACCCGGCAGGCGTGGGCGAACCGGCCGTACCGCCGGTGGCTCCCGCCGTGGCCAATGCGCTGTTTGCCCTCACGGGCAAGCGGCTGAGGACTTTGCCTTTGGCGGTTTGAGCAGCGAGGTCAAAGCGCAGGGCCTTGGCCATAAAGCCATGGCAGGTCCATCAGCCGCTGCCCCATGAGCCGCATCGACAGATTGCGGCCCATGGCCACCAGGCCTTGGGCATGGAAAATTTGCCCATTGCGAATCGCCCGGGCTTGCACCTGAGCGTTGCGGGCCCAGCGTTGATCGGCATAGGCCTGCAAACGCTGCACCACGCTGCCGGCGCCTTGGCCCCAACACTGGGCCAGCACTTGCGCGTCTTCGATCGCCATGCCCGCGCCTTGCGCCAGATAGGGCCGCATCGGGTGCGCCGCATCGCCCACCAGCGCCACCCGACCCTGCGCCATTTCGCTGGCAGCACGCACGGGGGCACGGTCGTGCAAGGGCCACAAACGCCAATCGGAAATGGCTTCCAGACGCTGGCGCAAATCAGCACCGACAGCGCCCATGGCCTGCATCAAAATATGGGCGTTGGCGGTGTGGTCCCAATTCTGGGGATTGGCCGGTTTTTCGCCATGCACCACGGCGATCACATTGAGCCATTCCCCACGGCGCACCGGGTAATGCACCACATGCAAGCGGGGGCCCATCCAGACCGTGACCTGGTCGGTGCGCAAATGCCCCGGCAAATCGGCCTGCGCCACCATGGACCGGTAGGCCAGGTGCCCGGTAAAGCTGGGCGGTTCATCGCCCAACAACTTCTGACGTGTCGCGCTCCACACGCCATCGGCCCCAATCAGTGCGCTGACACCCAAGGGCTGCGGGCTGTCGTTGCACACCTCCAAACCGTCTGCGGTTTCGCGCCAGCCCCGCACGGTTTGGCCCAAACGCAAGTCGGCGCCCTCGCCTTGCGCAGCTCGGAGCAACAGGCCATGCAGATCGGCCCGGTGGATGGTGGCATAGGGCGCGCCGTAAAGCGCTTGCGCACGCTCACCCAATGACAAGGTGCCCAAAACCCGACCCGTTTGGGCATCGCGGGTCTGCAACTGCTTGGGGAATGCCGCCACCCGCGCCAGCGCGTCGCCCAAGCCCCAAGCC
Organism: Limnohabitans sp. Rim8; assembly: GCF_945869175.1. Lineage (GTDB taxonomy): Bacteria > Pseudomonadota > Gammaproteobacteria > Burkholderiales > Burkholderiaceae_C > Limnohabitans_A. Next base: position 12,644 of record NZ_CAMBNZ010000028.1, on the reverse strand, counting down.
TGCAAAATACGGGTGACATTGGGGCCCATTTGCACACCTGCACCCACCTCACTGAACTGTGGCGAGCGCTCCAAGAGCACAACCGGCAAACCCGCACGGGCGAGGGCCACAGCAGCGGCCAACCCGCCAATTCCACCCCCTGCGATCAACCCCGGTTTGCGCTCATGTCTTGTCATGTGCACATTGTGCCTGCCGTGAACCGTCCTCCATTGCACTCAGTATTGCACTTGGCATTGAACTCGCCACACCTTCCGACCCATGAAAACGGCACCCTCAGGTGCCGTTTGATCCATGGTGGAGTCGCCTTTTGGAATGGTCAGGCCACCGGTTTGAACTGATAGCCATCACCCGATGGTTCGATCGTGCCAAACGCTGGAAAGGGGAAGTGGAATCCACCTGCCATCATTTTTTCCTTGACCAACATGTCAAACACACGGCGACGCGATTGACGTGCCATTTCTGGGTTCATGTCGAACAGCACAGCCCAGTCGGGTGCCCGCGCGAACAAAGAAGGCACGTTGGTGATGTCAGCCACATAGGCAAACGACTGGCCTTGAGAATGCATTTTGAACAAACTGTGACCCGGCGTGTGGCCAAAGGCAGCGATGGAAGTCAGGCCAGGCGCCACATCGGTACCGGGCTCAAATTTGACCAATTGATCACCGGACAAATTGCCCAAAGCGCGGCGAACGCCGGCAAAAGCGCCTTGCATGGCGGCAGGCGCTGCCGCCATGCGTGCGTCATCCATCCAAAAAGCATGCTCTACGGAGGGCACATGCACACGGGCATTGGGGTACACCAGTGAACCATTCTTGTAACGCAAACCGTTGATGTGGTCACCGTGGTAATGGCTCAAGACAACGTTGTTGATGTCCTCGGGCTTGAAGCCGGCAGCCGCCAGGTTGGTCAAGAGTTTGCCTGTGGTGGGGGGCCCGTTGTCAGCAAAGCCTGTGTCAAACAAATAACGCTGGTTGCCATTGACCAACAAAAACGGGGTGTAAGGCACATCGATGTAATCGGTGGGCAAATTTTGTGAGGCCAACAAGGCCTTCACATTGTCCAAAGGCACTTTGGGCACAAACTCTTCGCCCAAAGGACGACGCACAGCGCCATCGTTGAGGGCAATGACTTCCATGTTGCCCAGCTTCATGCGGCGAAAACCAACCGTGGGGAGATTGGGCGCGCCAAAGTTGGGGGCAGACTGGGACCAGACAGAAGAAAAGACCAAAGCCGAGGTACCCGCCAAGCCGGCACCCATGAAAGAACGTCGTGAAAACATCAAATGACTCCCTGTTTGTGTGTTGGGCCATCAGCATAACCAAGCGCTTTGATGCGATGAAATCGACCCCAATAACCCTGATCAGGCCAGGGTTGAGGCAAGGTGGACAGAAGGCGTCGCTTCAACGCCCATTCAGTGGGTAAGCAGGGTCGTTGTAACCTGGTGTGGATGGGTGACCTGGTGCCACCAAGGCATTGACGACCGCTTCGTCCTCGGCCGTGATCTTCACATCCAGCGCGCCAGCGTAATCTTGCCATTGCGCCAGCGTGCGTGGCCCGGCGATGACCGCACTGACATGGCGGTTGGCCAACACCCAAGCCGTGGCAAAGTGCGCCAATGAGACCCCTTTGCCTTCGCAGTGCTGACGCAAAACTTGCGACATTTGCAAGGACTCCTGCCGAAATTCGGTTTCAAGGATGCGCTTGTCGGCGCGGGCAACCCGGCTGCCTTCGGCAGGTGCCTGACCTGGCGCGTATTTTCCGGTGAGAACACCCCGCGCAATAGGGCTGTAAGGCACCACACCCATCCCGTAATGCCCACATGCTTCCAGGATTTCCACCTCAGGCAAACGGTTGAGCAAGTTGTAATACGGCTGGCACACCACGGGGCCGGGCATGTTCATTTGGCGTGCGATATGGACCATTTCAGCGATGCGCCAACCCCGAAAATTCGAGACACCCCAATAGCGGATCTTGCCGTCACGCAGCAAAGCCTCGATGCCCCGCAAGGGCTCTTCCAGGTTCATGCCGTTGTAATCGCGGTGCAGGTAATAAATATCGAGGTGGTCGGTGTCCAGGCGGCGCAAGCTGTCTTCGCATGCCCGCAACATCCAGCTGCGCGAGTAGCCCTGGTGGTTGGGCAGGGGCGCCATGGCATTGCCCAGCTTGCTGGCCAATACCCAGCGATGGCGTTGACCTTTGAGCAATTGGCCCACGATTTCTTCGGATTTTCCGAGCGAGTACACGTCGGCGGTATCGATGAAGTTGCAGCCCTTTTCGTGCGCATCGGCGACGATGTGCCCTGCATCTGCGATTGAAGTTTGGTCGCCGAACATCATGGTGCCCAGACACAAACGGGAAACTTTCAAGGGGCTGCTGCCCAAAGTGGCTTGATTCACATGGAACTTTCTGTGCAAATTGACGGTGAATCCAGACTACGCGATTTGACAAAACCACGCTGTCACCTGCGCAGATCAGCCGCCCAAGCTCAACCATGGGCGATCTCTAACGCAAACCCTGCACAAAGCCGGGGCCACCGTCTTGCAAAGGACCCAAGGGGTTCCTTCGAACCTCCACTTCTTGGACCGCAGGTTGGCCGCCCCAGGTTCGGTGCACGACCAAGCCATTGACCATCAAGATCGTGGCATTGAAGCGCCAACCACTGGTCTCGGTGGTGCGCTTGAGGTTGACAAAATCCATGAAAAAACTGCCGGTTCGGACCCTGGCAATGCGTGAGGCCTTGATCTCCCAACCCCAGCAGGCATCACCGGCCCTCAGGCAATCCTGGATGCCTTTGTCCAGATCATCGCGGTTTTGCAAATTGCCATTGATGACGCGCTTGGCGATGTCCGAATGGGTCAGGATCAGCGTATTGGGTTGTTGCAACGGATCGATTCCCAACGGGGCCAAAGTGGTCACATCGCTTTGGTAGGGCACCAATGACTCGATGGTCATTCGCGCCTCTTCAAAGCTGGCAAATTGGGCGGCGTTGGTGGTGGTGCTCGGCAGCAAGGATGCACACCCCTGCAGCAAGGCCAGTGCACCCAATACAAACACAAGAGAACAGCTGGGTTTCAATGACATGGTGGTGCGATACGTGTGTGGCAGTTTAGCCCCTGTGCATGCACAAGGGTCCGTCATTTGGCGCACAGACCCCACAAAAAAGCCCCGCCAGCTTTCACCGACGGGGCTTGGTCCAGAACCCAGGTGGATCAAGCGGTGACGCCCTTGGCCGTTTCCACGTACTCTTCAATCTGGTTGAAGTTGAGGTACTTGTAGATGGCTGCACCATCTTTGTTCACCACGCCCATGGCTGCGTGGTATTCGGCCACGGTGGGGAACTTGCCCATCTTGGAAGTGATCGCGGCCAACTCGGCCGATGCCAAATACACGTTGGTGTTCTTGCCCAAACGGTTGGGGAAGTTGCGTGTGGAGGTCGACACCACGGTCGCGCCTTCGCGCACTTGTGCTTGGTTGCCCATGCACAAGGAGCAGCCTGGCATTTCGGTGCGGGCACCGGCTGTGCCGAACGCAGCATAGTGCCCTTCTTTGATCAACTCGCTCTCGTCCATCTTGGTGGGCGGGGCCACCCACAATTTGACGGGGATGTCGCGTTGGCCGCCCAACAAAGTGGCCGCTGCGCGGAAGTGGCCGATGTTGGTCATGCACGAACCAATGAAGGCTTCGTCGATGTGGGTACCAGACACTTCGGACAAGAACTTGGCGTCGTCAGGATCGTTCGGGCAGCACACGATGGGCTCTTTGATGTCGGCCAAATCGATCTCAATGACGTGGGCGTACTCCGCATCTTTGTCTGCTTCCAGCAGGTTTGGCGCAGCCAACCATTGCTCCACCTTCTCAATGCGGCGCGCCAAGGTGCGTGCGTCAGCGTAGCCGTCGGCAATCATGTTTTTCATCAACACCACATTGGACTTGAGGTATTCCTCAACAGGCTCTTTGTTGAGTTTGATCGAGCAACCGGCGGCAGAGCGCTCAGCAGATGCATCTGACAACTCAAATGCTTGCTCCACCTTGAGGTTGGGCAAACCTTCGATTTCCAAAATGCGACCTGAAAATTCGTTGATTTTGCCGGCCTTGGCCACGGTCAACAAACCTTGCTTGATCGCGTACAAAGGAATGGCATGCACCAGGTCACGCAGGGTGACACCAGGCTGCATTTCGCCTTTGAAGCGCACAAGAATAGACTCAGGCATGTCCAAAGGCATCACACCTGTGGCGGCACCGAAGGCCACCAAGCCAGAACCGGCGGGGAAGCTGATGCCGATGGGGAAACGTGTGTGCGAGTCGCCACCTGTACCCACAGTGTCAGGCAACAGCAAACGGTTGAGCCAAGAGTGAATCACGCCGTCGCCTGGACGCAGAGAAACGCCGCCACGGTTGCTGATGAAGGCCGGCAATTCACGGTGCGTTTTCACGTCCACCGCCTTGGGGTAAGCCGCGGTGTGGCAGAACGATTGCATGACCATGTCGGCCGAGAAACCGAGGCAGGCCAGGTCTTTCAACTCGTCGCGCGTCATGGGGCCGGTGGTGTCTTGTGAACCCACGGTGGTCATCTTCGGTTCGCAGTAAGTGCCGGGGCGAACGCCTTGGCCTTCTGGCAAACCGACCGCACGGCCGACCATCTTTTGCGCCAATGTGAAGCCCGCTTGGGTGCTGATCGGTGCTGCGGGCAAACGGAACACGGTCGATGCGGAAAGACCCAAGAACTCGCGGGCCTTGGCCGTCAAGCTGCGGCCGATGATCAAGTTAATGCGGCCACCGGCTCGCACTTCGTCAAACAGCACATCGCTCTTGAGTTGGAAGGTGGTGATGGTTTCACCGTTCTTGACGATCTTGCCTTCGTAAGGCAACACGTCCACCACGTCACCCATGTGGAGTTGGGTCACGTCCACTTCGATCGGCAAAGCGCCTGAATCTTCTTGGGTGTTGAAGAAGATGGGGGCAATCTTGCCACCCAAGGTCACGCCACCAAAACGCTTGTTGGGCACGAACGGAATGTCTTCACCAAAGCCCCAGATGATGCTGTTGGTGGCTGACTTGCGTGAAGAGCCTGTGCCGACCACGTCGCCCACATAAGACACCAAATGACCTTTTTTCTTCATCTCTTCGATCATGGCCATGGGGCCGCGCTTGCCATCTTCTTCGGGCTTGAAGGGTGCACCTTCGCGGGTGTTTTTCAACATTGCCAAATAGTGCAAAGGGATGTCTGGACGGCTCCAGGCATCAGGCGCTGGCGACAGGTCATCGGTGTTGGTCTCGCCTGGCACCTTGAACACGGTGATGGTGATTTTTTTCTCGACTTCAGGGCGGGCGGTGAACCACTCGGCATCGGCCCAGCTGTGCATGACTTCTTTGGCCTTGGCGTTTCCGGCCTTGGCTTTTTCAGCGACGTCGTTGAAGAAGTCGAACATCAACAAAGTTTTCTTCAAGGCCTCAGCGGCCACGGCAGCCACTTCAGAATCCTCGAGCAATTCGATGAGCGGGTGCACGTTGTAGCCACCCACCATGGTGCCCAACAACTGAGTGGCCTTGGACTTCGAGATCAAAGCCACTTGGATTTCGCCGTGCGCCACAGCCGCCAAGAAAGAGGCTTTGACTTTGGCCGCATCGTCCACGCCGGGTGGCACGCGGTGGGTCAGCAAGTCCATCAAGAACGCTTCTTCGCCCGCGGCGGGGGTTTTGATCAACTCGATCAATTCAGCCGTTTGCTTGGCGTCCAATGGAAGCGGGGGGATGCCCAGCGCTTGGCGCTCGGCAACGTGGTCACGGTAGGCTTTCAACATGGTTTTTTCTCCTGTCAGTCAAGGTTTCAAGATTTACCGCCCCATGCCGGTCGTATCGATCAGGCTGTGCGGCGGATTGGATTTCATGCTTTGGGCAAAGGCCAGTTGCTCGGCATTCGCACATTCATCGGCCATGCGACGGCCCTTGTGTTGGTCCATCAGCATCGATTTATTGGCCAGTTGCAGCCACACAGCCCCCGCTTTTTGGTCTTCCAGACGGATGGCACCTGTGCTGGTCACGATGGGGTGCATGCGGTAGCGAAACCCTTTGCCATGCAAATAAAAGTAACCGGGTTGCGATGCGTCGGCTTCCAATCGGACGGATGCACCCAGCTCGCAAGGCAATTGGCCTTGGTGAACGCGCTCGGCAATGGCCAGTTCATCGGGCCCCATCAAGGTGTCAGGCTCCGCTGGGACTGTTTTTTTGGGGGGTTTGGCTTTGGCTTGGGCATTTTTTTGAGCCCCTGGCTGGACCTTGGCATTTTTTGCAGCAGACGGCTTGGAATTCACTTGTGACCAGGCAGGCACAACCCACCCCAAAGAGGCCATGCAAAGGACTTGGAGGACAACCATTTTGGACATGCCACGGCCATCTGTTGGGCTTGCTCTGGTCATGGCGCAGGCCTGTGGTGGATACCCGAACCCGTCAAAAAGCCTTGGATCTCTAACGGCAAAGGGCGACCGGTCTGGTGCGCCCGCTCGATCAGTTGCCAGAAAAACCGGTAGCTGGCCCGGTCGTGCAATTGACCTGCATGGCTGATGGGTGCCCACTGAGCCGCCTGAGCAGCCAAAATGATTCGGCTGGCCTCCTCAATTTGCGCCTCGCTGGGGGCCATGGCTTCCAATATGGGGCGAATTTGGTCGGGATGGATGCTCCACATGCGGGTGTAGCCCAATTCACGCGCCGCTTTTTGGGCGGCCATGCGGATGGCATCGGTGTTTTTGAACTCGGTGACCACGCTATGAGAGGGCACTTTGCCATGGGCATGGCAAGCGCTAGCGATCTCGAGTTTGGCCCGCAGCACCAAAGGGTGGGTGAACTGCCCCTGGATACCCATGCCGTCCGCAGGAATCGCACCACCGTGAGCGGACACAAAGTCCATCAGGCCAAAACTGATCGATTGAACACGCGGGTGGGCGGCAATGTCAAACGCACGGTGCACCGCAGCGGGCGACTCGATCAAAACATGCAGGGCCAGATTTTTGGCGCCTGATCGCATCAGTGCCAGTTCGGCCATTTGCACATCGGCCACCGACTCGACTTTGGGCACCATGATGTGCGTCAAACGCTGCGCCGCTTGGCCTGCGATGGTGGCCACGTCGGCCTGAAAACTGGGGTGGTCCACGGGATGCACACGCACGCCCACACGGGCCTCGGGTGCAGCGCCCAACGCCAACTCGGTGACCAAAGCGGCATGCTCAGACTCGCCGCCCACGGGGGCACCGTCTTCACAATCCAGGGTCACATCAAAAACGCAGGTCCCAAATTCTTGCGTCATCTCCGCTTGCAGCTGCAAGCTTTTTCGCATCCGCACTTCGACACCGCTGTAATGGTCACACACCGGCAGCGAAACGCCACCGGCTTGCGCACCCAACAGAACGTCGCGCGGATGGCTCACTCTGCTTCTTTGTTGAGAGTCAGACCAAGTGGGCCACGCCAGCTTGCTCGTCGGTCAACTCTTTGAGGGTTTTGTCAATGCAGCCTTGGCTGAAAGCATCAATTTCCAAACCCTCAACCACTTTGTATTGGCCGTTTTCGCAGGTCACTGGAAAGCCAAACATGACGTCTTTGGGAATGCCATACCAGCCTTGCGAGGGGATACCCATGGTGACCCACTTGCCGTTGGTGCCCAAGGCCCAGTCGCGCATGTGGTCGATGGCGGCATTGGCAGCCGAAGCTGCCGAGGACAGGCCGCGTGCTTCGATGATGGCCGCGCCGCGCTTGCCAACGGTGGGCAAGAACACGTTGGCGTTCCACTCTTGGTCGTGTATCATGGCTTTGACAGATTCGCCCTGGATGGTGGCAAAGCGGTAGTCGGCGTACATGGTCGGCGAGTGGTTGCCCCAGACGCACAGTTTTTCAATGTCGGCGACGGCTTTGCCGGTCTTGGCAGCGATTTGCGACAAGGCGCGGTTGTGGTCCAAACGCAGCATGGCGGTGAAGTTGCCGGGTTGAAGGTCAGGCGCGGCCTTCATGGCGATGTAGGCGTTGGTGTTGGCGGGGTTGCCCACGACCAGCACTTTGACGTCACGCGAAGCCACGGCGTTCAGGGCCTTGCCTTGGGCTGTAAAGATGGCGCCGTTGATGGCGAGCAATTCAGCACGCTCCATGCCGGGGCCACGAGGGCGCGAACCGACCAGCAAGGCGTAGTCAGCATCTTTGAATGCGGTCATCGGGTCGCCATGGGCTTCCATACCGACCAACAAGGGGAATGCACAGTCTTGGAGTTCCATCATCACGCCCTTGAGCGCTTTTTGGGGTCCTTCAACTGGCACTTCCAGCAATTGCAGGATGACAGGCTGGTCTTTGCCCAACATTTCGCCCGAGGCGATGCGGAACAACAATGCGTAACCGATTTGACCTGCGGCGCCGGTAACGGCAACGCGGACGGGCTTTTTGCTCATGGTGGAAACTCCAAAAGTGTTGAAAACAAGGGTCGCAGTCCCTGTCCGACAACGCTTGTCGGCAGGTCTGTCCGGCTCACCGGACCCGCGCATCGCTTACCCCTTGAATGGAAACGAACGCAAGCAAACAGCTCATGAGTGTACCCGCGAAAAACAGCGATCGTCAATTTGTCTTATGTCTTATATAAGATAAGATACCGTCCCTGACGTGCAACTGACCCGCACGGCAAATTCAACCCCATGAACAACACCCCACCCTTGGCCGAACACAGTTCTTCGGATGCAGGCAATCTGACGCCCACCCCCGCGTTCAGCCCTCTGTACCAGCAAATCAAGGGCTTGATTTTGCAAAACCTGCAGTCCGGCGAATGGAAACCGGGCGAATCCATTCCGAGCGAAATGGAGTTGGCCGCCCGCTACCGGGTCAGCCAAGGCACGGTCAGAAAAGCCATTGACGAGTTGGCCAGCGACCACCTGCTGGTGCGCAGGCAAGGCAAAGGCACATTTGTCGCCACGCACTCTGAAGACCATGTGCAGTACCGCTTCTTGAAACTGGTGCCCGATCGAGGCGACCTGGATTCAGAAGGACCGGCCCAACGAGAAATCGTCGACTGCAAACGCTCCCGTGCCACAGCAGAAATCGCCCGGGCATTGGCGCTGCGCACGGGCGACGCCGTGCTTCAAGTCCGTCGTGTGCTTTCTTTTGGCACCATTCCCACCATTTTGGAAGACTTGTGGTTGCCAGCAGCCCCCTTCAAAGGCCTGACCGCCGAGCGCCTGGCCGGTTACCACGGCCCCATGTATGCCTTGTTTGAAACCGAATTTGGGGTGCGCATGGTTCGCGCTGACGAAAAAATACGCGCCGTACTGCCCGACGAGACGCAAAGTCAATTGCTCAAAGTCGGTCAAAGCACCCCTTTGCTCAGCGTCGAGCGCATTGCTTACACCTACAACGACACGCCCATGGAACTGCGCCGGGGCATTTACAGCACCGAACACCACCATTACCGCAACGCACTGAGCTGAGCCCCATTCCACTCTCGAAGAATCGCCCTGTCACATGCGTGTGCAATGCTCGTGTCAGTTTGCTGCGTTGCAATAGAATCGTTTACGTTAGATACCTGCAACTCGATCGCGTTAATCCAGAAAGTAAACCCCATGACCGAACTCGCGCGCAAGCGGCCTGAATTCCGCAACATCAACGCCTTGAAAGATTTGCCCTCCTACCGTTTACCGATGGCGGGCATCGTGTCGATTCTTCACCGGATCAGCGGTTTTTTGATGTTTTTGCTGATGCCATTGATCATCTGGATGTTTGACAACTCGATCACCTCCGAGATTTCGTTCGCCAAGCTGTCCGCTGCATTCAACATCGGTATCGGTTTTGTGCCCGGTTGGTTCATGAAGCTGATCGCCTTGTCTTTGATCTGGGCTTACTTGCACCATTTCATTGCCGGTTTGCGCCACCTGTACATGGATGTGTGCCATGCCGTGACCAAAGAATTCGGCCAATCGTCGGCCATCGTCACCTTGGTTCTGAGCATGGGTCTGACGGCTGTGTTGGGTGCCAAGATGTTTGGCTTGTACTGATCTGCCCCCAAAACATCAAAAAGGAAACTGAACTATGTCCGTGAACTACGGCTCCAAACGCATCGTGACCGGTGCTGGTTACGGCTTTCGTGACTGGCTCGCGCAACGCGTGACCGCTACCCTGATGGCTCTGTTTACCGTGATCTTGCTGGCCCAGGTGATCTTCACCTCAGGCCCCATCGGTTACGAAGAGTGGGCTGGCATTTTTGCCGCCCAGTGGATGAAGGTGTTGACCTTCTGTGTGATCCTTTCTCTGCTGTACCACGTCTGGGTGGGCATGCGTGACATCTGGATGGACTATGTCAAACCTTTGGCGGTGCGCCTGGTTTTGCATGTTTTCACCCTCGTCTGGTTGATCGGCTGTGCTGGCTGGTCTGTTCAGGCCCTGTGGCGCCTTTGAGGCGTCCACCACCGCTTGTCATTGCGCTGAACCCCTACCAACCAAGATAAACCATGAGCTATACCCAAGACAAAATCACCACCCGCAAGTTTGACGTTGTGATCGTCGGCGCCGGCGGTTCGGGCATGCGTGCCTCGCTGCAATTGGCCCGCGCGGGCTTGAATGTCGCCGTCCTATCCAAAGTGTTTCCTACCCGTTCACACACAGTGGCAGCCCAAGGCGGCATCGGTGCCAGCTTGGGCAACATGTCCGACGACAACTGGCACTACCACTTTTACGACACCATCAAGGGCTCCGACTGGCTCGGCGACCAGGATGCGATTGAATTCATGTGCCGCGAAGCGCCCAAGGTCGTGTACGACCTGGAACACATGGGCATGCCTTTTGACCGCAACCCGGACGGCACGATTTACCAGCGTCCGTTTGGCGGCCACACCGCCAACAACGGTGAAAAGCCGGTGCAACGCGCCTGCGCTGCGGCTGACCGTACCGGTCACGCCATGCTGCACACCCTGTACCAGCAAAACGTGGCGGCCAAAACCAGCTTCTTTGTGGAGTGGATGGCCCTTGACCTGATCCGTGACGCCGAAGGCGACGTGGTCGGCGTGACCGCCCTGGAGATGGAAACTGGCGACCTGCATGTTTTGCACGCCAAGACCGTGCTGATGGCCACGGGTGGTGCAGGCCGCATTTATGCTGCTTCCACCAACGCCTTCATCAACACCGGCGACGGTTTGGGCATGGCGGCCCGTGCGGGCATTCCTTTGGAAGACATGGAGTTCTGGCAGTTCCACCCCACCGGCGTGGCCGGTGCCGGCGTGCTCTTGACCGAAGGCTGCCGCGGCGAAGGCGCCATCTTGCTCAACAGCAATGGCGAACGCTTCATGGAGCGCTATGCGCCCACCTTGAAAGACTTGGCACCGCGTGATTTCGTGTCACGTTGCATGGACCAGGAGATCAAGGAAGGCCGTGGCTGCGGTCCTAACAAAGATTACGTGCTGCTCAAGTTGGACCACTTGGGCGCAGACACCATCCACAAGCGCCTGCCCTCGGTGTACGAAATCGGCGTCAACTTCGCCAACGTGGACATCACCAAAGAGCCGATCCCCGTGGTGCCCACCATCCACTACCAAATGGGCGGTATCCCCACCAACATCAACGGTCAAGTGGTGGTGCAAAACGGCACCGACCACAACGCCGTGGTCAACGGTTTGTACGCGGTGGGTGAATGCTCTTGCGTCTCGGTGCATGGCGCCAACCGCTTGGGCACCAACTCTCTGCTCGACCTGCTTGTGTTTGGCCGCGCAGCCGGCAACCACATCGTTGACTTCGCCTCCAAAACCAAGTCACACAAAGAACTGCCGGCTGATGCGACCGACCGCACGCTTGAGCGCCTGAACAAGCTCGAAGGCCGTGGCGGCGAATACGCCCAAGACGTGGCCAACGACATGCGCGCCGCCATGCAACTGCATGCAGGCGTGTTCCGCACCCAAGCCAGCATGGACGAAGGCGTTCAGAAGATCGCCGCCATCCGTGACCGCGTCAATGCCATTGGCCTGAAGGACACGTCCAAAGTGTTCAACACCGCCCGCATCGAAGCGCTGGAAGTGGAAAACCTCATTGAAGCCGCACAGTCCACCATGGTGTCTGCCGCTGCCCGCCGCGAATGCCGTGGCGCGCACACGGTGAGCGACTACGAGCGCCCAGTAGACGACGCCGTGGCGCCACTGGGCCGGGACGACGCCAACTGGATGAAACATACCCTGTGGCACAGCGCTGACAACAGCCTGACCTACAAACCCGTCAAGCTCAAGCCCCTCACGGTAGATTCCGTGCCACCCAAGGTTCGCACTTTTTAAAGATGGCTTGAACCGCTCACCTCAGGTGACGGTCCAACAGCAAATTACACCCGGAGTTCTTTCATGACCCTACGCACTTTCCAAATTTACCGCTACGACCCTGACAAGGACGCCAAGCCTTACATGCAAACCATCCAGGTGGATTTGGACGGCAACGAACGCATGTTGCTGGACGCCTTGATGAAACTCAAAGCCGTAGACCCAAGTATTTCTTTCCGCCGTTCATGCCGCGAAGGGGTGTGTGGCTCAGATGCGATGAACATCAACGGCAAAAACGGTTTGGCGTGTCTCACCAATATGAACACCCTGCCCGGCAACATCGTTTTGAAACCGCTGCCAGGTCTGCCCGTGATCCGCGACGTGATCGTG
>NZ_CAMBNZ010000027.1 GCF_945869175.1 Limnohabitans sp. Rim8 | reverse complement strand
GCCCGCCTGTCAACCGTCTACATGCCCGGCTACAAAATCACCATGCTGCCCGACAGCGTGGTGCAGGCCTACACCTTGATTGAGGGGCGAGACTGCCCCGCCGTGTCGCTTTACGTCACTTTCAGCGAAGACACGCTGGAGGTGCAAAGCACGGTCACCCGGTTGGAGAGGGTGCCGATGGTGGTCAACCTGCGTCACGACCAACTGGACGACCGCATCACCCGCGAATGGCTGGAAGGCGAAGACGGCAGCGATCACGCCGATGTGCCGGTGAGTCGCGCCACATTGGCGTTTTTCTGGCGTTTGGCGCAAACCCTCAAGTCCCGGCGCGAAGTGGTGCGTGGCAAACCCGAAAACTTCAACCGCCCGGACTACAGCTTCAAGCTGGAGCGTTCCAGCAACGAGACCCCGCCCACGGGCGAGGAGACCGTGGTCATTGGCACCCGCAAGCGCGGTGCGCCGCTGGATTTGATGGTGGCCGAAGCCATGATCTTGGCCAACAGCACCTGGGGTCAGTGGATGGCCAGCTTGGGCGTGCCCGGTATTTACCGCAGCCAAGCCAGCATGGCCCCCGGTGTGAAGGTGCGCATGGGCACCAAGGCGCTGCCGCACGCTGGCATTGGCGTGCCCAGTTACGCTTGGAGCACTTCGCCCCTGCGCCGTTACACCGACCTGGTCAACCAGTGGCAAATCATCGCGTGTGCCCAGCATGGCGCGACCGCTGCATTGGCTGCGCCTTTCAAACCCAAAGACGCGGAGCTGTTTTCCATCATCAGCGGTTTTGATGCCGCTTACAGTGCTTACAACAGTGTGCAGTCCAGCATGGAGCGTTACTGGACACTGCGCCTTGTGCAGCAGCAAAGCATCCAAGAGCTGGAGGCCAGTTTGGTCAAGGAGATGGGCGGTGGCAGTTGGTTGGTGCGCGCTGACACCTTGCCCCTGATGTTCAGCGTGATGGGCGCGCAAGGCCTGATGCGCGGTGCGCGGGTGCGCGTCAAGCTGGGCGAAGTGGACTTGATGGCGCTTGACGTGCATGGCACCGTGACCGCGCATCTGGATGCCCCTGAGTTGGCAGCTGGTGCCGAAACCGAAGAGGCCGATGAGGACGAGGCCATGGCCGCAGGGCCGCTCACCATTGCGGTCGATTTGAGTGACAGCACGCAAAGCGATGGGTCTTGAGGGCGTTCAGTCTCCTTCTGTTTTGAAGCGATTGCTTCATCGCCACACGCTGGCGTGGGCTTTGGGCTTTTCGATCTGCCTGCATGCTTCGCTGATCGCTTGGCGCTTTGCCGATCCTGAGCGCTTTCAGCGGGTCTTTGCAGACACCGCGCTGGAGGTGGTGCTGGTCAATGCCCGCAGCGACGCACCGCCTGAGCGTGTGCAGGCCATCGCACAGGTCCATTTGGCAGGCGGCGGATCTGAGCCAGGCCAGCAACGTGCCAGCACGCCTTTGCCGCCTTCGGTGGTCCAAGAATCGGGCACCGATATCGGGGCCATGCAGCGTCAAATCGAGGCCTTGAAACGTCAACAAATGCGCTTGCTCACCCAACTGAAACAGGAATTGTCAGCACAGACGACAGACCCCTCAGGGGAGAGCGTCGATGCACCTGAGCGGCAAGCCAGACAAGAGCGCCAGCAACAGTTGGCTCGCCAGTTGGCCGAAATTGAGCCCAAGTTGGAGAAAACCCAGAGTGGCCCCCGCAAGCGTTTCATCGGCCCCGCGACCCGCCAAGCGGCCTACGCGCTGTATTACGACAAGCTGCGGCGAAGCATTGAGACACGCGGTACGCTCAATTTTCCACAGGTGGGCGGGCAAAAGCTTTACGGTCAACTGACCATGGTGATCACCGTGGATGCAAAAGGGCGACTGGTGCAAACCGAAGTGGCCAAACCCTCAGGACAGCCTTTACTGGACCAAAGGGCGGTCGCGATTGTGCGCAGTGTGGCCCCTTTTGAGGCGTTCAGCGCTAACATGAGGCGGCAGACCGACCAGATCGTGGTGGTCACCCGTTTTCAGTTTTCCAAAGAGGGCGTTCTGGACATGCGCATGTCGACCCCGGATGCCCTGCAGCCTTGAGGGGCTGGTCGGCCCTTTTCAACCAGAGACAAAGGATTTTGATGCGTGCTTTCGGTCGTTGGTGTGCCCTGGTGTTGCTGGCAGGGCTGGGATTGCAGCTGTTTTTTGCCTTGCGGATCGCCAGCATGGCCGTGTTGGCGCCGCAGTCCACCAGTTTTGAGCGCTCACAGATGTGGAAAATCGTGAGCCGCCAAGGCCAGTTGCCTTGGCGACAAGAGTGGGTGGATGCGTCTGCCATCTCGCCGAAATTGCAGCGGGCCGTGATCGCATCCGAAGACAGCCTGTTTGCGCAGCATGGCGGCGTGTGGTGGGAGTCTTTGGAAAAAGCCTGGGAGAAAAATGCCAAAGCCAAAGCCTTGGCTGCGCTGCGCGCCCAGCGCCGCCCGGATGGCAAATCCCCGCCCATTAAAATCGTGGGCGGCTCCACCATCACACAGCAGTTGGCCAAAAACCTGTTCTTGTCGGGTGAGCGCACTTTGCTGCGCAAGGGTCAAGAGATGCTGATCACCTTGGCGTTGGAGTCTTTCCTGTCCAAGCGGCGTATTTTGGAAATTTACCTCAACAGCGTCGAATGGGGCGAGGGCGTTTTCGGAGCCGAAGCTGCAGCGCAACATTACTTCCAAAAAAGCGCTTCCCGTTTGAACGACTGGGAAGCGGCGCGTTTGGCTGTCATGTTGCCCCGCCCCCGTTATTTTGAGCAAAGGGCCCAATCGGCCTATTTGGCCAGCCGTGCCAACACGATCGTGGCCCGCATGGCTGATGTGGTGTTGCCATGAGTTCATTGACCACGGTCACACCGCCAACCGTGCGCATCCTGGGCATCGATCCAGGCCTTCAGACCACGGGCTTCGGTGTGCTGGACATGACGGGCTCACGCCTGCAGTACGTGGCCAGCGGCGTGATCGAGACCACCCGAGGCGAGATGGGCAATTTGCCGTCCCGTTTGAAAGTGATTTACGACGGTGTGCGCGAAATCCATGCCCGTTATCAGCCCGATGTCGCCTCGGTCGAAATCGTGTTCGTCAACGTCAACCCCCAAGCCACTCTCTTGCTGGGCCAAGCGCGTGGGTGTTGTGTCACGGCCTTGGTGTCTTGCGATCTGCCCGTGGCCGAGTACACCGCCTTGCAAATGAAGCAATCGGTCACCGGACATGGCCGTGCGGCCAAGTCGCAGATCCAAGAGATGGTCAAGCGCTTGTTGCAATTGCCCGTGCTGCCGCGTCAAGACGCTGCAGATGCTTTGGGCATGGCCATCACCCATGCGCATGCCAGCCCGTCCATGAACAAACTGGCCGCACAAGGCGTTCTCAACCGAAAAACGCATGGCATGTTTCGCAGCGGACGCAGCCATTGAGGCATGGCCAACACCACAGGCTTTCCTGCGTGCTGAGATAATGTTCACCATGGGCCCCGTCATTCAAAAACCGACGCTGTTGCATCGCATGCGGCAATTGCTCAAGGGCTTTGACGGCCCTTTGGCGTTTGCGGTGTTCATGCTCGCTTGCGCGGGTTTGTTGATCATGTTTTCGTCCGGTTACGACCACGGCACCCGCTTTGTGGACCATGGACGCAACATGCTGTTGGCCGGCTTCATCATGTTTGTGGTGGCCCAGTTGCCGCCGCAAAAGCTGATGGCGTGGGCAGTTCCGGTGTACACCGTGGGGGTCATCTTGCTCGTGGCGGTGGCGATTTTTGGCATCACCAAAAAAGGGGCCAAACGCTGGATCAATTTGGGCGTGGTGATCCAGCCCAGTGAAATCTTGAAAATTGCATTACCCTTGATGTTGGCCGCTTGGTTTCAAAAGCGTGAAGGCCAGCTTCGGCCTTTCGACTTTGCCGTGGCACTGCTGATTCTGGGCATTCCAGTGGGTTTGATCATGAAACAGCCCGACCTGGGCACAGCTTTGCTGGTCTTGGCTGCTGGACTGTCCGTGATTTTCTTTGCGGGCCTGAAGTGGCGCTGGATTTTGCCGCCCATTGTTTTGGGCGTTGTGGGCATCGTGGTATTGGTGGTCATGGAGCCGAGCTTGTGCCAACCGGACGTGGACTGGCGCGTGCTGCACGAATACCAGCGACAAAGGGTGTGCACCTTGCTGGACCCTGCGCGAGATCCATTGGGCAAGGGTTTTCACATCATCCAAGGCATGATCGCCATTGGCTCGGGCGGCTTTTGGGGCAAAGGCTTCATGCAAGGCACCCAAACCCATTTGGAGTTCATTCCTGAGCGCACCACCGACTTTATTTTTGCGGCCTATGGCGAAGAGTTCGGATTCGTCGGTGGTCTGTTCCTGATTTTTTGGTTCTTCTTTTTGGTTTATCGGGCTTTGGTCATCGCAGCCGAAGCTCCGACGCTTTTCAGCCGTTTGTTGGCCGGCAGCATGGCCATGATTTTCTTCACCTATGCCTTTGTGAACATGGGCATGGTCAGCGGCATTTTGCCGGTGGTGGGTGTGCCCCTGCCTTTCGTCAGCTATGGCGGTACCGCCATGGTCACTTTAGGCTTGGCCTTGGGGGTATTGATGTCGATCGCTCGGTCCAAACAATGGGTGCAAACATGAACAAGGGCTTCTCTGTGGCAGTGGTTGGGGCGGGCAATATGGGTGGGGGCATGTTGGCCCGTTTGTGTGCTTTGGGCTGGTCAGTGGGGGTGCACGACACCGACCCGCAAGCCCAAGCGCGGGCCGTTGCTTTGGGCGCGGTGCCTTTTGAATCGGCCATGCAGGCGGCCCAATCGCTTGCGCCCAGTGGGGTTTTGCTGGTGGCGGTGGTGGATGCAGCGCAAACCGAAGCCGTGCTGTGGGGAGATGTCGGTCAAGGCGTGAGGCCCGGTGCGGGTCCGCATTTGCAGGTTGGCCAAGCGGTGATGCTTTGCCCAACCTTGGGGCCCGACACCGTGCAGTCTCAAGCTGAGCGACTGGCGCAGGGCGGTGTGGACTGTATCGACGCACCCATGTCTGGCGGCCCTGTGAGGGCCAGAGACGGCAGCATGAGCTTGATGGTGGCCTGTTCTGAAGCCGCATGGCAGCGCCACAGGCACTTGTTGGATGCTTTGAGTGGACAGGTCTTTCGTGTGGGTACAAAAGCGGGAGACGGGGCCCGTACCAAGTTGGTCAACAACTTGCTGGCTGCGGTGAATTTGGCCGGGGCTGCAGAGGCCATGGCCTTGGCCGAGCGATTGGGGTTGGACCCAGCGGCCACCTTGTCTGTGATTGAGGCTTCCAGCGGACAAAGCTGGATCGGTTCGGAACGGATGCGTCGGGCTTTGGCGGGGGACTTGGCGCCTCGTGCGCACGTGAGTTTGTTGGCCAAGGACACAGGATTGGCGGTGCAGGCCGCTGAGGCCGTGGCTTTTGAGCCCGCTTTGGGCCGAATGGCGCGGGATGTCTTTGCTCAGGCCATGGCGCAGGGCTTGCAGGGCCATGACGATGCCAGCCTGCTGGAATGGACGCGCCAAACGCGGAGCTGAAACCATCGGTAGGGTGTTGCCACTGACCGGCACGGGCAAGGGTCTTGTAGCCTGCCTACAATGGTCACCATGATTTCACGTGAACCCACCATCGAACGCCTGGCCACGGCCAGGTCCCTCTTGCTCGAACCCTTTGGTTTGGACGAAACCCACTTGAGCCGGGCTTTGTCTGCCATTCAGGCGCACCGAGTCGACGATGCCGATTTGTATTTCCAGTACACCCGCTCAGAAGGTTGGAGCCTGGAGGAGGGCATCGTCAAAACCGGCAGCTTCAGCATTGACCAAGGTGTCGGCGTGCGGGCTGTTTCGGGCGAGAAAACCGCCTTTGCCTACTCGGACGACATCTCTGAAGCCTCCTTGATGGATGCCGCCCTGACGGTGCGCACCATTGCACAGGCCACACAAAACAAGCGCATTAAGGTGCCTACCCGCAAAATTTCGGCCAGCCGCTCGCTTTACCCCTCGCTCGACCCCATGTCCACATTGGACAGCACGTCCAAAGTCAACCTGCTTGGCTGCGTGGAGACCATGGCCCGCGCCAAGGATCCGCGCGTGGTGCAAGTCATGGCTGGTTTGGCCACCGAGTACGACGTGGTCATGGTGGCGCGTGCTGACGGCACCTTGGCCGCCGATGTGCGCCCCTTGATCCGACTGTCGGTCACGGTGATCGCCGAGCAAAATGGCCGCCGTGAGGTGGGCAGTGCCGGAGGCGGTGGCCGCTTTGGTTTGGCTTATTTCGACGACGCCATGGTGGCAACCTATGTGCAAGAAGCGGTGTCGGCCGCGCTGATTAACCTCGATGCACGACCTGCGCCTGCTGGCGAAATGACCGTGGTGCTGGGCAGTGGTTGGCCTGGCATTTTGTTGCACGAGGCCGTAGGCCACGGTTTGGAGGGTGACTTCAACCGCAAGGGCTCGAGCGCCTTCAGCGGCCGCATCGGCCAGCGCGTGGCCGCCAAAGGCGTGACGGTGCTCGACGACGGCACCATGGCCGACCGCCGTGGCTCACTGAATGTGGACGACGAGGGCCACGCCAGCCAGAAGAACGTGTTGATCGAAGACGGCATCTTGCGCGGTTACATTCAAGATTCGATGAACGCCCGCCTGATGGGTGTCAAGCCCACGGGCAATGGCCGCCGCGAAAGCTACGCCCATGTGCCGATGCCGCGCATGACCAACACCTACATGTTGGGCGGCGACAAGAGCCCCGAAGAAATCGTGGCCAGCATCCAAAAAGGCCTGTATGCCACCAACTTTGCGGGCGGCCAGGTGGACATCACCAGTGGCAAGTTCGTGTTCTCGGCCAGCCAGGCTTACTGGGTGGAAAACGGCAAGATCCAATACCCCGTCAAGGGCGCGACCTTGATCGGCAGTGGTCCCGAGTCGCTCAAAAAGATCAGCATGATCGGCAACGACATGAAGCTTGACTCGGGTGTGGGGACCTGCGGCAAGGAAGGGCAGAGCGTTCCGGTGGGTGTGGGGCAGCCCACACTGCGCATTGATGGCCTCACCGTGGGCGGTACGGCCTGAACATGACCGCCTGAAATTGAAACGGGAGGCGCGCGGGTTTGTCCCCGGGTGTGCCTTTCAGAAACTGTCATTGAGCTGTGATACATTGAAACCCATGTCTTCGCGCATCGTCTTTTATTTTTTTTATTTTTGGTTCTCAGTCCCCGGCGGACGAGAGGCGAGCGCATAAGCACCCGAACATCTCGATACACACCGCCGGAGCCTCAAAGCCCGGCGGTTTTTTTTATGTTTTTCTCAATCTAAGGAGTCCACGATGAATGCCAAAGCCACAGCCCCTGAGAGTTGGTACACGAATGCTGCCGATCGCAAGGGCCAGACCGACGACGAACGCATCAAGGACATCACCGTGCTCCCGCCTCCTGAACACTTGATCCGCTTCTTCCCGATCGCAGGGACAGCGACGGAAACCCTGATCGCCAATACCCGTCAAGCCATTCAGAAGATCGTGCACGGCCAGGACGACCGTTTGCTGGTCATCATTGGCCCTTGCTCGATCCACGACCCCGCCGCCGCTTTGGACTATGCCCGGCGCCTGAAGCCCTTGCGCGAAAAATATGCCGACAGCCTGGAAATCGTGATGCGCGTGTATTTCGAAAAGCCCCGCACCACCGTGGGCTGGAAGGGTTTGATCAACGACCCCTACCTGGACGAGAGCTACCGCATCGATGAAGGCTTGCGGATTGCGCGTCAGTTGCTGATCGAGATCAACCGCCAGGGCCTGCCCGCAGGCAGCGAGTTCCTTGACGTGATCTCGCCCCAGTACATTGGCGACCTGATCAGTTGGGGCGCCATCGGTGCCCGGACCACCGAAAGCCAGGTGCACCGCGAGCTCGCTTCTGGCCTGTCGGCACCCATCGGCTTCAAGAACGGCACCGACGGCAACATCAAGATCGCGACCGACGCGATCCAGGCGGCCGCCCGTGGCCACCACTTTTTATCGGTGCACAAAAACGGTCAAGTCGCCATCGTCCAGACTCAGGGCAACCAGGATTGCCACGTGATTTTGCGCGGCGGCAAAGCCCCGAACTACGACGCGGGCAGCGTTGCCGCGGCGTGCAAAGAGCTTGAAGCCGCCAAGTTGCCTGCTACCCTGATGGTGGACTGCAGCCACGCCAACAGCAGCAAAAAACACGAGCGTCAAATCGACGTGGCCAAAGACATTGCTGCCCAAATCAGCGGCGGTTCACGCCAGGTCTTCGGCGTCATGGTCGAAAGCCACATCCTGGACGGTGCCCAGAAGTTCACCCCCGGCAAGGACGATGCGACGAAACTGGCCTACGGCCAGAGCATCACCGACGCCTGCATCGGCTGGGACGACAGCGTAGGCGTGTTGCAGGTGCTGTCGGATGCGGTGAAGGCGCGTCGCTCGATCAGCCGTTGAGGGCCGACAACAACTTGGCATGAATCCCGCCAAAGCCCCCGTTGCTCATGCACAGCAGGTGGTCGCCCGGTTGGGCATGGGCCAGCACCTGCGCAATCACCTCGTCTATGTTGGCACCCACTTGCGCGCGTGCGCCCATGGGCTGCAGGGCTGCATTTGCATCCCAGCCCAGACCGCCCGAATGACAAAATGCAAGGTCGGTCTCTTCCAGGCTCCAAGGCAACTGGGATTTCATCGCGCCGAGTTTCATGGTGTTGCTGCGCGGCTCGAAAATGGCCAGGATGCGCGCTTCGCCCACTTGACGGCGCAGGCCGTTGACGGTGGTGCGAATGGCCGTGGGGTGGTGGGCGAAGTCGTCGTACACCGTGATGCCGTTCACAGTCCCGCGCACTTCCATGCGGCGCTTGACGTTTTCAAACGTGGCCAAGGCTTGAGCTGCCATGGCAGGCCCGATACCCACATGTTCGGCTGCAGCGATGGCCGCCAGCGCGTTGAGTTGGTTGTGCACACCGCCAATGGCCCATTGCACTTCGGCGACCGATTGGCCAGCTTGTAGGACTTTGAAGTCCGACGGCGCGCCTTCGGCCACAAAATCGCTCACGGTCGCTCCGAAACTTCGCACTTCGCTCCAGCAGCCTTGGGACAGTACGCGGGTCAGGCTTTCTTCCAGGCCGTTGATCACCAGGCGGCCCGTGCCGGGCACGGTGCGCACCAGGTGGTGGAACTGGCGCTCGATGGCGGCCAGATCGTCAAAGATGTCGGCGTGGTCAAATTCCAGGTTGTTGAGGACGGCTGTTCTTGGACGGTAGTGCACGAACTTGCTGCGTTTGTCAAAGAAGGCGGTGTCGTATTCGTCCGCTTCGATCACGAAATAATGGTCGCCGCCCAGACGCGCCGAGACGCCAAAATTCAAAGGCACCCCACCAATCAGAAAGCCGGGATTCAAGCCCGCCTGCTCCAGCACCCAAGTGAGCATGGAGGTGGTGGTGGTCTTGCCGTGGGTGCCGGCCACCGCCAGCACATGCCTGCCTTGCAACACATGCTCGGACAACCACTGCGGACCGCTGGTGTAAGGCGCACCGGCTTCGAGAATGGCCTCCATCAGAGGAAATTTAGCGCTGCCATCTGGCAATCGGGAGCGGCTGACCACGTTGCCCACCACGTACAGGTCGGGCTTGAGGGTCATCTGGTCGGCGTCAAAGCCCTCGATCAGATCGATGCCCAGAGCACGCAACTGGTCGCTCATGGGCGGGTAGACACCCGCGTCACACCCCGTGACCCGATGCCCTGCCTCACGGGCCAGCGCGGCCAAGCCCCCCATGAAGGTGCCACAAATACCCAATATATGTATATGCATGGGTTGAGATTCTAGGGCTGCGCTGGAGCAACTTGTGGGCGTATGCAGGACAGGATGATCCGTTTCTAAGGGCACAATCGCCTCTCATGAACGATGTTGCCCTTGAAATTGCCGTCACCGCGGCCCGTTTGGTGGTGGAAGAAGGTTTGGCCTTTGGACCAGCCAAACACCGAGCCCTCAAAGAGCTGGGCCTGCCCGCCCGCAGTGCTTTGCCCAGCAACGACCTGGTCGAGGCAGAGGTGCGCGACTACATCGCCCTGTTTTGTGCCGATACGCAGCCTGCCGAGTTGCGGGCTTTGCGTGAATTGGCGCAGGTCTGGATGCAACGCTTGGCCGAATTTCGCCCGCATTTGGGTGGGGCGGTTTGGCAAGGTTGGGCCACGCGCCTGTGCGATGTCGATTTGGCCTTGTTTTGCGATGACCCCAAGTCGGCTGAAATTGCCTTGATCAACCAAAACCAGCGTTACGAAGTCCAAACGGTGCGCGGCCTGCATGGGGACGATGTGGATGTGCTGAGTTTGCATATTTTTTGCGAGCCCTTCAATGAGCATGTGGGCGTGCACCTGCGCATATACGATTTGGACGATCTGCGCGGCGCGCTCTTGCCTGACACCCAAGGCCGGTCGCCGCGAGGCGATTGGATGGCGCTTCAGCGCTTGCTGGCGGCATGACGGAGAATCTCAGCATGAACAATCAAAGCTCTGGTGCCTATCGGCGTAATTTGGTTTTAGGGGCGGGTGCGGCGGCAGCTGTGGCCGGTGTGGGCGTGGCTTTGTGGCGTTTTGAGCCACAAGCCGTGGACCGCGCCGACAGCCACCCGGTTTGGGCCCAACAGTTTGAGACCCCAGCAGGGGCGGGGCTGTCGGTGGGCAGTTTCAAGGGCAAGCCCCTTTTGCTGAACTTTTGGGCCACTTGGTGTCCCCCCTGCATCGAAGAGTTGCCCATGATCCAATCCTTCTGGCGTGACAATGAAGCCAGTGGTCACCAAGTTCTGGCCTTGGCGATTGACCAGCCCAGTGCCGTGCGCCGCTTCCTGGAGCGGCAACCCTTGGGTTTTCCCGTGGGGTTGGCTGGTTTGGAGGGTACGAACTTGGCCAAATCACTGGGCAACACCGCTGGCGGCTTGCCTTTTACGGTATTTTTCAAGGCAGATGGCAGCATTTGGCGTCAAAAGATGGGGCAACTCACGCCCGATGATTTGGCTCAATGGCGCGCGGTGAAGGCTTGAAAACACCGGTCGAGTCAGTCTTGCTTGGGAATGAATATTCGGGCAATGCAAGCCGAGAGAACCTGTGCGTTAGATCTTCTTTTGTGATGCGTAATGTCAATTTCGAGGGCAGTTGATGAAATTTAGTGTAAATTCGATTCATCGCATGTGTTCAAAGCCTTGGAGGATTTATGGATTTGCGCAAACTCAAAACACTGATTGACTTGGTGTCCGATTCGAACGTTTCGGAACTCGAGATCACTGAGGCTGAAGGCAAAGTTCGCATTGTCAAAAGCATGGGCGTTGCCGCGCCCGTGGCGATGCAGCAAGTGGCCCCTGTGGCGATGGTGGCAGCGCCTGTTCCGGCTGCGGTGGTGGCCGATGTGTCCGCAGCACCCGCTGTGCCCGCAGGTCATGCTGTCAAGTCCCCTATGGTGGGCACCTTTTATCGTTCGTCCAGTCCTGGTGCTGCGCCGTTCATTCAAATTGGTTCGGTGGTCAAAGAAGGCGACACCTTGTGCATCATTGAGGCGATGAAGATCCTCAACGAGATCGAGTCCGACAAGGCGGGAACCGTGACTCAAATCTTGTGTGAAAACGGTCAGGCTGTGGAATATGGTCAGCCTTTGTTCATCGTCGAATAAGCCAACGGGGATTTCATGTTCAAGAAAATCCTGGTGGCCAACCGCGGCGAAATCGCTTTGCGAATCCAGCGTGCGTGCCGAGAGTTGGGTATCAAAGCGGTCATGGTGTATTCCGAGGCTGACAAAGAAGCCAAATACGTGAAGTTGGCCGAAGAAGCCGTGTGCATTGGTCCGGCGGCCTCATCGTTGAGTTACCTCAACATGCCGGCCATCATTTCAGCGGCCGAGGTGACCGATGCCGAGGCCATACACCCTGGCTACGGCTTTTTGAGCGAAAACGCCGACTTTGCCGAGCGCGTTGAGAAAAGCGGTTTTCAGTTCATCGGCCCGACCCCGGAGTCGATCCGCATCATGGGCGACAAGGTCTCGGCCAAGCAGGCCATGATTCGCGCAGGTGTCCCTTGCGTGCCGGGCTCTGAAGGTGAGCTGCCCGACGACCCGGTCCAGATTCGCCGCATTGCCAAATCCGTGGGCTACCCGGTGATCATCAAGGCCGCCGGTGGTGGTGGTGGTCGCGGTATGCGTGTGGTGCATACCGAGGCCGCTTTGGTTAACGCGGTGCAAATGACCAAGGCAGAAGCCGGTGCCGCATTTGGTAATCCTGCGGTCTACATGGAAAAATTCCTGCAGAACCCGCGTCACATTGAGATCCAAATCCTGGCCGACAAGTTCAAGAACGCGGTTTATTTGGGTGAGCGCGATTGTTCTATGCAGCGCCGTCACCAAAAAGTGATCGAAGAAGCCCCTGCGCCTGGCATTCCGCGCAAATTGATCGAAAAGGTTGGCGAACGCTGCGTGGCCGCGTGCAAAAAAATCGGCTACCGCGGTGCGGGCACGTTCGAGTTTTTGTTTGAAAATGGCGAGTTCTATTTCATCGAAATGAACACCCGCGTGCAGGTGGAGCACCCGGTCACCGAGTGGGTCACTGGCATCGACATCGTCAAAACCCAGATCATGGTGGCTGCGGGTGAAAAATTGCCGTTCACCCAGCGACAGATCCAAATTCGAGGTCATGCCATTGAATGCCGTATCAATGCCGAAGACCCGTTCAAGTTCACGCCCTCCCCTGGTCGCGTTACCTCATGGCACATGCCCGGTGGCCCTGGCGTGCGTGTCGACTCGCATGTTTACAACAACTACTTTGTGCCACCGAACTACGATTCGATGATTGGCAAATTGATCGTACATGGGGACACCCGCGAGCAGGCTTTGGCCCGCATGCAAACAGCCTTGAATGAGATCGTGATCGAAGGCATCAACACCAACGTGCCTTTGCACCGCGAGTTGATGGTCGATGCCAAGTTCATGCAAGGCGGCACCAACATCCATTACTTGGAACACTGGCTGAGCCAGCACAAGCGCTGAATTCCTATGTTTGAACTGTGCTTGCTGTGTCCCGAAGATCGTGTGGACCTCTTGAGCGACGCGCTCGATGCCTTGGATGCCCTGAGCGTTTCGGTGGAAGATGCCGATGCCCAAACCCCAGCCGAGCAAGCCTTGTTTGGAGAACCAGGCATGCCACCGCCCAAAGACGGTTGGCAGCGCTCGCGCATGGTGGCGCTGTTTGCGCAAGAGTCCCATGCCCAAGAAGCGGCCGCCTTGCTGTGTGCGCAAGATTTCTTTGAAGCTTGCCAGATGCTGGGCGTGCAGGAGGTGGCAGATCAGGATTGGGTGCGTTTGACCCAATCGCAGTTTGCACCGGTTGAAATCACGCCTGATTTCTGGATTGTTCCCACATGGCATGAGCCACCCGCACAAGCGCGGCATATCATCCGACTCGACCCGGGCTTGGCCTTTGGCACGGGCACACACCCCACCACCCGCATGTGTTTGCGCTGGATTGCGCGGCACGGCGTTCAAGGCCAGCGTGTGCTGGATTACGGTTGTGGTTCGGGCATTTTGGCCATTGGGGCTGCCAAATACGGGGCCACACAGATCGATGCGGTGGACATTGACGATGCAGCAGTGACATCCACCGAGTTGAACGCGCACGCCAACAACGTGCACTTGCAAGCCGGGTTACCCGACAAAGCGCAGGGCCTGTACCAAACGGTTTTGGCCAATATCTTGGCCACACCGCTCAAGGTCTTGGCCCCATTGCTTTGCGCCCATGTGGTGCCCACGGGCTCCTTGGTGCTGGCCGGTATTTTGGAGCGTCAGGCCGACGAACTCAAAGCCGCTTATGCACCTTGGCTTGCGCTTGAAGTGGCTGACAGCGAAGACGGCTGGATTTTGATGACCGCCCAATCGCCAACCACCACCTCGGTTTTGCCCTGATCCCAGACAACACCTAAGCTCTGGGTCACTGCGCCATGAAATGGATCACCCGCTGTACCGCTTGTGGTGTGACTTACACGGTTGTTTCAGATCAGCTGAAAGTGGCGCAAGGTTGGTTGCGCTGCGGGCAATGTCAACACGCGTTTGACAGCACAGGCTTGGTTTTGAAATGGGTGCCTGAAGCTTGCAATCCCGAGCCCACCTGGGCCACGGAAAAAACCGCCGAGCGCTTGGACATTGACGACTTGCTCATGCAAGAAGACAGGTCTGCCCCGCAGTCTGCGGTCACCGCTTTTGAAGAGGCTTTGTCAAACTTTAAAGCTCAGCCCTTGACTTCGACGCCGACTGCGCCACCCGCCGAGGTTTTTGGCATGCCCTTTGGTGCTTTGTTGACCCCCAATGCTGTGCCTGAAGATCAGCCCGCCGTTTTGACACCCCCATCACCGTTTGGTTGGCCCATGGTCGTTGTATGGAGTCTTCTGTTGGCACTGGCCCTCCAATGGATTTGGGCTGGGCGTTACCCATTGATGGCGGTTGAACCGTCCTTGGCCAAGCCTTTTGAATCGGTCTGCCGCCTGCTAGGTTGCGAGATGGTGCCACCGGCCGTGCCAGAGGGTGTGGTCATTGAAAACTCCAGCATGACACCGCGCGATGGCGGTCTGGCCTTGCTTTGGTCTGTGCGCAACGTGACCCCGCAGACTGTGGAAATGCCCGCATTGGAGCTGACATGGCTGGATGCGCAGGACAAGACCTTGGTTCGCAGGGTGTTACAGCCAACCGAACAAAATGCACCCTCTGCCTTAGCGCCAGGTCAAGTCTGGAGTGGCCAACTGCTGCTTTTGCCTACTGAAGGCTTGCAACCTTTGGGCTACCGATTGGCCATTTTTTATCCCTGATCTCTCCAGCCCCAAACAATTCACTGAGCAGACGAGCGATCACAAAAAAGCCCAACACTGTTGCCAGTGTTGGGCTTTGCGCTACTTGCGTCGAACGGGGTTGAATCAGGGCTTGGCGGCCGAGGGGAACGGCCATGCAGCTTGAGGATTCAGCGTTGTTTGTGCAGCGGGAGCAGCGGGAGCTTTGGATGCCTTCTTTGCAGCAGGCTTTTTAGCAGCCTTTTTCACAGCAGGCTTTTTAGCAGCTGGTTTTTTGGCCGCTGTTTTCTTGGCGGCTGCTTTTTTTGCGGGAGCGGCTTTTTTGGCTGCTGGCTTTTTAGCGGCTGCGGCTTTAGGAGCTGCTTTTTTAGCGGGAGCGGCTTTTTTGGCTGCTGGCTTTTTAGCGGCTACTTTTTTAGCTGCTGGCGTTTTGGCAGCAACAGCTTTTTTGGCTGGAGCGGCTTTTTTAGCAGCAGGCTTCTTGGCTGCAGCTACTTTTTTAGCGACAGGTTTCTTGGCCGCGACGGCCTTCTTTGCGGGAGCAGCTTTTTTTGCCGCTACTTTTTTTGCAGTTGCCATGATTTTCTCCTTGATCAAGTTGAGAACTCAACGGAAAGGGAACGCTTGGTGCTTGTTGGATTGCACAAAGCGATCCATGGTGCTGAGGCAACCCTCAACACCATGAACGCAGAAAAGCCACAATGCCCACGGCCCGAAGGCAATGAGGCGTGTGGCTTGTAGAGAGGGGACATTCGAGGGGTGTTCAGAAAATCAGTCCCAGGACAAGGCCCCGCCAGTTTGGTACTCAATGACCCGGGTTTCAAAAAAATTACGTTCTTTTTTCAGGTCAATCATTTCACTCATCCAGGGGAAAGGGTTTTCTTCGTTAGGGAAGAGTGCCTCCAAACCAATCTGGGTGGCGCGGCGGTTCGCGATGTAACGCAAATAGCCTTTGAACATGGACGCGTTCATGCCCAGCACGCCACGGGGCATGGTGTCTTCGGCGTAACGGTATTCCAATTCAACAGCGTGCAAGAACAGTTCCTTGATTTCTGCCTTGAACTCTGTCGTCCAAAGTTGTGGATTTTCATGCTTGATGGTGTTGATCATGTCAATACCGAAGTTGCAGTGCATGGATTCGTCGCGCAAGATGTACTGGTACTGCTCAGCGGCGCCCGTCATTTTATTTTGACGACCCAAGGCCAAAATCTGGGTGAAACCCACATAAAAGAACAAGCCTTCCATCAAGCAAGCAAACACGATCAAGGACTTGAGCAAAGTTTGATCAGTCTCTTGCGTGCCGGTCTTGAAGTGCGGGTCCATGATCACGTTGATGAACGGGATCAGGAACTCGTCCTTGTCGCGGATGGATTTGACTTCGTTGTAAGCGTTGAAGATCTCGCTTTCGTCCAAGCCCAATGACTCTGTGATGTATTGATAAGCGTGTGTGTGAATCGCTTCTTCAAAGGCTTGGCGCAATAAGAATTGACGGCACTCGGGCGCGGTGATGTGGCGGTAAGTGCCTAGCGTGATGTTATTGGCAGCCAAAGAATCTGCAGTCACAAAGAAACCGAGGTTGCGCTTGACCATGCGGCGCTCGTCTTCGGTCAGACCATTGGGGTCTTTCCACAAAGCGATGTCACGGGTCATGTTCACTTCTTGTGGCATCCAGTGGTTGGCGCAAGTGGCTAGGTATTTCTCCCAAGCCCATTTGTATTTGAACGGCACCAACTGGTTGACATCGGTCTGACCATTGATGATGCGTTTGTCTGCCGCATTCATGCGGCGGGGAACTGCGGCAGGTGATGCGGTGGCAAACGCTGTCGGTGCATCAGCGCCAGTGAAAGAAGGCAGCACGGATGGCGATGCGGGTTTGACTTGTTCGTCCCAGGACAACATAAAAATTCCAGTTCTCAAATTATGAAAGCAAGCGTGAGAAATTCAAAGAAACGAGTCACTATTTCGATGCGTAGCAACGCGAAGTGTTGTGCAATTGCATCGCACTTGGCTTGTCACAGCAAAGTGCAATGCTTTTCAAATCATTGACAAGCTTCACAGCCCACGTCGTCGATGGCCACGAACTTGACGTCGGTCGCAGATGATGTGTTCATGGTGGCTTGAACTGCTGCTGCAGCAGTTTCAGCGGCGTTCATACCCGAAGAAGAAACGGCATTGTGCGAGCCCGAATTCACGGTGGATTTTTCAACTTGCGTGGCACTGGATGTGCGCAGATAGTAGGTGGTTTTGAGACCACGCAACCATGCCAGTTTGTAGGTGTCATCGAGTTTTTTGCCCGATGCGCCGGCCATGTAAATGTTAAGCGATTGTGCTTGGTCAATCCACTTCTGGCGACGCGCAGCAGCCTCAACCAACCAAGTGGTCTCCACTTCAAACGCTGTGGCATACAAGGACTTGATTTCTTGCGGTACACGATCGATTGGGCGTAAGGAGCCGTCGAAGTGTTTCAAGTCCATGACCATCACATCGTCCCACAGACCCAGGCGTTTCAAGTCACGCACCAAGTACCCGTTGATCACGGTGAATTCACCCGACAAGTTGGACTTGACCGACAGGTTGCCAAAGCAAGGCTCGATCGACGCGTCCACACCGATGATGTTGGAGATGGTGGCGGTGGGTGCAATGGCCACGCAGTTGGAGTTGCGCATGCCGTCAGTGGAAATCTTCTGGCGCAGCAAGTCCCAATCGAGTGTGGACGAGCGGTCCACTTCGACATAACCACCACGCTCGTGCTCCAGCAGTTTCAGAGTGTCCAAAGGCAAGATGCCTTGATCCCACAAAGAGCCCTTATAGCTCGCATACTGACCGCGCTCTTTGGCCAGTTCGGTGGAGGCCCAATAAGCGTAGTAACAAATCGCTTCCATCGATTGGTCTGCGAACTCCACCGCCGCCTGAGAGGCGTAAGGGGTGCGCATCTCGTACAACGAGTCTTGGAAGCCCATGAGGCCAAGACCCACAGGGCGATGGCGCATGTTGGAGTCACGGGCCTTCTTGACGGCGTAATAGTTGATGTCGATCACGTTGTCCAGCATGCGCATGGCGATCGTGATGGTTCTTTTCAGTTTGTCATGGTCCAGCACTTTGCCATGGGCGCTGTCTTTCAAGTGGCGCGACAGGTTCACAGAGCCCAAGTTGCACACGGCGGTTTCGGTGTCGCTGGTGTTGAGCGTGATTTCGGTGCACAGATTCGAGGAGTGCACAACGCCGACATGTTGCTGGGGTGAGCGCACATTGCAAGGATCTTTGAACGTGATCCAAGGGTGGCCCGTTTCGAACAACATCGAGAGCATCTTGCGCCACAGGTCTGTCGCAGGCACGGTTTTACTGGGGCGAATTTCACCGCGTTCGGCTTTCTGTTCGTAGGCCACATAGGCTTTTTCGAAGGCCAGGCCAAACAAGTCATGTAGATCTGGCACATCAGAAGGCGAGAACAAGGTCCAGTTGCCTTTTTCCATGACGCGGCGCATGAACAAGTCGGGAATCCAGTTGGCCGTGTTCATGTCGTGTGTGCGGCGACGGTCATCGCCGGTGTTCTTGCGCAGTTCCAAAAACTCTTCAATGTCCAGGGGCCAGGTTTCCAGGTAGGCGCAGACCGCGCCCTTGCGCTTGCCGCCTTGGTTGACCGCCACGGCGGTGTCGTTGACGACTTTCAGGAAAGGCACCACACCTTGCGATTCGCCGTTGGTGCCTTTGATGTGGGCACCCAAGGCTCGCACAGGTGTCCAGTCGTTACCCAAGCCACCCGCAAATTTAGACAGCAAGGCGTTTTCCTTGATGGCGTCATAGATGCCGCCCAGATCGTCGGGCACGGTGGTCAGGTAGCAGCTCGACAACTGTGAGCGCAAAGTGCCGCTGTTGAAGAGGGTTGGCGTGGACGACATGAAATCAAACGAAGACAGGATCTCGTAGAACTCGATGGCACGGGCTTCGCGGTTGATTTCATTGAGCGACAAGCCCATGGCCACGCGCATGAAGAAAGCTTGGGGCATCTCGATGCGGGTTTTTCGCACGTGCAGGAAGTAGCGGTCATACAGGGTCTGCAGGCCCAGGTAATCGAACTGCAGATCACGTTCTGGCTTGAGGGCTGAAGCCAATTGTTTCAGATCGAACTGCAACAATTTTTCATCAAGCAGCTCGTTGTCCACGCCTTTTTTGATGAATTGTGGAAAGTAATGGATGTATTCCTCGGCCATTTGGCTTTGGGGCACTTCTTTGCCCAAAATTTCTTTGGCAATGGTGTGCATCAGCAAACGGGCGGTCACATAGGTGTAATCCGGGTCTTTTTCGATCAAGGTACGTGAAGCGAGGATCGACGCTTTGTAGACCTCTTCCATGGGCACGCCGTCGTACAGGTTGCGCATGGTTTCGGCGACGATGGGCTCGGGGCTCACGTCTTTGCCCAAGCCGGCGCAGGCATTGACCATCAGGGTTTTGAGGTAATCGAGGTCCAGGGCCACGCGTTGGCCACCATCGATCACATGCAAGCTGGGGGTGCTGGGCTGGGGGGCTGATTCTTGTTGGTGTTGGGCGCGCTCTTGGGTGCGGCGCTCACGGTAAAGCACATAGGCACGAGCGACTTCGTGGTTGCTGCTGCGCATCAAACCCAGCTCGACTTGGTCTTGCACATCTTCAATATGAAAAGTACCGCCAGCAGGACGTGAACGCACCAAAGCGCGGACCACGTTTTGGGTCAATTCTTCGACCACTTCGCGCACGCTGGCCGAAGCTGCACCTTGGGTTCCATGGACCGCCAGAAAGGCTTTCATCAGAGCCACGGCGATTTTGTTGGGCTCAAACGGTACCACTGCGCCGTTGCGGCGAATGATCTGGTAGTGGGTCAGTGCTTGCAGGCTGGGTGTGCCTGGGGAAACTGCTTCGGGTTGGCGCATCAAAGCGGGAGATGAGGCCGCGATGTTCAGGTCTGTTTGCATGGTCATAGATATGGTTTTTATATGGGGTCTTGGGGTCTGGGCAAAGCGCTCCAACCGGCGCTCAATGATGTGGTGGAAATTTGTATGGGACACTATATCTGGTGTCTGGCATCTGCACAAGCCACTACAGGTAGTGTACCGGGCTGTTTTGTCAGTTTCTCGGTGCTTCACCCAATGAGGGGGGTGGCAAGCACGTTTCATCTTCTGAAAAAGCGGCTTGGGAGGCCTGATTTGATGGGCTTTGTGGATGCTCTTTCAAGCCACATATGGCTTGTGAAGCACTTTGCCGCAGCGCGCCTTGATGGCATGCGAATGTCTGGAATCTGTCGGTTGGACCTTCTCGTGTCCAATGGGCTGGAAGAGTCAGTCTGTCGGTCGAAATTATTTTTTGGCGCATCGCCAAATTCGACGATCAAGGGAAGGCTTGAGGTGGAAAGTCCAGCAGTTTTTGAAGGCGTGGCCATTCAAAGCCTGGCCCAGGGTCGAGTTTCCGGCCAGGGGCAATGTGCTCATGCCCTGCGACATGGGCAATGGGGTAGTGTTGTTTGAGCTCATGGCACAGCTTGGCCAAGCATTGGTACTGGGCGTCTTCAAAGCGATCACCCTCTAAGCCTTCTAACTCAATACCCACCGAATCGTCGTTGCAATTGCTTTTGCCCCTGTATTGAGAGGCGCCTGCATGCCAGGCGCGGTGGTTGCAGCTGATGAATTGCCAGAGCGAGCCGTCGCGTTGAATATAGAAGTGGGACGACACCTCCAAGCCCCGAATGCCTTGAAAGTAGGGGTGTTCGTCCCAGTCGAGCTGGTTGGTGAAGAGCCTTTGCACCGCGTCGCCACCGTATTGGCCTGGGGGCAAGCTGATGGAGTGGACCACGATCAGGTCGATAAGTACCCCATCAGGGCGCAGTCCGAAATTGGGGGATGCCAAGCACTGGGCTTGTGGATGCCAGCCTTCACGCCAAAGTGGAGAGGTCAAACCAAGGGGCATAGGGCCGCGTGGTCGACTCAGACCGGGTTACGGTCATGTGCGGCAGCCCGGTGGTCGGTGCTGCAGTAAAGCCCTTTTTGGCCTGAAACGGCTTCATCTTGAGGTAAATGGAGACCGCATTGGGCGCAAGTGACCATTTCAGAGGGTGTGGACGCCTCAGGTTTGGAAGGAGTTGGGGGTGACTTGGGTGCCCGTCCCCGCTTGACGGCCCAGATGACCACCAACACCAACAACAAGATCAGCAGGTATTTCATCCCAAGCGCCCCAACATGATTTCCATGACAAAACGTGAACCTGCATAAGACAGAAGCAGCAAACCTGCGCCAATATAAAGGACTCTGACTGCTCTGCGACCACGCCAGCCCCATTGGCTGCGTCCGATCAGCAAGACCGTAAAGGTCAGCCAGGACAACATGGCAAAAATGGTTTTGTGATCCCAGCGCCAATGCCCTTGTCCTTGACCGTAAAG
The DNA here is from genome assembly GCF_945869175.1 of Limnohabitans sp. Rim8. GTDB lineage: Bacteria > Pseudomonadota > Gammaproteobacteria > Burkholderiales > Burkholderiaceae_C > Limnohabitans_A. The sequence goes on along the minus strand of NZ_CAMBNZ010000027.1, from coordinate 8,409 downwards.
GGCTTCACCAAAGAAAAAGCCAGCCACCAAGGTGGCTGTCAGCAGCGCAAAGCCTGCCGAGACGAACCGAAACGTGAGTCGCTCCAGCGTCAACAGCGGCAAACCGCTGTCGGCATCTTGGGCCATTCGGATGTCGTGCTCGGCCCGCGTCATCATCCACGCATGCACCACTGCGGCAGCAAACATGCCATAAGCCGACAAACCCAAAGCCCAGTGCAATGGCAACCATGCCGAAGCTTGTGCCGACAAGGGCGTGCCCGGGAAAAACCAAGCCAGCACCACAGCGACGCTGCCCAAGCCCCCCATGGCCCATCGCGCTTTGAATTTGGGGAAAAACTGGCTTTCCACCATGTAGGCCGTCACCACCAGCCATGCCGTCACCGAGATGGCCGGTGCAAACCCAAAACGGACCGGACCAGCCAAGAGGCTCAGCAAAGCCACGGCGTGAGCGACCCAGGCCAGACCGAGCAGGCGGCGCGCATGGTTGTCGTTCATGCGTCCGGCCGCCAGCGCTGGAAAGCCGTAGGCCAAAGCAGCCACTGCCGTGGCCGGCAGCATCCAAAATGGGGGACTCGCTAAAATCATGGGTCCGAGTTTATCCTTTCAGGTGACGCCAAAGGGGCTTCACCACCACGGTAAACCGGTTATTTCTGGACCCCCCATGGCCTCCGCCCTGACCGACAAACTCTCGCGCCTCGTCAAGACCCTCAGCGGACAGGCCCGCATCACCGAATCCAACGTGGCCGACATGTTGCGTGAGGTGCGCATGGCCCTGCTGGAAGCGGACGTGGCCTTGCCTGTGGTGCGCGACTTCATCGCCCGGGTGAAAGACAAAGCCTTGGGCCAAGAGGTCATGGGCTCTTTGAAGCCCGGCCAGGCGCTGGTGGGCGTGGTCAACCGCGAGTTGGCCGCTACCATGGGTGAAGGCGTTTCCGACATCAATCTGGCGGCGCAGCCGCCTGCGGTGATCCTGATGGCCGGTTTGCAAGGTGCTGGCAAAACCACCACCACCGCCAAGCTGGCCAAGCACTTGATTGAAAAACGAAAAAAGAAAGTGCTGACGGTTTCGGGCGACGTTTACCGCCCTGCGGCCATTGAGCAGCTCAAAACCGTCACTGCGCAAGCTGGAGCCGAGTGGTTCCCCAGCTCCCCCGACCAAAAGCCGATCGACATTGCCCGCGCCGCCATTGACTTTGCCCGCAAGCACTTTTTTGACGTGCTGCTGGTGGACACCGCTGGCCGTCTGGCCATTGACGAAGCCCTGATGGCCGAGATCAAGGCGTTGCATGCTGAATTGAAACCCGTTGAAACCCTGTTTGTGGTGGACGCCATGCAAGGCCAGGATGCGGCCAACACGGCCAAGGCCTTCAGCGAGGCTTTGCCACTCACAGGCATTGTGTTGACCAAATTGGATGGCGATTCACGCGGTGGTGCTGCCTTGTCGGTGCGCCAGATCACGGGCGTGCCCATCAAATTTGCGGGTACCAGCGAGAAGATCGACGGACTGGAAGTCTTTGACGCCGAGCGCCACGCTGGACGCATTCTGGGCATGGGCGACATCGTGGCGCTGGTGGAGCAGGTCACTGCAGGCGTGGACATGGAAGCCGCGCAAAAGTTGGCGGCCAATGTCAAGAGCGGCGGCGGTTTTGATTTGAATGACTTTTTGGCCCAAATTCAGCAGATGAAGCAAATGGGCGGGCTGTCAAGCCTGATGGACAAATTGCCTTCCCAGATGACCGCCAAGGCTGGTGCGATGGACATGGACAAGGTCGAGAAAGACATTGGCCGCAAGCAAGGCATCATCCACAGCATGACACCCAAAGAGCGCAGCAAGCCCGAGCTGATCAAAGCCACCCGCAAGCGCCGGATTGCCGCCGGTGCTGGCGTTCAGGTGCAAGACGTGAACCGTATGCTCAAGGAGTTTGAGCAGATGCAGGACATGATGAAAAAAATGTCTGGCGGCGGCATGATGAAGATGATGAAACGCATGGGTGCCATGAAAGGCATGATGGGCGGCGGCGGGGGCTTCCCCGGCATGCCGCGCTGACCTTTACAAACGGCCATTCGATGCACCGACTCTTCATTTACGGCACCTTGATGCCCGGTTTGCGCCTGGAAGCCGAAATGAACGGCGCAAAACTTCTGGCTAACGCCCAGGTGGCGGGCCGGCTGGTCGATGTCGGCCGATACCCAGGCTTTTTGCAAGACCAGCCCCCCGGGGACGGACGGGTCTTTGGTGAGGTCTATGCAGTCGACGAGGGGCACTTGGCCCGTCTGGATGCGGTGGAAGACATGGTGCCCGGCGACCGCGCCGCGTCGCAATACTGGCGCGAAGAAGTGATGGTGGTCAGTGGCCCGCTGCAAGGCCAGTCTGTGCAGACCTATGTCTACAACCGTCCTGTGGACGGTTGCACGCCCATCGCGCATGGCGATTACCGCCGTTACATCCGCGAAGTTGGGCGCAAATCCTGAAAAAACCAGCGGATCAGTCCTGGATCACCAACTCCCCACGCAGCGAGTGCGACAGGCCCTGGGTGATGCGCACATCGGCCATCTGACCGATCAGTCGGTCCATGTGGGGGCCGCCCGGGAAGTTGACCACCCGGTTGCACTCGGTGCGGCCGGCCAACTCGGTCGTATCCTTGCGTGAAGGGCGCTCCACCAAAATGCGTTGTACCGTGCCCACGCGGCTGTTGCCGATGCGCTGCACGTTGTCTTCGATGGTCGCTTGCAGGTGGTGCAGGCGGCGCAATTTGTCGGCGTGCGGTGTGTCGTCGTGCAGGTTGGCCGCAGGCGTGCCGGGGCGGGGACTGAAGATAAAACTGAAACTCGTGTCAAAGCCCACATCGGTGATCAGCTTCATCATCTTGTGGAAGTCCTCCTCGGTCTCGCCGGGGAAGCCCACGATGAAATCGCTGCTGAGCGACATGTCGGGGCGGATTGCCCGCAGCTTGCGGATCGTGCTCTTGTATTCCATGGCGGTGTAGCCGCGCTTCATGGCCATCAAAATGCGGTCCGATCCGTGCTGCACCGGCAAGTGCAGATGGCTCACCAGCTTGGGAATTTTCTCGTACGCGTCGATCAGGCGCTGGGTGAACTCATTGGGGTGGCTGGTCACGTAGCGGATGCGCTCGATGCCAGGCATGTCGGCCACGTATTCCAGCAACAAGGCAAAGTCGGCAATGTCTGCCGTGCCACCCATCTTGCCCCGGTAAGCGTTCACGTTTTGGCCCAGCAGGGTGATTTCTTTCACGCCATGCGCAGCCAGACCGGCGATTTCGACCAGCACATCTTCAAAGGGGCGCGACACTTCTTCGCCCCGGGTGTAAGGCACCACGCAGTAGCTGCAATATTTGCTGCAACCTTCCATGATCGACACAAAGGCGGTGGCACCGTCCACCTTGGCGGGTGGCAGGTGATCGAACTTTTCAATCTCAGGGAAGCTGATGTCCACCTGCGGGCGCTGCTTGCGCTCGCGCTCATTCAGCAACTCCGGCAGGCGGTGCAGGGTCTGCGGGCCAAACACCACGTCCACATAAGGCGCGCGCTTGATGATTTCGGCCCCCTCCTGGCTGGCCACGCAGCCGCCCACGCCAATCAGCACGCCCTTGGCTTTGAGGTGTTGCACCCGGCCCAGATCGCTGAAGACTTTTTCTTGTGCCTTCTCGCGCACCGAGCAGGTGTTGAACAAAATCAGGTCGGCCTCGTCCACGTCCTGCGTGGGCACATAGCCCTGGGCCGCACCCAGCACATCGGCCATCTTGTCCGAGTCGTACTCGTTCATCTGGCAGCCAAAGGTTTTGATGAAGACCTTCTTGCTCATGCGGCCTCCACGGCGTTCAAGGAGGTGATGAAGTCAAGGCAAAGCAAAGCACGCCCGAAAAGGGCCAAAGTGCAGCGGTTCATGGTGTAGATCCAGAGGCTGTGAAAAAGAAAAGCGCTGATGCACTTTAGAATTTGCTGATTATCGCAGGCGTTCAGGATGCCTAAAGTTCTCTGAATGGGGCCGCCTCGCTGCACCCGATCTTCAGTGCCTTGGTTCAACGTTCATGCGAGTTTGCCGTACATATAAAAACCTAAATGACCAAGTCATGGGCGAACTGCAGCCCATGACTTTGCGTCAAACTTTCATTGCAACTCGAACCCTGAATCCCTGATGACCGGGCCCCAGTGCAGGGTGGCTGAGCTGACCCATTCTTGCAGTTGGGCCGGGTTGGCATAGGTGGCCACATTGCCCAATTTGGAGAGCCTTTCAACGACTTCTGGGTCGGCCAATGCGGTGGCCACCGAGCGGCTGAAGCGGTCCACAAACGCTGGGGGCAAGCCCTTGGGGCCAAAAAATGCCAGCCATGGATTTTTGTCCACACCCTTGATGCCCAGCTCCTGGAAGGTGGGGATGTCTGGTGCCGATTTGGCGCGCGTTGTACCCGAGACGGCCATGACATGCATTTTTCCACTGCGGTGGTGTTCGATGGATTCGGTCAGTGACAAAAAGGCGGCAGGCACTTGCCCGCCCAGCAGATCTTGAACCAAGGGCGCACCACCCCTGTAGGGCACAGCCACCATGGGGGTACCCAGCGACTTACCCACCAGCAGCCCTGCAAATTGCGGCACGCTGCCCACTGCAGGAATGCCGTAATTGGCCTTGCCCGGGTTGGCTTTGAGCCAAGCACCCAATTCAGCCGGTGTTTTGACGCCTATGGCGCTGGTCAGTGCCATCACGTTGTAGTAACTCGCGACACCAGCCAGGGCTGTGAAGTCCTTGAGCGGGTCATACCCGGGAGCCTTGAAGGTCAGCGGAATGATCACATGCGAGTGGTCGATGGTCAGCATCACCGTGGCACCGTCTGGCGCAGCAGCCTTGAGTTGTTGCGTGGCGACCATGCCGCCAGCGCCGGGTTTGTTGTCCACAATGACGGGCTGGTTCATGATCACACGCAATTTATCGCCCATGATGCGTGCCACCACATCGGTGGCACCTCCGGGCGGGAATCCCACCACGATGCGGACCGTGCCGTTGTAATCGGCAGCATTTGCGGGCCATGGCAGAGCCATGAACAGCAGAAAAAATGAACATGTCAGGCGCTGGAGCAGTTTCATAAGGATCTCCTGGTGAGTGGGGTGGAAGGCAGGGGTGAAAGATCTTGGGGGGCCTGGTCAGACCGAACGTATTGGTTGATTTCGTCTTGGGCCTGGAGTGCTGCCGGGCGTTTTTCGGGCGGGCCAAAACCGCCACCGCCGGGCAATTCAATGCACAGTCGGCCCCTATCGGGGATGTGGATGGTGCTTTTGTCTTCATGGGGGTGCAAATCGCCGCTGGCCGACAGGATCTCGACCCGTCCCGGTGCCCCTGGCAGTCCACCGTTGCGACCGCGGGCAGGGTGGGCGCGGCGGTCAAAGGTGGCTGCCGAGCATTCAAACCCCAGGGCGTCCCGGGTGCCAATCACAATGCGTTGGCTCAGGCCGCCACGCCATTGCCCGGCGCCACCCGAGTTTTGCAAATACGCTTTTTCCCAGAAGACCAGCGGTGATTGCGCCTCGGTGATTTCAACCGGGATGCCACCTACGCCACTGGGAAAAGCGGTGGTCGATAAACCGTCTTTGGTGGGCCGTGCACCGGTGCCACCCAGACCGACACTCATGACATTGAAGGCCGGGCCTTGCGCTGCATCCCGGCTCATGGCCAGCACCCAGATGCTGCCTGCCGATTCGGCGGGCACTTGGCCGTTCAGGGCCTGCGCCAGACAGCCAAACATCAGGTCGGGGAGCATTTGTCCGATCACATGGCGAGCCGTGACTGGACTTGGGCGCTGGGGATGGACGATGCTGCCCTCGGGGGCGAACACTTCGAAGGGGGCCAAAGAACCCGCGTTGTTGGGCACTTCGGGCGCAATCAGGCATTTGAGGCCGAAAACCGAATAAGCATCGCTGTAACACTTGGGCGAGTTGATGCCCATTCGCGAGGCGGCGCAAGTACCGTCGTAATCCACTTGGATGCGTTCGCCTTGCTTGCGCAAGGTAGCCACCAGAGTGACGGGGTGTTCATAACCGTCAATGGTCATGTCAGATCGCCACTGCCCATCGGGCAGCCGCGCGATGGCTTCTCGGGTGGCACTGGCCGATTGATCAAGAATGTGCTCGGCCAAAGCGTCCAGATGCGCCAGTTTGAACTCGCGCATCATCTCGATCAGGCGGCGACTGCCCACTTCGTTGCTGCTGACCAGCGACAGGATGTCACCCCTTGCCTCAATGGGGTTGCGTGAGTTGGCCTGGATGATGGCCAGCACATCTTCATTGAGCGTCCCGGCACGCACCAGTTTGAGGTGGGGAATGCAGGTGCCCTCTTCGAACACGGAGGCGGCATCGGCCGTGAAGCCGCGCCCCCCCACGTCGATGGTGTGGCAGGTGGATGCAAACAAGGCAACCGGACGTTGGTCCATGAACACGGGGGTCACCACCACAAAATCAAACAGATGACCGGTCCCCATCCACGGGTCGTTGGTCACCAGCACATCGCCAGCGGTCAGACTTTCCAGAGGAAACCTTTGCAGAAAATGAGCCACCGCCACCGCCATGGTGTTGACGTGACCGGGTGTGCCTGTGACCGCCTGGGCCAGCATGCGCCCCTGTGTGTCGTAAACGCCGGCTGACAGGTCTCCCGCCTCTCGTGCCACCGATCCAAAAGCGGTGCGCAGCAATGCCTGCGCTTGCTCTTCGACTACGGAAATCAAACGGTTCCACATCACCTGGGTGCGAATCGCGTGCAGCATCTGTGTGCTCATGCTTGGACCTCCATCATCAAATGGCCTTGTTCATCGAGCCGCGCCACCCAGCCAGCAGGGATCACGATCGTGGTTTCATCTTCTGCCACCAGGGCAGGCCCGGTGATGTGCTCTCGGGTCCGCAGGTCAAAGCGCCAGTGCAAGCCGAAGGGACGCTGTTCGCCCAGCGCAGGCTCCCAAACAGGGCGTGTTGACACGACATCGCGTTGCTGGATGCTGGGTGGCAATGCGACAGCTTGCGCTGCTTGGGGCTCGGTAGAGACGGTGACCGACCAAGTGACCACCTCGACGTCGCAATCGGGAATGCGCAGCCCGTAAATTTGTTCATAAGCGGTTTCAAAACCCTCCACCAGCGCCTCGAGGGAGCCCCTGACGATGGGTCCGTCCTTTGGCGGGGGCAGGCGCACCCGCAGTTCATGGCCCTGTCCGACATAACGCAGCTCGGCCAGTCTGAGCACATGCAGTGTGGCGCCTGCGTTGGCCGTTTGCACCACGGCCAGTGCTTCGTCATGCATGGCCTGCAGACGGTCCTCGACCCCTTGGGCGTCTATCTTCAACAAGACCGACAGATCGCTGCGCACGACTTCAAAGGCCACGGGGGCACGCAAAAAACCAATGGCCGAACCCACGCCTGCACCTGCGGGCACCATCACCCGCGTGATCCCCAGCTTTTGAGCCAATCGACCCGCATGCAAAGGCGCAGCGCCACCAAACGCCACCATGGTGAAGTTCTCCAGGTCTTGCCCGCGTTCTATGGCGTGAACACGGGCCGCATTGGCCATGTTTTCTTCAACCATCTCGCTCATGCCCGCTGCCGCCCAAAAAGCGTCCATGCCCAACGCTTGGCCGATGTGGGTGCTTAAGGCTTGCCTGGACAAAGCGCCATCGAGCGGCATGCGGCCTGCAGCAAAGCGATCGGGGTCGATGCGGCCCAACACCAGGTTGGCGTCTGTCACGGCAGGCTGTTCGCCGCCTCGCCCATAACAAGCCGGTCCGGGCTCGGAGCCGCAGGATTATGGCCCGACGGTGATGCGCTGCATGGCATCGACTCGACCGATGGAGCCGCCCCCCGCGCCAATTTCCACCAGCTCGATGACGGGAATGCGCATGGGCAAACCGCTGCCTTTGAGGTTTTTCCAGACCCGGCCGACTTCGAAGCGGCGAGACCTTTCAGGCTGGCCATCGTTGATCAGGCAAATCTTGGCGGTGGTGCCGCCCATGTCGAAGGCCAGGACCTTGTCCAAGCCGCATTCGCGTGCCAGATGTGCGGCGAGAATGGCACCGCCAGCAGGGCCGGACTCGACCAGCCGAATCGGAAAGCGTGCGGCCAGCTCCAGCGTGGTCAGTCCCCCGCCAGACATCATCAACAGCAGTGGACACAGCAGGCCTTTTTGGCGGATGCTTTCTTGCAGCCGAAGGAGGTAGCTGCCCATCAACGGGCGTACGTAGGCGTTGGCTACGGTGGTCGAAAAACGCTCGTATTCCCTAATTTCGGGGCACACCTGCGACGACAGACAAATGCTGACCTGAGGCCCAAGGATGGCGGCCAGGATGTCGCGTGCGCGCTCTTCATGTGCAGGGTGGGCCCAAGCGTGCATGAAGCCAATGGCCACCGCTTCGATGTGGG